>JACIYB010000001.1 GCA_014360155.1 Syntrophomonadaceae bacterium
CTAGTCCAGCTGAAGTGGCGGATGAGATGGACATTCCCGTCGACAGGGTGATTGAAATAATGAAGGTAGCCCAGGAGCCAGTTTCGCTGGAAACTCCTATTGGTGAGGAAGATGACAGCCATTTAGGTGATTTTATAACCGATGAAGATGCAGAATCTCCTGAGGAGTCCGCTTCTTTCGTCTTATTGCGTGAACATTTAAACGGTATATTGGGCACGCTTACAGAGAGGGAAGAAAAAGTTTTGCGGTTGAGGTTTGGATTGGATGACGGCAGGCCCAGGACATTGGAAGAAGTCGGGCAGGAGTTCGGCGTTACCCGGGAAAGAATAAGGCAGATAGAAGCCAAGGCTTTAAGAAAACTGAGGCATCCTTCCCGCAGTAAGAAACTTAAAGACTATATTGAGTAGTTAATTGACTTCTTATATTGACAGGCAACTGTTATCAATATATAATAATTTTCGTTGGGGCGCTCCTCGATAGCTCAACGGTAGAGCATCCGGCTGTTAACCGGAGGGTTGTAGGTTCGAATCCTACTCGGGGAGCCAATTGTTAAATAGGGCGGTAACCCTTGTAAGTTACCGCTTTTTGCTTGGATATTCTTGTGAAAGTATTATGAGGGGAAATTTCTTTTATGAATTCGGTTTAACTATTGACCTTTTTGCAGATATTTTATATACTATGTTTTGCGGAGTTCGGAGTAATCTTGGGCCTATAGCTCAGCTGGTAGAGCTACCGGCTCATAACCGGTTGGTCCCAGGTTCGAGTCCTGGTAGGCCCACCATTCTAAGAAGTTAGAAATCGGACGTCAGAATATGGATATTCAGGCATAGAAATTAGTGAATTTGATTTATCAATTCTGACATCCTATATCAGGCATCCGATTTTAGTTATGGCCCCTTGGTCAAGCGGTTAAGACACCGGCCTTTCACGCCGGTAACAGGGGTTCGAGTCCCCTAGGGGTCACCATGGGCGATTAGCTCAGTTGGGAGAGCACCTGCCTTACAAGCAGGGGGTCGTAGGTTCAAGTCCTGCATCGCCCACCATTTGTTAAAAATGGCTGTTTTTACTTGATAATAGAAATGGTGTTATTCTATAAATCAAGTAAATATGTTTGCTTAAGACAGGTGTTATACCTGTCTTTTTTGTTGGGCATTTCTTTTTGAAATTGAAAGCGACTAAATCAAGGTAGTTTATTGACATCTTTGAACAAGAAAAGTAAACTTTGAATGTAAAGCATTTTACCTTTACATGAGGAGAAATTTTTTATAATGTTAGAAAAGGTCGGGCATGTGATTTTACTGAAAGATTTTTATGGAGCACTGCTGACAGAAAAGCAACAGGATGTAATAAACCTGTATTATGAAAATGATCTGTCTCTATCCGAAATAGCCGATAACCTGAACATTACTAGACAGGCTGTCCATGATCTGCTTAAAAGAGCGGAAAGTGCGTTGGAAGACTATGAGTGCCGTCTTGGGTTAGTAAAAAAATTTCTGAACACACGGCAACAATTAGAGGAAGTTTATAGGATATTAAACGATGAAGCGCAAATAAAGGAAGAGACTCTTGCTGAAGCAGTAAGAATGTTGCGGAGCATTACTGAGTCCATATAAAAAAGGGGGATATATGGATGTTTGAAGGTTTGTCGGATAAACTTCAGGATATATTAAAAAAACTTAAGGGCAAAGGCAAAGTGACTGAGGAAGATGTAAATACGGCTATGAGGGAAGTCAGGTTGGCTTTATTGGAAGCTGATGTGAATTTTAAGGTGGTCAAGGAATTTATATCCCGTGTTCGAAGCAGGGCAGTTGGGCAGGAAGTGCTACAGAGTCTAACCCCTGGTCAGCAGGTTATAAAAATAGTTCATGATGAGATGACGGAACTTATGGGAGGTTCTGAAAGTAAACTCAATATATCCGGTAACCCTGCAGTTATTGTAGCTGTTGGGCTGCAAGGGGCAGGGAAAACTACTTTAGTGGCCAAATTAGCTAGAAAACTGGCCAAGCAGGGGAAAAGTCCGCTCATGGTTGCCTGTGACGTTTATCGCCCTGCTGCGATTAAGCAGCTGCAAGTATTAGGTGAACAGACAGATATCCCTGTGTTTTCCATGGGACAGGAAAACCCTGTAGATATCGCCAAAGCTTCATTAGAACATGCTAGAAACCGTAATCGGGATGTTGTTATCCTGGATACTGCAGGACGCTTGCATATAAATGAGGAGCTAATGGAGGAATTGAAACAGATAAAGGCAGCAGTAGATCCTAGTGAAGTTTTGCTTGTTGTTGATGCCATGACCGGTCAAGATGCGGTTAATGTAGCTGAAGCTTTTAATAAAGAACTAGGAGTGACAGGGATTGTTCTTACCAAGTTAGACGGCGACACGCGTGGGGGAGCTGCCCTTTCAGTAAAAGCGGTTACTGGCTGTCCCATTAAATTTGTAGGTGTGGGAGAAAAAATAGATGCTCTGGAAATCTTTTTCCCGGACAGGATGGCATCACGTATACTCGGCATGGGAGATATCCTGAGCTTGGTCGAAAAAGCCCAGTCCAGTATAGATAGGCAGAAAGCAAGAGAAATGGAACGAAAGATTAGGCAGCAGGAATTTACTCTTGAAGATTTCCTGGAACAGATGCAACAGCTCAAGTCACTAGGGCCCCTGGAAGATTTGTTAGGGATGATTCCCGGAATGGGGAAGCACTTGAAAACCATGAAAGGGGAACTTGATGAGAAAGAACTTCGAAGAGTTGAGGCTGTAATTCAGTCCATGACGGTTGAAGAGAGAAGAAATCCTTCTATATTGAACGGCAGCCGCAAAAAGAGAATTGCCAGGGGAAGCGGAACCAGAGTGCAGGAAGTGAACCGACTTTTAAAGCAGTTTGAAGAGTCTCGAAAATTGATGAAACAGTTCGCTGACTTGGGTAATAAAAAGGGAAAACGAGGATTGCCGCTGACGAAATTCCCTTTTTAAAATAGTTTTTACTTATAATTAGCGATTTTCAAATTAAGCATTTAGCATTTAAGGAGGTGGACATGTGGCAACGAAAATCAGGCTGAAGAGAATGGGAGCTAAGAAGAGACCTTTTTACAGAGTGGTCGTAGCAGACTCAAAATCCCCCAGAGATGGCAGATTTATTGAGGAAATTGGCTATTATGATCCAACAACTGATCCGGAAACAATAAAAATTGATGAAGAAAGGGCACTGGCATGGCTAGCTAAGGGGGCTAAACCTTCTGATACAGCCAAATCCCTGCTGCGAAAACAGGGGGTTATGGCTAAATTTGCAGAAAGTCGCAAATAGTTTAAACCTGCAGGAGGGGAATGAAAGTGAAAGAACTGGTTGAGTATATCGCCAAGGCTTTGGTGGATAACCCCGATGACGTTCATGTAAACCAGATAGACGGTGAGAGGTCTACCATACTGGAGTTGAGAGTTGCCCCTGATGATATGGGCAAAGTTATTGGCAAACAGGGAAAAATCGCAAAATCTATCCGTACTCTTACCAAGGCAACAGCGGCCAAGGAAGGCAAAAGAGTAGTTGTTGAAATATTGAGATAGGGCTAGATCTTATAGCCCTTTCAATTTTATAGTCAGGCGTAAAGTGTTTGTTTTATGCGTCTCAATCCTGATAAAAATAGAAGGTGATTAATGAAATTGAAGATGGGTAACCTTATAAGTATAGGCAAAATAATAGGTACCCATGGATACAGGGGCCTGGTGAAGGTTTTACCTTTAACCGATTTCCCGGAAAGATTCGAAAAAATGACTGCAGTGAAGCTCAAAAAAAATAATAAGCTTACTGAAACGTTGATTGAATCAGTGAAGCCTTATAAAAGCTTTTATCTGTTTAAGTTCAGGCATGTAGAAACGAAGGAAAACGCTCAGGAATATAAGAATGCTCTCCTACAAATTGAAGAAAATGAGCTGTATCCACTGCCCGAAAACTGTTTTTACCATTTCCAGCTTCAGGGGCTGCGGGTGTATGATGTTGAAATGGGTTTTTTGGGAGAATTAAAAGAAATATTGGAGACCGGGGCTAATGATGTGTATTTAGTAGACTCGCAGCAGTTCGGCGAGATTCTTATTCCAGCAATAAAGGACGTAATTGTTAAAGTGGATTTAGTTAATAAAGAAATGAGGGTAAGGCTTTTGACTGGTTTGATTGAGAGCGAAGAGTGATTTTCTGTTTTACCTCTATTTTCTTTGTAACTAATGCGGGGGTTATTATGAAAATAGACATATTGACTCTTTTTCCGGAAATGTTCGATTCACCGTTTAATGCAAGTATTGTAAAGAGGGCGCAGGAAAAAGGACTGGTGGAAATAAACACGGTAAACATCAGGCAATTCGCTCTGAATAAGCATCTTCAAGTGGATGACTATCCCTATGGCGGGGGAGCGGGAATGGTCTTAAAAGCCGATGTCCTGGGAGAAGCTATAGAAAACAGCAGGACGGAAGGTTCCTGGGTAATTTATATGTCGCCTCAGGGCAAACTTCTCGACCAGGCAAAAGTTAGAGAAATTGCCGGTAAAAAGCATCTTATAATACTCTGCGGGCACTATGAAGGTGTGGATGAGAGGGTTATGGACGTGGTCGACGAGGAGATTTCCATAGGGGATTATATTTTAACCGGGGGAGAGCTTCCTGCTATGGTGCTGGTAGATGCCGTAGTCAGGTTAATTCCCGGAGTTTTAGGAGATCGGCTTTCTGCCCAGGAAGAATCATTCTCTCATAAGTTACTGGAATACCCGCATTATACACGGCCTGCTGTCTACAAAGGGAAAAAGATACCAGAGGTGCTGCTTTCTGGACATCATGAAAAAATACGGCTGTGGAGGAAGAAACAAAGCTTGCTCAGTACGCTTTTAAAACGTCCCGAACTGCTGTTGGACAGGGAATATGATGAAGAAGAGAGAGCACTGCTGGAAGAAATATTGTTTTCAGGGGGCAGTAAAGAGTGAGAAAGTCCAGGGTATACATCGCCCTCTTGCATTACCCCATGTATAACAAACGGATGGATGTTATTACTACTTCTGTGACCAATCTGGATCTGCATGATATTTCTAGGGTGGCACGGACATATGATGTAGAAGGTTTTTTTGTAGTTCATCCTGCTGAACACCAGCACAAGCTGGTTGAAAAGATAGCATCTTACTGGCAGGAGGGTTACGGCGGCGACTACAATCCCGACCGGAAAGAGGCTTTTAGCATTCTTAAGCTTGCCCGTGACCTGGAGGAAGTAAAGCGATATATCGGTCGAGAAACTGGGCAAAAAGTACTTACAGTAGCGACTGATGCTAAACTGTACCCTGACAGTATTTCTTATAAGGATCTAAAAGAGACGATTTTTAATGACAACAAAGTCTTTTTATTATTATTCGGTACCGGTTGGGGTATGGTTGAAGAATTGATATTAAGCTGTGATTATGTCCTAAAACCTATTGAGGCCGGCAGGGTGTACAATCATTTATCGGTTCGCAGTGCTGTATCCATGATACTGGACAGATTATTGGGTGAATTCTGGTATTGCTCAATTTCTACCTGAACCTTTCTAATAGCTTATGAAATTGCTTCTGATTATTTCTTGAGCTTGTAGAGGTTCTTGTGCTATAATACTGCTGTTCTGTACGAATTGAAATAATTGAGTTATTAAACCCTTATGATAGTGGGATACAGCCGCTGGTGAAAATAGGTGAGGGGCTTTTTCATTCCCAAGAAATTGTTTTTGTTTTACAGGGTCTGCCAATAAACTATATTTAGCAAGGAGGAAACAAAGGTGCAAGATATAATTAAATCTGTTGAGGAGGAATATTACAAAAAAGATATACCTGCTTTTGGTCCCGGGGATACAGTCAAAGTGCATGTAAAAGTTGTAGAGGGGACCAGGGAAAGGATACAGATTTTTGAAGGAATTGTGATAAAGGTCAGAGGCGAAGGGCTTTCCCGAACTTTTACAGTAAGGAGGACCTCATATGGAGTAGCGGTTGAGAGGACTTTCCCGTTACATTCCCCCCAGATAGCCAAAATTGAGGTTACCAGGAGAGGGAAAGTTCGCAGAAGTCGCCTGTACTACCTGCGAAACCTGACGGGTAAGAAGGCCAGAGTAAAGGAAAAAGGCAGATCCTAATAAAAAATGGAGAGCTAAAAAGAATACCTAGGGGTATTCTTTTTTTTTTGAGGCAGAAGATGGGAAAACCTTAATGTTTCACGTCTTACTTCTCATTTTGGGGGTTATGGTTTTGAGCATTAACTGGTACCCCGGGCATATGGTGAAAGCCCGGAAGGAAATAAAGGAAAATATTAAACTGGTAGATGTGGTTGTAATACTGTTAGATGCTAGAGCTCCTTTTTCCTGCAGAAATATGGACCTAGAAAAAATGGTTCAGGGAAAAAAAGTGGTTATGGTCCTGAATAAAATGGATCTTGTTCTTCCTGCGGCCAGAAAGGAATATATTGAATTATTAAGGCAGGAGGGCTACCCGGCAGTTTCCGTGGATTCCGTTAGCGGCAAAGGGACTAAAGGGGCGCTGCAGGCTATCGTTTATGCTTTTAAGGGAAAGGCGGAGGAAATGCAAAAGAAGGGGAGAAGACTTCGTCCTATACGGGTAATGGTGGTGGGGGTGCCCAATGTAGGCAAGTCTACTTTTTTGAACTGTTTGGTGGGGAAAAAAATGGCTAAAACCGGTGCAAAACCTGGGGTGACGAAGGGGAAACAGTGGTTCAGAGTTCGCGAAGATCTTGAATTTATGGATACCCCCGGCCTCATGTGGCCTAAAATCGAGAAAGAGGAACAAGGATTTAGGCTGGCTCTTTTAGATATAATAGGTGAAAACGCCTATGATTATTATGATGTTGCCCTGTACCTTATTAGGGTTTTAAAAGAGAAGTCACCGCAGGTTTTGCGCGATAGATTTCAATTACAGGACCTTGATGAAGAAGAGGTGAAAATACTTGAGGAAATATCCAAAAAAAGAGGCTACTTCCTGAGGAGAGGAGAACCTGATTTGGCTAAAACCTGCAAAATGCTTGTGCAGGAATTCCGCAAGGGCAACCTGGGGCGGATAAGCCTGGACTAGAGTTTGAATTGGGGAAGGAAAAAGACAGGGGTTCGCCCCCTTTCGTCGCTTCGCCTTCGTGGGGTGTTGCTTCCATGCTCCGTCAACAGGCTCCTAGGGTCTTTGCAGTGAAATCACAACTATATTAAATAGTATAATTCTACTAAAGAAGTGTTTTATGCGTCAGACGGAGACAGTTTCTATCTGCCCTAGAGTATTTCTGATCTTCGGAGGGAGGAACTTGTTAAAGCGAACAGGTATTGTTTTACTGCTTATAATTTTGGGAATTGCGATTTCGCTTAATATTCATATTTTAATAGAGACGGTGAAACTGATTCCTGCTGCTACTTCCGAGAAGGCAGATAAAGGGGTTCAACATTCCCAAGTCATTACCTTAACAGCGGCCGGCGATTGTTTAATGCATAATACCCAGATTTGGTCAGGCCTTATGGGGGATGGGTCTTACTGCTTTGATACTTTTTTTTCTGAAGTAAAATATCTTGTCGAAGAAGGAGATTATAGCTTGATTAACTTTGAAGCTCCGATGGCAGGGCCTGATTCTGGCTATACTGGATACCCGCTGTTTAACAGCCCTGATGCCATAGTCCAAGCTTTTAAAGATGCTGGATTTGATCTCGTTGTTACTGCCAACAACCATGCCTTGGATCGTGGATACCAAGGGGCTATTCGCACCTTGGAAGTGCTGCATGCAGCAGGACTTGATACTGTGGGAACGTATAAAAGCGAACAGGACAGCCGTACCTTTCTAATAAAGGATATTAAAGGGGTAAAAATAGGTTTTCTTGCTTACAGTTACGGGACCAACGGGATACCCGTCCCTGATGAGCATGCTTATCTTTTTAATTTTCTTGATAGAGATAAAATATTGACGGACATTAAAAAACTTAGATCCCAGGTAGATATACTTGTTTTGATACTTCACTGGGGAGTAGAATACAGTTCCAAACCTACAGCGGAGCAGGAGATTATGGCGCGGGAATTTCTTCAGGCGGGAGCGGACGTAATATTAGGGGGTCATCCCCATGTGATTCAGACTATGGAAGCCATCAAAATAGGAGAAAAAAATAAATTCGTCATATATTCCATGGGGAACTTCATAAGCCACCAGCGGGGGAGGGAACGCAACAGCGGTATTGTTTTAAAGATAAAGTTCAGCAAAGATTTCAGCAAAGGAGATACTTTCCTGGAAGAAGTCTCGTATACCCCTACTTATTCACATTCCTACTATGAAAACGGGAAAATGAAGTTCAGGGTTATTCCTGTGGAGCAAACTATAAGGAAAATTAAACAAGGGAAAGAACGTTACCTGGGCAGTGAGCATTTGCCTTTATTGCAGGCTGTACTCGATCACACCAGCGCTCAATTAGGCCCTTTTTTCAGGAGATGATGCCGGTGGAGTTAGAAGGCGTAAAATGGCGTGGAAGCTCGTCCCCCTTTTTTCCTTATATAGTATAGTATATATATAATAGTTGGTGACAATTGCTTTGATATAAAAATAAAGGTGGTTGATTGTTGACATGAAAATGTTCCCCTACCTGTTTTCGCCCGCCTATATAAGCGGTATTTTGGTAAAGAACCGTGTCGTCCTGGCGCCCATGTCAGTTGGTTATGCTGGGTTGGACGGCGGAGTCAGTGATTCGCTAATAGCTTACTATGAAGCGCGGGCTAAAGGCGGCGTGGGCCTGGTCATTGTTGAGGCGGCATCGGTTGATAATCCGGGTGGCCGGGGGAATTTCAGGCAGTTAAATATAGACCACCCTCGCTGTATTCCGGGATTAGAACGCTTGGCATCTGCAATAAAGGCTTATGGCAGCAGAGCATTGATACAGCTTTTTCATGCTGGCAGACAGACAACAAAGAATATTACAGGCATTCAGCCGGTAGCTCCATCTCCTCTCGCCTGTCCGCATATTAAAGAAATTCCACGGGTGTTAAAAATTGAGGAAATTCGCGATATTGAAAATAAATTTATAAGAGCGGCTCATTATGCTTATGCAGCAGGTTTCGACGGGGTGGAGCTCAATGCGGCTCACGGTTATCTGATAAACCAGTTTTTGTCTTCCCGGACTAATAAAAGGCAGGATATGTATGGCGGTTCTCTACCTGGGAGGATGAGGTTTTTGTTAAACATCGCGCAGGGGATAAAGGATGCAGTTCCAGGTCTGGTTTTGTCAGTGCGCCTGAATATCGACGATTTTGTACCTGGAGGGCTGAACCTAAGGGAAAGTGCGGAGATTGCACGGGAGTTGGAGGCAGCGGGAACAGATGCGATACATTGTTCATCTGGTACTTATGAATCAGGACTGACTAGTATAGAACCTGCATCATACGGTGAAGGATGGCGCATATACCTCGCTGAGGAGATAAAAAAACAGGTAAAAATACCAGTGATAGCCGGAGGCGTCGTAAAGGATCCCGGGTTTGCCGATCAGGTAATAAAAAAGAGGCGGGCTGATTTCGTTTTCTTAGCCAGAAGCCTCCTGGCAGACAGCGATTGGGCCAACAAAGCCCGGGCAGGAAAGAGGGAAGATATTCGCCCCTGCATAATGTGCAATAATTGCGCCGACAGTTATTTCAGGGGAGTAGGGGTGAGCTGTACTGTCAATCCGCAGGCAGGGCGAGAAAAACAGTTGAAATATTATGCAGGGAGCCTTAAAAAGAATAATTACAGTGCCGTTGTGGTCGGCAGCGGTCCTGCAGGTATGCAGGCTGCTCTATCTTTGAGACAGCAGGGGCTAGATGTTACGCTCTATGAAAAGGATGGGCGTCCTGGGGGATTATTGAACTTGGCATCTATTCCCCCGTATAAGGGGAGAATAGCTATGCTGCGCGATTTTCTCGTCAGGCAGTTAAACAAGAGCGGGGTGGAAGTGCTGCTTAACCGTACTTATGGGCCGGAAGAATTAAAAAAAAGGCGGCCTGACTTTCTGGTTATAGCTACAGGATCTAAGCCAAATAAGCTGCGGATTAAAGGGTGGGAAAGGGAGCACTGCCTTGATTTGAGTGATGTCTTTAACAAAAAAATCGAGATTATAAACAGAAAAGTAGTGGTTGTAGGTGGGGGAGAAAGCGGCTGTGAGGCAGCTGACTTCCTGCTGGCGGGAGACAATGATATAACGATTGTTGAAGAAAGTAATCGCCTGGCCGCTAAAATGGAAAGGAAAAACCGCCGGGATTTGATGAACCGCCTCCAACAAGGCAAGGTGAAGATGAAGACCGGAACCAGGGTTATGGAAATAGGAACCGGGGAAGTCCTGACTGATGACGGGTCTGTGGAAGCTGATTATGTGGTTTTGGCGACTGGTTTTGTCCCTGATAATGATTTATATTTGAAGCTGGAAAAAGAGCATTCCTGGGTTTTTTTAATCGGTGATGCATTTGGACTTCAGGGCATTAAAGGTGCTCTGCTGCAGGGAGAAATGATCGGTTCTGCCGTAACCAGAATTGCAAGATACAGCTAATATTTTTAAGCGAGGTGTACGGCAAATTGCCCCAGGCGGATGGACGGTACTTGTTTAAGGAAAAGAAGAGAATAGAAGCCCTGAAACACTTTGAACGTGAGGCATATCAGAGAGGATTTGAGTACATAGCCGGGATAGACGAGGTAGGGCGAGGGTCTATTGCAGGACCGGTGGTTGCAGCGGCAGTTATTTTACCGCCCGACTTTTTCCTGCCTGAAGTAGACGATTCCAAGAGGCTTGCCCCTTCAAAACGCCGCAAGCTTGCAGCGCAGATTAAAAATAAGGCTGTATCTTGGGCAGCCGCTTTCGTATTTCCTCCCTATCTCGACAAAATTAACATACTGAATGCTACCAAGGAAGCCATGAGGCTCGCTGTTGAGCAGCTTTCTCCTGTGCCTTCTTTCTTACTTATAGATGCACTGCAATTACCCGATATAAATATTAGGCAAAAGTCTATAGTTAAAGGAGACAGCCTGAGTGTTTCCATCGCCTGTGCTTCTATTCTGGCTAAGGTGGAGAGGGACAAGGCTATGGAAGCTTTTGATCTTTTATATCCTGGGTATGGGTTTGCCAAGCACAAAGGTTATGCTACCAGGGAACACCTTACAGCACTTATGCGGGAAGGTGCCTGCAGTATACATAGGGAAAGCTTTGAGCCGATTAAAACAATGTTAACAGGGGGGAAGCATGTTGGTCAACCAAGCCTTTTTGACTGGGATAATGCTTAATATTTCTGCTCCTGACAGCACGCCCCTCGTTTTAAATAAAAGTGAGGTAGTCAAGGGTACGGTGCAGAGTGTCAAACAGAACGGGATGGTCGTGTTGTCGCTCAGAGGCGAGACTGTGGGAGCGGTGTCTGAGGTTCTGGTCAAGCCCGGGCAGGAACTGTATCTGATGGTAGAAGAAATAAAGGAAGGAAAAGTTTACCTGAAAATTTTGAATTCGCGGTCGCTGGTTGAGTTAGAGGAGAAGAGCCTGTCAGCAAGGCTAATAGACATAGGGATAACGGCGAACAAGGAAAATATAATGATAGCCCGAGAGCTTGTGCGGTATAATGTGCCGGTTATGCCTGCTGATTTTATTGATGTGCGAAAGGGAGCAAGTTTTTTGGGGGGACTTAATGAGCAAAATATCAGAACAGCGGTTTTTGCTCTGGTTGCAGGCATCTCTCTTAATAAACGAGATCTGGATATTTTAGCTCAGTATATGCAGGGAAACAGCAATCCAGCTGACCTTATAGAGAGTATTCTGCGCGATCTGGTTGATTTAGCCCGTTCAGGAAAAGGCAGCGGTTTCTCTTATAAACAGCATCCAGATATAGGCCAGAATCCAGCCGGAAATGAACAACTTATTCAAGAACTGCGGCTGGATTCATCTTATGCCGGCAGTACCCAAACAAAGCCCGGCTTGGGGACAGGTTCGGCTTCCGCTGGTCCTAAAACTTTAACAGCAGCAAATTCCAGCATTAACCAAATCATCTCTTTGTTGGAAGAGATGCAGGTAAACCTACAGGACACGGGTCGTAATATAAGTATAAAGCTGCAAAATCTTTTGCGTTGGGAAAAAGATTTGTTAAAGGGGCTGATGCTGGTCCAGGAGATAATAGACAGGGATATGGACGTATTGAGAGGTCCAATTGTGCGTGATTTGCTTGAAAAGCTCGACAGCCTGGAGAAAGAATTGTCAGGGCAAAAGATGTTCAACTTTATTGCCAGAACGGCTGAAGAACGTGATTTTAATTATTATTATTTTTCTTTTCCGGTGAAAGTGCAGGAAAAATGCTGCTTATGCTCTCTCAGAATAAACAAAGAGGGGAAAAAGAGGCTAAACGATCAGGAAAAAATAAAATTTATCGTTTCTTTAGATACTGCTCACCTGGGCATGGTCCTCTTTTATGTTGAATGGAATAGGAATAAAGAACTTAAAATAGAGGGGGAAGTGGAAAGCAGCGAAGTTCGCGATTACTTTAGCAATAATATGGAACGGTTGTTGCAAGGTCTGGCTGTTATGGGATATTCTGTTGTTAATTTAGGAATAAAAACAGATAGAACCCGGGAAGAATTTAAAAGCTTTAAAATCAGCCCCAAAGGAGATTCCGATAAGGCAAGGATTTGGGGGATAGATGTCATTGTATGAGGAGGCTGTCTGTTATTTATGAGTGATGGAGATATGGCTAAAGCAGCTGCTCTGAGGTACGACCCCGAAAGGGACCCGGTTCCGGTTGTTGTTGCCAAGGGGAAAGGTTTTATTGCTGAAAAAATAAAAGCCATAGCCAGCGAGGCCGGGGTTCATATAAGGGAAGATAAGGAGCTGGCAGAATACCTGGTGAGTTTAGATTTGTATGAAGAGATACCTCCGGAATTGTACCCGGTAATTGCAGAAATACTAGCGTTTATATACAGTATGGATAAGAGGCGAAAAATAAGGTGAACATTTATGAAGAAAAAATTGGGAGCCAGAGGAGAGGAAATTGCAGCGCATTATCTTTGTAAGCAGGGTTATGAGATTTTAGCCAGGAATTATCATACCCGCTATGGAGAATTGGACATAATTTGTCATAAAGATGAAGGTGTTGTTATTGTAGAGGTCAAAACCAGAACAAGTATAAAATTTGGATTTCCTGAAGAAGCTGTAACTCTTAGGAAGATAGGGCATTTAAAGAAAGCTGCCTTAATTTACCTGGGCCAAAACAACGGGTTTTTCCGGGAAATTCGTTTTGATGTCGTAACCGTCTTTATTGACGGCAACAGGGTAAAGATTAACCACATCGAGAATGCTTTTTGAGCTTGTACAATAAATACCTTAAAGGGGATTTGAAGAATTGAGTGGACAACCGTGTATAGGGGCACACCTGGCCATAGGAAAGGGACTTGAACATACGGCCGATGAAGCAGTGGAAAGGGGCCTGGAGGCTCTGCAGTTATTTCTCCGTAATCCGCGGGGGAGCAGGGCGCGCCAATTTAGGGAAGAAGAATTAAGATATTTCAATGCTAAGATGCAAGATAATGCTATAAATCCTGTTGTGGCTCATGTTCCTTATACGTGCAACCCGGCGGCTGCAAAGGACAGAATATACCGGTATGCACTTCAGGTTATAATGGAAGACCTGGAACGTTGTCAGCTGATCAATGCTGATTACCTGGTTTTGCATCCTGGGTCCTACACTGCTTCTTCACCTGCTGAAGGTATTGAGAAAATATCCAATCTGCTCAACCGTGTATTGTTCAAATACGGGGGGGAAACCCTGATTTTGCTGGAGACGATGTCCGGCCAGGGGACTGAAATAGGCGGAACTTTTGATGAACTGGACCAGATATTGCGGAAGGTTGAAAATCAAGATAAGATAGGAATATGTTTTGATACCTGTCATACCTATGCAGCTGGATATGACTGTACAACCCTTGAAGGTATAAGCCGAATTCTGCGTGAAATGGACAATACGTTTGGCAGAGAAAAGGTTAAACTCGTACATGCTAACGACAGTGCCAAAGAGTTGGGGTCCCGAAGGGACCGGCATGCCCATATTGGAGAAGGGTTTATTGGCGAGGCGGGGTTCAAACAGTTGTTTGCTGACGTATTCTTTCACCAACTGCCGTTTATTCTAGAAACACCTCTAGATAAGCTGGATCAGGATCTTAATGTCCTGAAAAAAATAAGGGAGAGCTGTCTTTTATAGATAGCATGCAAGAAAGCCGAAAAAGGTGTATATTGTTCAATGTCTGCTAAAGAAATTAAAAATAAAAGTGAACCTAAACACAGTTATTTTTATGAGGGGGAGTAAAATTGCTTATTTATGGTAAAGAAATTAGAGATAAAATCAAGGAGCGAGTTCGCCAGGCAGTATTGCGCAAGCCGATGAAAATGGCGATTGTCCAGGTAGGGGAAGACCCTTCTTCTCTTGCCTATGTAAGAGGTATATGCAGATTCGCAGGAGATACAGGAGTTGAGGTCGAAATCGTCAATCTACCAGAGGATATAGAGGAAAATGAACTGGTTAAGGAAATTGACGTTCTTAATCATGTACCTACCATAACAGGCATTATGCTCCAGACTCCTTTACCTGCACATCTGGATGCCAATAAGATGATAAACTGTATAAGCTATGGTAAGGACGTGGAGGGGCTCCATAATTATAACCTGGGCAAGCTTTTAAGCCGGCAGGAAGGCGTCAGACCTGCTACTCCCAAAGCGGTAATAACTATGTTAAAAGCCTATGGTATACCTATTGAAGGAGAGAAGGTAACTATTGTGGGAAGGAGCACCACTGTTGGAGGTCCGCTGTCGGTGATGATGACGGCTGAAAATGGGACTGTGACCCTCTGTCATTCCCGGACACGGGATCTAAAGCGGGAAACTTTAGATGCTGACATCCTGGTAGCAGCTATAGGGAAAAAGAATTTCATTACCCCTGATATGGTGAGAGAAGATGTGGTAATAATTGATGTGGGAACCAACTTTGATGAGGCAGGCAGGATGTTCGGAGATGTTCATGAAGAAACCAAAGCTAAAGCTAGGATTGCCAGTGCTGTACCTGGAGGGGTAGGTGTCATAACTGTAGCTGAGCTGTTCGATAATCTAAGAATACTAGGCGAACAGTAAAGCTTTGGGAATGGTGCATTTTGCTGCTATCCCGCGAAAATTCGCGGGTAGACTTCCGCTCTGGCTTTTCTGTTTTATATAACTTTTGATTCTACTGCAGAAACCCCAGGTTAGCTTGGTACCCTTTTCAGCGCGCGACAAGCGGATGGTGTTGACCGTGCGG
Source organism: Syntrophomonadaceae bacterium (assembly GCA_014360155.1). Taxonomy (GTDB): domain Bacteria; phylum Bacillota; class Syntrophomonadia; order Syntrophomonadales; family Syntrophomonadaceae; genus JACIYB01. The sequence goes on from JACIYB010000001.1 coordinate 15,298, forward strand.
AAGTCTGGCGGCGAATATTTATATATTTAAAAACCGGCAGATTATGACTTTCAGCAGTGGAATCAAATTTTTTATTTATAAATTGCTAACGGAATAGTTCGAAGAGTGTTACCTTGCTTCAGTATGTTTCTCAATTTTTTCCAGGGATTTTCTGGTGCCTATAAGTATTAGAATATCACCTGGCAAGACGATATCATCACCTCTTATATTCATCAGGACATCGTCGTTGCGGATAATAGAGATCACAGTGACTTTAAAATCTTCCTGTCCAAATGCATCTTTCACCTTTTGTCGGGCAAGGGGTGATGATTCTGTGACTGACAGTTCTTCCAGGTGAAACTGTTTATTGCCTGAGGTGTAAAGGGTCTCTACCATATCAACGGTTACCGGTTTAAGCATAGACATGGCCATCTGGAATCCCCCGATCTGTGTGGGGGAGATGACTTTATCCGCTCCTGCCTGGTGCAGTTTTTTAACGGTTTCTGGTTTCTCAGCTCGGGCAACGATTTTAAGGGAAGGATTTAGGTCCCTGGCGCTCAGGGCCACAAAAAGGTTGGAGGCATCATCGGCTAAAGCGCATATAACGCCGCTGGCTTTTTCAATACCTGCTTTCATAAGAACCTGGTCCTGGGTAGCATCTCCCCGCATAGCCAGATGTTCCTGCTCTTCCATTTCTTTTATTGTTTCTTCGTTAGTATCTATCAGGACATAGGGAACATTTTCGCCTCTGAGGATGTAAGCTACGCTGGAGCCTACCCGTCCTGCTCCGCATATTATTATATGTTTGTTAAGTTCTTGAATCATTTTCATAACCTTATTACGCTCCATTAAAGCTAAAATTGTTTTTTCTACAAACAGGTTGGTTAAAGTGCTCAGAGAATAAGCTAACGCTCCGACACCGGCAATGAGTATAATAAGCAGGAAAACCCTGCCTTGGGTGGTTGTAGGTACGATATCGCCGTATCCTGTTGTTGTAAGGCTTATGAGTGTAAGCCAGAGAGCGTTAAAAAAAGACCACTGTTCAAAATAGGCCAAACCTAGTGTGCTCAGTAATACTATGATTATTAGGAAAATAAACGTACCCAGCAATTTAAGTTTGGTTTCCGACAAGTCAATTCCCCGATTCAATGTCAAATAATCTCCTTCAGATGTTTGTTCAATCTCTAGTCTTGCCGTAAGTATAATGCCGAGGATAACATGGGCTTCAAAAGCAAGACCGATTTTAGCTGTTTCCCGGCATTTCAAGTGTCACAGCAGGTAACAGGGGCTCCGGGGAGTCAAATTTAAATAACGAACTGGGGCTGCTTTTTAAACCTGATAAAGAAGGTAGTGCCTTCTGCTGAGGTTTCTACGTCGATGGTAGCATCGTGTCTATTAGCTATACTGTAGCATACTGCCAATCCCAAACCGGTGCCGTTATTTTTGGTGGTGAGGAAAGGAGTGCCGAGTTTATCGACCAATTCAGGATCAATTCCTTCTCCCTGGTCTTGGACGGCTAACACTACTTCCTGTCCTATGGCAAACGTTTCTATGGCTAAACTTCCGCTTGGGGGCATAGCTTCCAGGCCGTTGCGTACCAGGTTTAATATGAGCTGTCGAATTTCTCTTTCATCAAGAAGTAAAATCGGGACTTCCGCCAGTTCTATTTTGACATATTTGTCCTGAACCATAGCTTCAGCCTGGATTAACGGCGAGAGCGCCTGTATTATTTGGTTGAGATTATGGGGTTTCAACTCTACTGCTTTGTTTTTAGCCAAAGAAAGAAACTCTGTTATTATGGAGTTGGCCCTGTCAAGTTCTTCTATCATGAGGTCAAAAAATTCTTTATCTTCAAAGTATTTCTTTTGTTCACGCATTATCTGCAGAAACCCTCGGACTGAGGTCATTGGATTTCTTATTTCATGGCCAATTCCAGCAGCAATTTCTCCTACCAGGTTCAGGCGGTCGAGGTGAGCCATCTGTTTTTCCATTTTTTTACGTTCGGTAATATCAGTAATCATTTTTAAGGAACCGAGATATTTACCATCTGTATCGAGTATAACGTTTGCAGACACAATGGCCCACAAGCTGCTTCCATTTTTGCAGCGGAATTCAAGATCGTATTTTTCGCTGTTTCCTTGTTGGCATCTTTTTAAGTGCTGAACTACTGTCGAGTGGTTTTCTTCATGTATAAAATCGAAAAGCGGTTTTTCTATCATTTCATCTATACTGTACCCGAGCATTTCGGCCATTTTGGTGTTGACGAATGTGATAACGTTGTCATTGTTTATCGTTAATATGCCTTCATTTGCAGTTTCGACAATACGGCGGTACATTTCTTCGCTTGCTTCTAAAGCCTTTTCTGCCTGGTGGCGGTCGGTGACGTCGCGTATGGATTCAATTGCTCCCACTATATTTCCTTTAGTGTCGTAGAGCGGGGCTGCTGCAGCCCGGAGGTAAGCTCCGGATTCTCCGACAATAGGGCAGAAGTTTTCTCCTATTAAAGTTTCTCCTTTTTTCTCGATGTCAGGATAATTTGCGGCCCATTCTTCATCGTAATTGAGCACCAAGTCTACCAGTATTGGGCGCCGAGTACCGTAAAAGGGGATGGCATATTCGTAATTTCCTTTACCCAGTATATTTTCAGATTTAATACCGGTCATATCTTCTGCCGCCTTATTCCATGCTATAACTTTGCCGTATTTGTCGATGACTACAGTGGCATCAGGCAAAAAGTTTATGATGTCAGAAATGCGCTGTTCAGATTCCTGCAGGGCTTGCTCCACGTGTTTCCGTTGGGTGATATCCTTTCCAGCCCAAAGTATATGTTTTTTCCCCCCTATTTCCAACAGCTCCGCGGAAAAAAGGCCGGTTCGCAATTCTCCGGAGTTAGTTACCAAATTTATTTCCATATTATGAAACGAACCCTGCTTTTGCAGCAGCTCCACAGCTTTTTCACGTTCTCTAAGTTCGGCCCATATATTTAATTCGGTTGTAGTCCGGCCGATAATTTCCCGGCGCTCATACCCGAATACATGCAGAAAATGGTCGTTAACCTCTACCAGGCGCCCCTTTTCCCAGGTGCTTATTACCATAATATCAGGGCTGGAGCTGAAAGCTTTGGAAAAGCGTTCTTCAGATAAGCGCAACGCCTCTTCTGTTTTTTTTCGCTTAGTGATGTCGCGGATGTAAATAGATAAATTACCTGCAGAGGGATAAGCGCAGACTTCATACCACTTACTGTCAGTTTCGCTGAAGTGTTCAAAGCTTATCGCTTTCTTATGGTTTAGAAATTTAATATATTTTTTATGCAGGAGGCTGCTGATTGCTACAGGGAAGAACTTCCATATACTTTTCCCAATGACCTCACTTTTATGTCTAGCCAAAAACTTTTCTGCTTCCTGGTTCATATAAATAACCTGCCACCGGTTATTCAGGAAAAAAAAGGCATCACTGATTCCGTTAAGTCCGTTGGTAACGAGCGCTTTTAGTTTTTCCATCTGCTGTTCTACCTGTTTTCGTTTGGTGGTTTCATCTTGCAACAGCTGAGCGGCTTCTGCCGTTTTTTCGGCCGCTTCAGCAATTTGCCGGCGCAGTTTTTTTATTTCAGCAATAAGCTGGTCTTTGGTTTTACCTATTTCGGCATAAAAACTGGCATCTTGCCAACTTGTCTCGGGTCTTCGCATCTTCTTCCCCTTCTTTTCTAATTCGAATTCAGCCAGCCTCTAAATTTGCATAAACGTTTTCTGAGAACTTTAAAATGAATAATAAGTAAATGAACGGTATAACATTTTGCTCTTTAATGCAGCAACCTAAGTTAACTACATAACATTTTATTATATTACTCGCTTTCATTTCAAGCTGTCTGGTGTTTCATTCTTCATTTGAACTTAAATTCCTCTTTTTTAACAGCTCGACGAATTTATAAACCAGCCCGGGATCAAATTGAGTCCCAGCACACCTTTCCAATTCATCAATTGCTTCCTGGTGGGACATAGCTTTACGGTAGGGGCGGTCGTTGGTCATGGCATCATAAGCATCGATAATGGCCAGGATGCGGCAGGCGAGCGGGATATTTTCGCCTTCTAATCCCAGGGGATAGCCTTCACCATTCCACCATTCATGGTGTTTTAAGATCCAGTCTGCTATAGGTGTTAAGTCTGGTACGGACAGGGCTATACGGTAACCTATCTCACAATGCCGCTGCATTTCGCTGGTTTCCGCGGGAGTGAGAGGACCCGGTTTAAAGAGGATGCGGTCTAGAATGCCTACTTTGCCGATATCATGAAACTGAGCTAGGAGACGCAGGTCGGTTACCTCATGTTGAGGCATTTCTATGGACACAGCCAGGTCAACGATGAGTTTCTGCAGCCTGTCGACGTGGCCTTCGGTGATGAAATCCCTTGCTTCTAGAGTTTTCATCAGGGCTTTAAGAATAGCACTGCGTGAGCTTTGCATGCTGTACAGCTTCTCTCTTTGCATGTTATTATCCGCTTCTTTAAACAGGTCATGCATACTGGTAGACAGGTTATTTCTAACAGCGCAGCCGATGGAAATACTTAAAGGGAGATCAGGGTTTTTGAGGTTGTAGTCGGCGGTTTTTTGTTTGATTTTCTGGCGGATTTGTTCCAGTATTTTATCATCGCAGTTTGGTACAAGTATAACAAATTCATCTCCTCCCACACGGGCTACCGTACAATTTCTGTCTGCTGATTCCTGGATAATACGAGAAACAGTTATCAGGAGTGAATCTCCAATATCATGGCCCATGGTATCATTCACCAATTTGAGCCCGTCTATATCACAGAGGATAATAGCTGTTGGGAGTAGGCCGCTGTTTTGCAGGCGCAGCATGTGCTGTTCGAAGTAAGCGCGGTTGTATATTCCAGTGAGGAAATCGTGAGAATTTTGGTATCTTAATTTTTCCTCTGTCCGCTGGTATTCTGCTATTATATTTTGGAGTTTCCGGTTGGTTTTGGCGAGTTCAGCTGTTCGTTCCTTTACCTGTATTTCCAGTTTATCATAGGCTTCACGCAGTTTTTCTTCTGTCTGTTTGAGTTCTGTAATGTCGCGGCCAACTGACTGATATTCGACGAAAACACCGTTTTCATCGAATATCGCCCGGTCTGTCCACTGTTGCCACCTTATGTTTCCTTCTGCGTCATACACCTGGTGTTCATAAGTAACCAGCGGGTTTTCGTTATTTAAGCGAGACAAGTGTTTTTTTACTGTTTCCCAGTCTTCTTGGGGTATCAGAGTTAAGAATGGTTTCCCTATGAGTTCCTCCTTTTTTTTCCCGAAATAGCGGCAATATGCTCCATTGACAAAAGTAAGAGTAGTATCAGGCGTAAACCTGCAGATCAGCTCCGTTTGGTCTTCGACGATAGTCCGGTAACGGGCTTCACTCAATTTCAGAGATTCCTCTGCTGTTTTTCTTTCGGTTATATCACGGGAGATGGTTAGCACTGTTTTTCCTTCTTCCCGGTTGGGTACGAGTTTGCCGCTGGTTTCAAGCCAGATATAATCCCCGTTTTTTTGTCTGAACCTGAATACGGCACTGTTTTTTCCTCGGGGAGGCCGCTTTTCGAGTACCCGCAGGGCATATTTTTGGTCATCAGGATGGATCAGGTCAATAACGCTTTTTCCTAACAGCTCGCTGCGGGAGTACCCCAGGATTTGGGTTACGGCCTTATTTACATATATGTAAGTCAGATTAGGCAATCTATGCAGGGCAATAAGGTCGTATGCGTTTTCCAATATTATTCTATATTTTTGCTCTGATCTTCTAAAAGCTGTTTGCTCCTGTTTGTTTTGCGTCACGTCGGTAGCGACGCCTGTTAGCCTGGTATTATTGCGATTCTGACCGTTTTCGACTGTTACCTTGTGGCTGAGCCAGCGGACTTCTCCGTCTGGACGTATGATTCGGTGTTCAAGGGTAAAACTTTTTTGTGGCAAGGGAGGTCCCGATAAAGTCTTCCTTATCCGTCTGCGGTCGTGGGGGTGTATGCTTGTCGACCATAGGCGGGGATTATTATAGAATGCGCTTGCGGGGTAGCCTGAAATATTTTTGACAGAAGGGCTTAAATAAAGGAATTTATAGTCAGAAACAGAGAAAATCCAGATGAAGACGTTTTCGAGTAGATCAAGTATGTCACTTAACTGTTTATTGTTTTCTTTAAGGGCATCTGACATTTGCTGGTACTCCTTTAAGGTTGCTTTCAGTTTAGCGTTTTCTCGATGTAATTCGGTCATCTTCTTCAGCAACTTGCTTCTAAAAATCGCTGGGTCTTCCATTGTTTTTTTAATGCCCTCCTTTCTTCTGTTCCAAGTACGTCGCTTAGCGGTGATGAAAATTGCCAGAGAAATTATCGCTGTCTTTTCTGCGAATTATTTTTCTAAAAAACGCAAACAGAATATGAGCATATTTTGTAAAAACAAATATGAATGCAGATTGAACCAGCAGCCTCCTATTTCTGATTGTTTTCAGGGCAACGGCTGTTATCGCACAAACAAAATAAATATGGACAAATGTAAAAAAAGCTCCTTTTTGCCAAAAAATACCGTTACATTACTATTATACAAAAAACATTCGAAAACTACAAAAAAAAAGTAAAAATCTAAGAAACTTCTGGATTTTAAAACTGGTGTTTTGCACGGCATTTTCCAGTATAATAGATAAAAATGGTATATTATAACAGAAACTGATTTTTAAAATAGCGGGATAAATAATGTTGGGATTTTTATCAAAAGGTGAAGCTTGTGGATACAATTTATGGGTACATCGAGAGAATTACATATTACAGCGAAGAAGATGACTATGTTGTAGCTAGGCTGCGGGAAAAGGGAAAAAGGGAGCTTACTACTATAGTCGGCAACCTGGTCGGTATCAACCCGGGTGAATCATTAAAACTACAGGGCAAATGGGTCCAGAATAAAAAGTACGGTGAACAGTTCCGGGTGGAGTATTATGACACCGTTGTTCCTGCTACAGTTAACGGTATAGAAAAATACCTGGGTTCAGGGTTGATAAAAGGCATTGGGCCAGTTATAGCCAGGCGTATTGTCAAGGCCTTTGGGCTTGATACCCTTGATATAATCGAAAACTGCCCGGAAAGGCTGTCAGAGGTTGAGGGAATCGGATCTAAGCGTATCGATATGATAAAAGAAGCCTGGGAGGAGCAGAAAGAAATCAAAGATGTTATGGTTTTTCTTCAGGGGCATGGAGTAAGTGCTTCTTATGCAGCCCGAATCTATAAAAAATATGGAAATGATTCAATTAAAATCGTAAAAGAAAATCCTTACCGTCTGGCGGCTGATGTTTACGGTATAGGTTTTATTACTGCTGATAAAATTGCTCAATCTATAGGAATAAATCCAAACTCGACTATGCGGGCTGAAGAGGGGATTTTATTTGTTTTAAGCCAGCTTATGGAGGAAGGACATGTCTATTATCCGCTGCGGGAACTGCTGGGAAAAACCGGTGACCTGCTAAAGCTCGATGCTGTTATTGCGGAGAAGGCAGTGAACCAGCTCTTAAATGACCAGCGGTTGATTATAGAACATTTAGATGACGGGCAAGAAATTGCTTATCTGCCTGCACTTTGGGCAGCAGAAGAAAACCTGGCCAGAAGATTGCAGGCCCTCAAAAACGAACCGTCTGTTGTTCGGCCGCTTGACATCAAGGCAGCACTTTCCTGGGTGGAAAGGAAATTGGATGTTGTTTTGAATGAAAAACAAAAAGAAGCTATTTCCCTGGCAGTGCAGAGCAAGGTCTTGATTATTACCGGAGGGCCGGGGACAGGGAAAACTACAATCATAAATGCGCTTATAAAAATATTTCGAGCGTTAAAGCTTGATGTTTCTCTTACAGCTCCGACCGGGCGGGCTGCCAAACGTATGAAGGAAACTACCGGGTATGCAGCCAAAACTATTCACCGTTTACTTGAGTTCAGCCCTGGTGAAGGGGGATTCAGGAGAAATCAGAACTTCCCGCTGAATGCGGATGTAGTAATTGTGGATGAGGTTTCCATGATAGATACGCTGCTTATGAACAGTTTGCTAAAGGCAGTACCTTCTTCAGCTATTCTGATTTTAGTAGGGGATGTAAATCAACTGCCTTCTATTGGTCCAGGAAATGTTCTCAAAGATATAATAGGCTCGCGGCAATTTGAGGTCGTGACTTTGACGGAAATATTTAGGCAGGCTAAAGAGAGCCGTATTGTTTCGAATGCTCACAGAATTAATAAGGGGGAATTTCCCGATATAACCAAACCTGTTTCAGGTAAAGATACTGATTTTTATTTTATTCAAGAGGAAGATCCGGAAAAGGCCCTGCGTTTAATATTAAAAATGTGTAAGGAACGGATTCCTAAACGCTACGGGTTCGATCCGCTTAAAGATGTACAGGTTTTGACTCCTATGAAAAAAGGTGTGATTGGAGTTTCCAATCTGAATATCGCGCTTCAGAACTGTCTTAATCCTTATTCGGAAGCGGTTAGCAGATCAGGTAAGTTGTTTAAAATAAAGGACAAGGTTATGCAGACAATAAATAACTATGATAGAGAGGTTTTTAACGGGGATATAGGCTGGATTACTAAAATCAACTGGGATAATCAGGAAGTGAGCGTAGATTTTGAAGGAAGGCTCTTGAAGTACGATTTTTCAGAATTGGATGAACTGGTTCCTGCCTATGCCATATCAATTCACAAGTCACAAGGGAGCGAGTATCCTGCAGTCATAATACCTGTAATGACTCAGCATTATGTATTGTTGCAGAGAAACATGATTTATACCGGTATTACTAGGGGGAAAAAACTTGTTGTCCTAGTTGGCACCAAAAAAGCACTGGCGATTGCCATCCGGAATGATAAGCCCCAAAAACGGTATTCGCATTTGCAGGAGAAGCTTGAAAGAGCCAGAGAGATGTATACTCGCTCTATATAAATAGAGACATCGATTTGCCCTCAGCAGCTGTTGGGCAGCATGTGCTCTTGCTATCTGCAGCTGTATAAGAAAATACACATTTTACGGAGTGACAGTAAATGCTGGCAGCATTGAACACTTTTGTAATAACAGGTATAGAAGCAAAACCTGTGCGAGTCGAGGTAGATATACAAAATGGTCTTCCATCGTTTGAAATAGTGGGACTGGCTTCAACCTCTATAAAAGAAGCCCGCGAACGTGTAAGAGCAGCCCTAAAAAACTCGGGGTTTAAATTTCCCAATCGTAAAATAATTGTAAACCTGGCTCCGGCTGATCTCAAGAAAGAAGGGAGCCATTTCGACCTGGCGATTGCCCTGGGAATACTCATAGCTTCTGAGCAGCTTGAATATAATCTCTCCGGTGACTATTATTTCTGCGGTGAACTTTCCCTGGAAGGAACTTTGCGCAAAATCCCTGGTGTGCTGCCTATGGTACTTAAACTAGCGGAATCAGGTTTAAAAGATGCACACTTAGTAATACCGGCGGACAACAATGAAGAAGCAGCACTGGTTCCGGAGATATTATCATTCCCCGTGTCTGATTTTAAGCAGGTTTATAATTTCATTGGCGGCAGCCTTAAAATAAAACCCATCTCAGGTACAACCAACTGCCGGGTTTTTGACAGCCAGGATTTACATGATTTTGCAGATATAAAAGGGCAGGAAACCGCCAAGCGTGCTCTGGAGATTGCTGCAGCAGGGGCCCATAATGTCCTTTTAATCGGGCCTCCAGGGGCAGGAAAAACGATGCTCGCCCGCCGGGCTCCCGGCATTTTCCCAGAGATGAGGCGGGAAGAGGTTCTGGAAACAACCCGCATTTATTCGGCAGCCAACTTGCTCAGTCCGGAAAAGCCTCTAATAAACACGAGGCCTTTTAGAGCTCCGCACAAAAATGCTTCTAGCGCGAGTATTATCGGCGGGGGCAGGATTCCCCGGCCCGGTGAAATAAGCCTGGCCCAAAATGGGATTCTTTTTCTAGACGAACTTCCCGAATTCAGCCGGGATGTATTGGAGGCCCTGAGGCAGCCCTTAGAAGATAAAGTGGTAACAGTTGCCAGAGCCTACTCCGCTTATACTTTCCCCGCCAATTTTACCCTTATAGCCAGTATGAATCCATGTCCTTGCGGGAATTACGGTTCGGGTGCAGAATGCCGCTGTACTCCGCTGCAAATACAGAGATACCTGGGCAGAGTAAGCGGACCTTTGCTGGATAGAATGGATTTACATATCGAAGTACCCAAAGTGAAGTTCGAGCAGCTAACAGAGCGTTCTCCTGGCGAGAGTTCATCTGCGATTCGCAACAGGGTAACAGAAGCCCGGGAAATTCAAAGAAAACGTTTCAAAAATGAAGCTATTGCTCTCAATTCTCAAATGCAGCCGCTCCACGTAAAAAAATACTGCTATCTGGACGAAGATTCGGAAATGCTCTTGAAAACCGCGTTTAACAAATTAGACATGAGCGCAAGGGCTTACGACCGAATCCTTAAAGTGGCGCGGACTATAGCTGACCTCGATAAATCAGAAAAGATAAAGACTCAGCATCTTGCTGAAGCGCTGCAGTATAGAAGCTTGGACAGGAAGTACTGGGATCATGGATAAGACCAAACAAAAGCAAAGACAGGATAAGGAGAGACTACCCTTTATGATTTTCCATTGGGCAGGTCTGCGCGGGTAAAAGACCGAAGCGAGGGATGCCGCGGCATTTCGATTTTCATCTAAAATTCTCCACAGTCTAGCGGGTATTTGGGAAATAACCCCTTGATTGGTAACCACCCTGCTCCTTGATTCATAAGATAAATTGGATTGGTTGCAAATAAGATTAAAAGGAGGGTTGAACCTTGTCTTATATCAACTTTGGCAGCCGTTTGCTTAAACTTGGTAGCGGTGGAACTGATGTAGGGATATTGCAGTGGCTTCTAAATAAGCTGCCTGATTCAATAGTTCCTCCTGTTGCTGTAGATGGAGAATTTGGGTCCGATACGGAAGCGGCAGTAAAAGCTTTTCAAGGTTATTTCGGTTTAACTGTTGATGGAATTGTGGGGAAAAATACCTTTTTGTTTTTAGGACAGCCGACCAGCATATATCTCCCATCCGGTGCTAGTGTATTCGGATCGCGAACCTTGCAGCAAGGCTCATCTGGTTTTGATGTGTGGATACTGCAAAACCGCCTTGCCAGTACGGCTCAAAAATATGCTGATGCTTTAGGTGTTCCAGCAGACAGGATATTTGGACCTAAAACCCAGTCGGCGGTTAAATTGTTTCAAAATGACCATGGTTTGGCAGTTGATGGGATTGTGGGGCCGCAGACCTTTTATGCCCTCTTCCTGCATACCTATATGGGAGGAAGGTACCTGCAAACGAACAGATGGGACCGCAACCAGGGATATGACGTATACTGGCTGCAGGTCCATCTTAAAAATCTCGGATTTTATTCAGCAGCACTTGACGGCAAATTCGGCATTGTTACTAAATCAGCAGTGAAGGCGCTGCAAAGATCAGAAGGGATTGTAGTAGACGGTGTTGTAGGGCCACAGACTTACTTTCATCTTGCTTATTCATAAAGGATTAAAATCAGACTTTAAGCCAGGGTGTTCAGCCCTGGCTTAAAATATTGCCTACATATTTAATTAATTATTTTTTGATAATGTCTTCATCTCTTTCAAGCGGCTGGCTTATGTCCCAATGCCCAGCCAAGGTGTCTTGTTCTTCTCCTGCAATAAGTATCTGTACTTTATCGATTTCGTCCAATTCGGTAAGGCTGTTAACTATTGAGGTAATTGTCATAGTTTCTCCTGCACTGCCTCCCCAGTGCCTGGTTTTTATTTCTTCGCTGAAATCTACATAAGCTGTGTTTTCTCTGATATCGACAGAAAGAACTTTAACCTGCTCGGGTATTGTGGGGCTTAGATTTTTTTCTTCAGGTCCTTTGACGAGTTCAGCTATTATGGACTCGGCAAGCAGTTCGGCGCTGGCGTCCTTTTTTATTTCTATTTGTCTTCTTTCAGGCACGAGGTATTCCGCCTGCTGATTGCCGAAATACAAAGTTATTTCCTTAAGTACTGTTTGTTCGTCATTTTTACCGGGGTCGGCGTTGTTGTCCGGCTGTTTTGAATTGTTCAGAGAAGCACAGCCGATGAAAACTATAGCAATCACTAATATAGCTAGAATTGTTGATGCTTTTAAAAAAATCTTTTTCACTGTTTTCCTCCTCTTCTTGATAATTTTTATTCTGAAAGTATATACGGAAATTATAGCACGAAAATTACACTATTTTACTGTACAAACCAGTGTGAATTTTTGGCTTCAGTGTATAAAAATGCCAGCAATAGTCAAAAATTTCTGATAATAAAACGATAAGGGGGATTTTTATTGGCTGCGTATTGCTCAGACCGGGGCATGATCAAAAAAAGTATATGGGTAAATCCTTATTTGCCGGATCGTAGCAGAGAAGGAGAAGACGCTCTAGAAGAATTTATAAAGATTCTGGTAGGTGTTGATTAGCACACTAAATCTCCCCCCCCGTTTGCATGATAAATAGGCCTGGATTTACCATGTAATTTGCAAGATTTGCAGTTTCCATGGTTAGACAATTTGCACATTAGCAGAATGTATGTCTTGCAGATAAAATGTTCTATCTTGTGTACAAAGAGGCCGGATACTTTCCGGCCATAAATTACATACCCATCTCGAAAGCAGATTGTCTCACGGCCTCCTCATCAATATACTTGAGGCCCTTCTGGCAGCCGTAAATCAAGCTGGTGGTAGCGAGATTATTTACCAGTCGCGGCCAGCCCCGGTTTACGGTAGCGATGGCCTCTACAGCCGGCTCAGAAAATATGGGATAATTGGCCCCGGCCAGGTTCATCTGGTGTTCCAGGTAGCTTTTAGTTTCGTTTTTAGATAAAGGACTCATCTTGTAACGCATAATAATCCTCTGGTTCAGAGGCTGGTGGTGGGTAAGGGAGAGCTTAAGAGCCAGATTAGGAAGGCCACACAATACCAGGGCGAACGGATTCTTAGAGTCCATCGAAAAATTAAACAAAAGATGCAGGTCACTTAAAAACCCGGTACTGGCCAACTGCAGTTCATCCAGGATAATCACCGGAACAATCTTCTTTCCAGAATAATGGTTTTGGATAGCATCCTGAATCTGCCTAAACAGATCCACCTTCCGGAAGGCCGGTTCAATATTCAGGTTGTAGGCTAAACCCCGATAAAAATCAGTTACCGTAACCCACCACCATACCAATTCCCCGGCTATCTTTAAGATAATTAAGCCGGGCTAAGAGCTCCTGGTGCGTAGATGATGGAAACAGCTTGTCAGCTTCAATTTCCTTGGTGAAGGGCTTAGATGATAGAGAGTAGAACGCGGTAAACACAGGTTAATTCTCCTCCTTTTTCAATAGTGCTTCATGAAATGAAAGGGATGAAGCTAAAAGCTCATTCTTATCACGATTGCGCTTAACCCTGGCGTTATCAGCGGCATTAACCGGGGTGGCGCGGGCAACGAACTTATCATCAACAAATACCAGTACCTCATTCAGGTTTTCTGGTTCAAAACGCACCTGGACCTTCTGACCAATCAGTGTTGGCGGCACCTCGAATAAGCGTTTTAAAATAGAGATGGTGGCATCGTTATTAACCCGGCGGTTTTCCCTTTTCATAAACAGTTGTTGCACCCAGGTTGGATCATTTACTATCTTGACCTGCTTAACCTGGGTCAGATACTTGTCCAGTGGCGACATGCCCAGAGATGAGTGTACCCGGCGGTGGTAATCTTCCTCCAGCCATTACCAGAAGGATTTGTTCAACTCTTCCAGAGAAGTGATGGGTAGACCTTCTTCATAGCTTCAAAATTCTGCTTAAAAGAGAACTCGGCAAAAGTAACTAAACGAGAACAGTCATCGATAAATGCAAAAAGATAACAGGGTTTCTTCTTTCCCTTAATCAGCAGGTAGGGACCGGTCATCATATCGCCCTGCCACATGCGATTGACTTCATTGTAGGCAAAACGTTTACGGTCTTTAGGTTGAGCTGATTCTTCTACCAGTGGTTTAACCAGATTACGAGCTTTAAGGAAACGGTAGACCGAATGGTAAGAGACCTCGGAACGCAGTATGAGCCCTTCTCTGGCCATCTGGTCATAAAAAAGCATTACACTTAAGCCGGGATTGTCATGCCGGTAATTAATAATTTTCTTTCCCAGTTCATCACTTATGACCCGAGAAGTCCCCTTGTCTTTACGGTTCTGAGGCTTAAGTCCATCCAGGTTATCCCGGCGGTAATCCCAAAGCCATCGGCGGATAGTTCGTTCACAGTATTCTCTTTTACCATAGTAAGGGACATCATGGATCTGGGATGTAATCTTTTCTAGGTAGGCCTTGGGGTCGTCCACCTGGTTGTTCAAGAGCGGGGCAATAAGACCAAAGCGAAACAGGGCAATTTCCAGCTTCTGTTCTTCATTTAAAGCCATAATGAAGCACCTCCAAAAAATGAATGGAGGATTAACCGGTTAACCTCATACCAGAATTTTAAACAAAATGCCTTAATACCGCCACGCAAAAGCTCTGTGGGATAATAAAATCTTCCAAAAACCAAGCAAGAATGTTAAAATGATCTTGCCATAAAGTTAGTTAGGATACGGTTGGTTGCACATTGACTTGTCAGGGTCAATGCACTTGGAGGAGTGACCGCTAACCGATCCACTATCTTTATGGCTCTTTTGTTTTGGTTATAAGGAAGTGCTTCATCCCAGTGCTGCTCTCTAAGGGCACTGATGATAGCGGGAATATTATTCAAGAAGCGGTGGCGATAAAAGGCGGAAAGCTGTCGGGAAAGAAAGGAGCCGGCTTTTTTGAACTGTTTACGTAAGCTTTTCAGGATGGTATCCCGGGTATACTGGAAGTACGGTAGGAGAAACCACGGCAAAAGAGATACGGTTCTGCCACAGGATGGGCACCAATACCGGCAAATATCAATTCGATAGCATTTGGTCCTTACCAGGGCGTTGCGCTGGTAGAAACCATGTCGTTCCAATTTTACTTGGGCACAGCAGCAGGGACATTCAGTCATCACCGGATAAACCACCGAGTACCGGTCTTTTGCATAGGTTTTAATGTCTACAGTTAGATTCCAAATAATCTGCAAAATATTAACCTCCCCATTTAAACTGCAAATATTTTAGCAAATTGGGAAGGTTCTAAGTTTGTTCTTGATGAATAAGATTTTGCTATAAAAACCTCCTAATTGTTACTAAGAAATGTGCAAGATAACACTTTTTCGGAAATATAACCATCTTAAATAAAGGCAAGAAAACGGCAACCTTGCAACTGTTAAGATCTATTAGAACGGCCTAAATATTAAAGGGGATTTTTTTTATTTTTTAAAATCCCAAAGTAAATTGACACGATCACTTATTGGAAAATCTTTGTATTTGCTTAAGTAAAAGGATATACTGGTATAAGAGAATTATATAAAATTAATACAAATACCATATATAAATTGGCATAAATTAGAAAGCGGGTGTTTTTTATCAAAACCTTCTATAAAAACCAGAAAGAGGTAGCTGAAGCTATTAATAATACAATCGATAGCTATTGGAAAAATGATACCGATGATGAAGAAATGATTAGGCAAATCAAATTCATTGCCAGGAATAATGATTCTTTGCTTTTTAAAGATGGGGATTATACCACATTAATTAAACAGAGATGTGGAAAGAGACGTCTTGAGATTGTAAATAAAATCTTGCTGTTAAAAGAAACCCAACAGAAAATGGAGGGATAGCTAATTATGTCATTGTTTAATCTCTGCAAACCAAGGGAAAGCGTATTTGATGAAACAAAACGGGATGATGTAATAGACTTAACTAATCTTGCAGATAACAAAATTAACCCTAAAGAATTCTTTGAGGAAAACTTTGTAACACAAGGGATGAACATATTATTAGAAACGGCTTTCAAGCGCTTTAATCGGCAAGGTGCTACTGGTGTGATTAAGCTTACCCAGTCCATGGGCGGCGGCAAAACCCATAACATGATAGCTCTGGGGCTATTAGCCAAGTATCCTGAATATAGGGAACAAGTTATGGGTGATCGCTTTAAGAACAGCAAACTGGGAGAAATTAAGGTGGTTGCCTTTACCGGACGGGAAAGTGATGCTCCATATGGTATATGGGGTGCAATAGCAGAACAGCTCGGGAAAAAAGAAGTATTTAAAGATTACTACAGTCCTTTACAGGCCCCCGGGCAAAAAGCGTGGGAAAATCTATTAAAAGGCGGACCCTTGCTCATTTTGCTTGATGAACTTCCACCCTATTTAGATAACGCAAAATCAAAAACTATTGGAGATAGTAATTTAGCAGCCGTTACCACAACCGCTCTGGCCAATCTCTTTAACGCAATTGGCAAAGAGGAACTTTCTAATGTCTGCCTTGTAATCTCCGATTTAAAGGCAACATATGAAAGCGGAAGTGAATTACTGCAATCCAGTTTTAAGGAACTGGAAAATGAGGTTAACCGTTTTGCCTTAAATATTGAGCCCGTCGGTTCAACATCAGATGAGGTTTATCACATATTAACCAAAAGGCTTTTTAAAAAGCTTCCTAATGCAAAAACCATTAATGAAATAGCTAATGAGTATAAAAAAGCTGTGTCCGAAGCGAAACAAATGGGCTATACCAATATCTCCCCGGAACAGATCTTTATGGGCATTAAAGACTCATATCCTTTTCACCCGTCAATTAAGGATTTGTATGCCCGTTTTAAAGAGAATGAGAATTTCCAGCAGACGAGAGGGTTAATTCGCTTAATGAGGCTAATCGTAGCCCAGTTATACAGGGGTGATCAGCCAAAAGCCAAAGAAAAGCAGCTGATAAATGTCTATGATTTTGACCTAAAAGACCCGGAGATGCTAACATCCATTACACAAATCAAACCATCTTTAACCAATGCCATCTCTCATGATATATCCGCAAACGGCAAGGCTATTGCAGAGGTAGTAGATGCATCAATGAATGAGACTTGTATGCAAGAATTAAGCAAATTGATTCTGGTAGCTTCGCTGGCAGATGTTCCAAACGCTTTGCTGGGACTAACATTTAGAGAAACTATTGGCTACCTGGCAGAACCAAACAAAGATATTACCCGTGTAAAGAAAGCCTTAGACGAATTCGTCATGCAAGCATGGTATTTGTACACCGATAGAGACGGAAGGCTTTTCTTTAAAAATACAAAGAACATGATCGCAGAACTCAATTCTTTAGTAGACTCTTATGATTCTGATAACGCCAAAAAAGAACTGAGAACATTCCTGGAAGAAAAATTTAAGCCCTCAATCCATAATGACTGTTATCAAAAGGTACAGGTGTTCCCAGCTGTTGACGAAATTAACCTGACCGAAGATAAAGTGCTTTTGGTGCTCTTCGAGCCATATACAGGTTCATCTGCTAAGTACCAGGGGCTACACCCTGATCTGGCTAACTTCTATGACGACGCCCGTTATAAGAACAGGGTTATGTTTTTATCCGGGCAAAGAAGCACAATGGACAAATTAATAAAAGCTGCTAAAGAACATAAAGCAATAAATGTTATTATTGGAAGGATGGAAGAGGAAAAAGTAGCGGCTAACAACCCTCAATACCAGAAAGCAGTAGAAAAGTTACATAAGATCAAGCTGGAACTCCTGCAGGCCTCCCGAGAAACATTTGTGAGTCTTTATTACCCGGCAAAAAATGGTTTAATGAAGGCCGACTTTTTCATGGAATTTACCGGGAATGAATACAACGGCGAAAAGCAGATTAGAGATGTTTTAATTCAAAGGCAAAAGTTTACTGAAAACATCACAGATGAAACTTTCAGGAAAAAATGTGAGGATCGTCTATTTACTCAAAAGGAAATGCGTTGGAGTGATGTTAAAGAAAGAGCTGCAACAAATCCATTATGGCAATGGCATAAGATGAATGCCCTTGATTTTTTAAAGGATGATATGCTCAAAAAGAATATTTGGAGAGAAAACGGTGGGTATATCGAAAAACCTCCCTTCCCTAAGGAAAAAACACAGGTACAGGTCCAGGAACTTCGTAGAGATGATCAAACTGGAGAGGCTACCTTAAAGCTCATACCTAAATATGGTGATAAGGTTTACTACGAAGTAGGTGGTGTTGCTACCGAGGCTTCCAGCCCTGTAGAAAATCTTAATGAATTTAAAACAAAGGAGCTAAAACTTTCATTTCTTTGTGTAGACAGCAAAGGAGAGCATGAAACCGGTGAACCGGTGGAATGGAAAAATAAAATCACAATAAAATACAGGGTATACGACAAGGGTGACAACAAGATAGTAGAACTAATATCAGCCCCTGATGTGCCGATTAAATACACTACTGATGGCTCTAACCCAAAGGATCATGGAGGAATTTATGATTCAGAGGTTATCATCCCTAAGAACACCACCTACGTTTTAGCTGTTGCTGAAGCAGAAGGAATATATTCAGACCCCTTATCTATTAAGATAGATTGGCAGAAGGACAGCAGTCTCCAGGTTGATAAGAATAAATCCTTAAAATTGGATAAAAGGTCTAAGACCAATGATACAGCAGAGACCTATCAAGAGCTTTCCATGTTAAAAAAGCATAACGCCAAGTTGATGGATGTGATAGTAACATTTTTTAAAACTGATGAAAACAATAATGATAAGGGCTGGATTGAATTAACAGTCGATGCAAAAACCACGGTTAATATTGAAAACCTGGAAAGCAGTATGGAAAATGTTAGAGATAATTTTATGAAAGATGGCAGGGTTAATATTAGTCTTGAATACGGTGCTGTAAAGTTTGAAACTGGCCAACACTTTCTAGATTGGATTGCAGAAAAGAAGAAAGCCCTAAAGGAATTTACTAGACAGGAGATTGTGCAATAATGGCAGAAAAAAAGGTTTCTTTTGGATTTGGCTTTATACCGTCAGAATCACAACACCATTTTCTCGTGTTGATTCCAAGAAAGCAAGACGAGGAAGTTTATATATACGAAAGATTCCACTGGCAGGAAGATAAAGAAAATCAAAGTATAGATCTGCGAAACGATAGGCCGAAGGTAAGGCTAACAAAACATAAATGGAAAAAGATTGAGGACACCCTGCGGTTGGAATTCAATGAAAGATTAAAAAAAGAAAATATCCTGGTGGGCAAGTGGCATATTGGGCAGGTGCCGGTACAACGCCTTATGGGAAAAGAAATGGTTCTTTTGGCCTGGGCCATTGAAGATTGCGATCCTTCGGTTATCCCCACTGCTATAAAAAATTGGTTAGGATTAAGCCCGGAAGAACGCTGGTGGCTTTTTACCATGACCAATGCAGCCACCGGGGGCATTAATGACAAACGTGGCTGGAGGAAGGCCGTCAGATATGCCCTATCTGAAAATCCCATAGAAGAACGGAATAAACAATTAAGCTTATTTGATTTAACTATTCAGAGAGAGATAGACAAGTAGGAAGGAAGTGACAGGGTGCTTGACTATGATAAATCATTTATAGAAGTTCAATTTCCGGTGTCCAAGGTATCCAAGGAGAGCTATAAAGAGAGAAAAGCTAATTTAGGACAAACCTTAACGGGACTGGGTAAATGGTGGGGACGGAAGCCCTTAATACTGGCTCGTGCCGCAATTTTAGGCCTGCTTATGCCAGTAAGCCAAGACCCCATAAAGGATAGGGAAGTATTTTTAAAAATATTATCTATGGATGATGAAGGCCTCTGGCAGAGAAAACAAAAGTCCATATCAACTCAGGATATATACGATAATCTGACAAAAAGTGAGCAGCAGAAATATTTTGAAAAAGATACCAAAGGTAAGCTTAAATATAAAAAAAGTGTCACCAAGGAAGAAAGGGTAAACCTTCAAAAGCTTGTTTTTAATCGCTTTTCTTATGACCAAAAACTTACCTTTTGCATTAGACCCGAGGAACTTGAAAATATCTCCCAAGATCAGTGGGATATTATCAATGAGCATCTGGGAACTAAAGCTGCCAATATCCAGGAGCTTATACAACAGCTGGGAGAAAAAAAGTTTGGCAAAACGCCATTAGTAGGGGACTGTTTTGCCGGGGGCGGGAGCGTCCCCTTTGAAGCGGCCAGGTTAGGCTGTGATGTGTATGCTTCAGATTTAAATCCCATTGCCATGCTTCTTACCTGGGCAGCCCTGAACATTAACGGAGCCAGCGATGAGGAAATTAAAGAATTAAAAGGGTTTCAGGAGAAAATTTTTAACTTGGCGGATAAGCAAATAACAGAATGGGGAATAGAGCATAACGAACAAGGCCATAGAGCTAATTCTTACTTATACTGCCATGAAACCATATGCCCTGAGTGCGGATATAAAATTCCTCTGGCCTCTTCTTGGATTATCGGTGTTAGAACAAAGACTGTTGCCCTTCTTAAAGAAAATAATGACAAAGGTTATGATATAGAGATAATTTCCAATGCTTCAAAAGAACAGATAAATTTGGCCGAAAGCCTAGCTACAATTCAAAACAGCAATTTAAAATGCCCTCACTGTAACATGACAACTCCTATAACCACTATTAGAAAAGATCGAAAAGTAAACGGAACTATAGAATACGGCCTTCGTCAGTGGGGGGCAAAAGAATTTCTCCCCAGAGAGGATGATGTCTTCCAGGAGAGGCTATATTGTGTCAGATATGTCAAAGAATACGTCGATGAGAAAGGTAATTTAAAAACGGAACGATATTATCAAGCCCCTACTACAGAAGATTTAGCAAGAGAAGATAAAGTGGTTGAGCTTTTACAGGAAAGATTCGACGAGTGGCAAGATAAGGGATATATCCCCAGCAATAGAATTGAAGAAGGGTATAATACAAGTCAAATTATAAGAGAAAGAGGCTGGGCTTACTGGCATCAGCTTTTTAATCCGAGGCAGTTGCTTTTAAATGGACTTATCTCCTTCTTAATTTCAAAAGAAGCAGGCAGCAAAACCAAAAAATCTATTGGGTTACTTGGTTTAAATAAATGTACTGATTATAATTCCAAGTTAAGTCATTGGAATTCAAACGCGGCTAACGAAAAAGTAGAACATACCTTTTATAATCAAGCATTAAATACATTTTATGTTTACGGAAGTAGAGCATTAGAGGCATTAAGGGTGACATGGTTTTATAACATAAATAATTTCAATATTGATATAAAGAATAACATGCAAGTGACAGATGCAAGAAATTTAACTGAAGCAAGCCATGTATGGATTACCGACCCCCCTTACGCTGATGCGGTCAATTATCATGAATTAAGCGAATTTTTCCTTGCATGGGATAAAAAAATGTTACTAGAAATATTCCCGGAATGGTATGCAGACAGTAAAAGGGCTTTGGCAGTTACAGGAAGTGGTCTAAGTTTTAATGAAAGTATGATAGAAATATATAGTAATCTTGCAAATCACATGCCCGAGAATGGTATGCAGGTAGTTATGTTTACACACCAAGACCCCAGCGTGTGGGCAGAACTAACTTTAATTTTATGGTCTGCAGGCCTTAGAGTCACTGCTGCCTGGAATATTGCTACGGAAACCGATGCAAGTGGGCTTAAACAGGGGAATTATGTAAAAGGAACGGTACTCCTCGTCCTTCGCAAGCAGGAGTCTGATGATACCGCCTACTTTGATGAACTGTATCCCGAGGTGGAGGAAGAAGTAAAACGGCAGATAGACAGTATGAGAGAGCTTGACGATAAGGAAGACCCAAACTTTTCTGATGCGGATTATCTCCTGGCAGCCTATGCCGCCTCTCTAAAGGTATTAACCTCATATAAGCAAATTGAAGATATAGATGTAAAATATGAATTATCAAAGGATAGAAATTCAGGCGAAGAATCACCCATAGAAAAAATTATTAATGAGTCCATTAAGATAGCATATGACTATTTAACCCCTACGGGCTTTGATTCTTTTACCTGGAAAACATTAAAGCCAGAAGAAAGGTTCTATATTAAAGGGTTGGAATTTGAAAAAGACGGCATTTATCAAATTGGTGCCTATCAAGAGCTGGCCAGGGGCTTTGGGGTGAAAGAATATAAGGATTTGCTGGCAAATACAAAAGCCAATCAAACCCGTTTAAAAACGGCTGCTGAATGGAGCATGAAGGGCATGAGTGGAACCGATAATTTTGGCTCCTCTCTGCTCCGTAATGTATTGGCAGCCCTTTATCAATGTATTAAAGGAGAAGATACAAGTAAGGGAAGAAATTGGCTGAAAAATGAAGTGCCAAACTACTGGAATCAGAGAAACACCATTATGGAATTGCTGGACTTTTTGATAACCCTTGGCCATCATGTGCATATGGAACATTGGGATAAAGAAGTGTACTATGCAAAGATGCTGCGGGAACTGGTCAAAAATGACGGGGTATGAGCAGGAGGAAAGCTATGGTTTACCGCTATTCATCCAGATTAAAGCCACTGGACGAATCATTTCTTAATAAAAAATTAGAAGGAGCAAAAAGTTATGACCGGATAGCAGGTTATTTTAGTTCTTCTATTTTTGAAGTGGCCGGAGAAGCAATTGAAAAAATGGAGGGGAAAGTCAGAGTTGTTTGCAACTCAGACTTAGAGGTTGAGGACGTTAGAACGGCCAGCGCCGCCATGAATGCCATGCGAAAAGAATGGTGTGCTGCCAAACCGGAAGAGTTATATCAAAATGCCCCTGTCAGATTAAAAAAGCTGTATAACTTAATTAAAGATGGCAAATTGATGGTTAGGGTTATTCCTAACAAAGTTTTTGGGATGATACACGGTAAGGCAGGAGTTATAACCTTAATTGATGGCCAAAAAACGGCTTTTATTGGCAGCGCTAATGAAACTTCTTCGGCATGGAAGCTTAATTATGAATTGCTTTGGGAGGATGATTCTCAGGAAGCAATTAGTTGGGTGCAAGAAGAGTTTGACTACTTTTGGAATAGTCCTTATGCTATTCCCCTTTCTGAGTTTGTAATAGAAGATATTAATAGAATTGCGGAAAGAAAGGTTATTTATTCAGTAGACGAGTGGAAAGAAGAAGCAAACCCGGGCTCTACTGTTGTTGAATCTCCGGTTTATAGACAAGAGTATGGTCTTTGGGAGCATCAGAAGTTTTTTGTAAACCTTGCCTTTACTGACCATAAAAAGCCCTATGGTGCAAGATATGTGTTGGCTGACATGGTAGGGCTGGGTAAAACCATCCAACTGGCTTTATCTGCCCAATTAATGGCACTTTATGGAGACAGGCCGATTCTTGTCATTGCACCTAAAACCCTTCTCTGGCAGTGGCAGGAAGAATTGAACTCGCTTTTGGACATGCCTTCAGCGGTATGGAACGGTAAAGAATGGGTTGACGAAAATGGCATTAAATATCCCAGCAGCGGTGAGGGATCTATAAAAAAGTGCCCCAGAAGAGTGGGTATTATTTCACAGGGTCTAATTACGGCCAGGTCTCCCCTGGTGGACCATCTGCTTACAATGGATTTTGAGTGTGTTATTGTGGATGAAGCACACAGGGCCAGAAGGAAAAACCTTGGCCCTGATAAGGAAGATGAAAAGCCAAACCCCAATAATTTAATGAAATTTCTCCTGGAAATATCACCAAAAACAAAAAGCATGCTCCTGGCAACAGCTACCCCTGTACAGCTTTATCCCATTGAGGCCTGGGATCTGTTATATATATTATCCCAAGCGAATAATAGTGTCCTTGGCAGCAATTTAAGCTTGTGGAGAAGAAAGCCAGGACAAGCGATTAGATTAATTATGGGAGTGGATAAATTAGACAGATTTAATCCTGAAGTGATTGACTGGATAAGGAATCCTTTTCCGCCGGCGTCAGAGAACCCTTTAACCTTTGGTAGGATAAGGAATCGTCTAAATATGAAAGAGGAAGATTTTCTTATCAGGCCGGAACAAATAGACTCTCTCCAAAATACCCCGGACGGACGGAGAATAGGCAGGATAATAGATGATGACTTTATGGCCAGGCATAATCCTTTCATCAGGCACATTGTGAGAAGAACTCGTGATTTTCTGGAGAACACTATCAATGAAGAGACGGGGGAGCCTTATCTGAAAAGGATTAAAGTAAACCTGATGGGAGAAGCGGAAGATGAGGCCATTATACTGCCTCCCTATTTACAAGAAGCTTATGAACATGCAGAAAAGTTTTGTGAGCTCCTTCAAAAGCGTGTCAAGGGAGGCGGGTTTTTAAAAACCTTACTCTTAAAGCGCGTTGGCAGCACCATGGAAGCAGGCAAAAACACAGCCCAGAAAATGCTTACCAACTGGGGTGGCCTCGGCGATGAAGAAGACTTTGAAGATGAGGATATTTCAGAAGAACTCGTCAGTCAAAGTGAAATAAAAAATATCACAGAGGAAGAAAAAGCATGCTTGCAGCGATTTATACATTCGTTGGAAGCCAACAAGGGAAAAGATCCCAAATATCAGCTTGTTTTAAGCCTTCTTAAAGATAACAAGTGGATGGAGCTGGGTTGTATTATTTTTTCACAGTATTATGACTCAGCCTATTGGGTGGCCGAAAACTTGTCCAGGGAATTAAAAACAGAAAAAATTGGTATCTATGCCGGGGGAGATAAGTCAGGAGTTTTATATGATGGTATTTATAAACGTAAGTCTAAAGAAGAAATAAAGCAGATGATAAAAAGGAGAGAACTAAAGATTTTGGTTGGAACAGATGCAGCCAGTGAGGGCCTTAACCTTCAAACCCTGGGGACCCTCATAAATCTGGACCTACCATGGAACCCTACCCGTCTTGAACAAAGAAAAGGAAGGATACAGAGAATTGGACAGGTTTATGACGAAGTATATGTTTACAATATGCGGTATAAAGGATCCGTAGAAGACAGGGTGCATTCTTTACTTTCAGCCAGGCTAGAAAACATTTATGGTTTATTTGGGCAAATTCCAGATGTGCTGCAGGATGTATGGGTGGAAGTTGCTTTAAATAATATAGCTGAAGCGAAAAGAAAGATTGATGAAGTGCCAAAGCAGCATCCCTTTGAACTCCGTTATCACGTCCATGTGGGAAAGGTTAACTGGGAAAACTGTGCAGTGGTATTAGATGCAAAAGAAAAAAGAAAACATTTGATGAATGGCTGGAAGTAAAAAACTGAGTGGTGTTTAAAAATGAAAGATAAAGAATATATTGTTTTTGATCCAAGAGACTTTATCCGTAGCCCCTTTTGGACATGCCCTAAATGTGGTGCTACAGATAGTTTTGGTGTATTAATGATCTGCGCAAATCATTATGTAAGAAGATGTAAAAACTGCAGATTTGATGATTCATTCTCTCTTCCAAAACTAAACAAAAAAATATTATATATTGATCAAATGGCTATTAGTAACATGATGAAAGCTTTGAATCCAGCAACTAAAGCCTACCAAAAAGGAACTGTTGATAATTTCTGGTTTGAAATGTTCGAGAAGCTTGATACATTAGTAAAGTTACAGGTTTTAATTTGTCCAGACTCATGTTCTCATATGGATGAATCAATCTTGTCTGCTTTTTACCAGCCATTGAAGCGTATGTATGAATTACTTTCTCATGGTGTCTCTTTTTATGACAGTCAAACGATAAAGCGCTTTCAGATTATAAATCATGTAGAAAAATACATCTCTGGCAAGTCAGCTGAAATCGATTTAGATATTCACAGAATAGTACATGGAAATATTAATGACTGGCAGGATAGATTTATTATATCTGTTTCATCAAATATAGGTGAAGAGTTGATAGATGAGATTCGAGAGCATAGAGAAAAAGCGCATGAACAGTTTGTGGAAATTGCTAAATACTGGCAATCATGCAAAGACAAAAGTTTTCAGGATTTCTTTGAGACAGAAGCTAAGGCTTTTGGTGAAACTAATATTCAGGTTTATTTAAGATTCAACGAAAGAATAGCTTATCTTGCAAAAAACCCAGATAAAATTATGTCACCTTTAGAGTTTATGCCTCCTGATGCGGTTGTTTTAATAAATGAAATAGCATCACATTTTATAAAAGCAGGCGTCTCGGAGTCGGAGGGGTTAGTTCAGGCTTTTAAATACTTAACATCCCCTAGTATGAGAGATATCCCTTTCATAAAAATATCTTCAATGCTATATGCAGCCCTGGCTAGAAAATATGTATCAGGTCGAAAAAAACCGCCTAATCAAGGGATGTTTACAGATATTGAAACAATTTCCCTACTGCTACCTTATTGTGATGCGATGTTTATAGATAACGAATGCCATGGATACTTACAAGAAAACCCACTAAAAGAAAGCATTAATTATAATGCAAGAACATTTTGTCAAAATACTAAAAAGGAGTTTTTCGAATATCTTGATAAAATTTTTTCAGATATATCGCCTGAACACATAAGTAAGGTCCAAGAGGTATATGGAAGCGATTGGCCCCAACCATATACAAGTCTTTATAAATAATATTGGCATAGAAGACGGAGTCTAGTTTTATAAGTCCAACTTTTGGTAAGCAAGGAGGTGCAACGTGTACAATATCAAGGGTAAAAAAGCAGAAAAAATTGAAGCTGTAACTTTTTCTGATTTAGGCATGCAGGAAAACGATATAGAAGAAATTCTTAGATGTAGCGTTGACATGTTATGTGACGATGAAGACTCAATGCTTATAGTTGGGCGCCAGGTTAAGAATGACAAGTTGGGCAGAAGCGACCTTACAGCAGTGGATAATAATGGGAACATTGTATTAATTGAAATTAAAAGGGACCGCAAGGATATTGAAGGCAGGAAAGAGTCCTTTGAATTTCAAGCTATACGTTACGCTGCAAGCTATGCCACCATTGAGAGCCCGGATGATCTTGTAAAAAAAGTCTATGCGCCTTACATTGAAAAATATCGCAGCGAATTTGAACTAGGAGAGCTTACTTCTTATGAGCTTGGAATTAGGAAATTAAATGAGTTTTTAAGGATTAATGAAGCTGAAAAGAACTTCAATAAAAAACAAAAGATAATATTGGTTGCCTCGGATTTTGATGAGCAGACACTTTCAGCGGTGGCCTGGCTAAATAGCAATAATGTGGATATGAGCTGCTTCAAGCTTACTCCATATAAGCTCCAGGAAAATGTTTATTTGCATACAGAAAAACTGCTTCCGGTAACTAAATGCGATGACTACTATGTAAACCTTATGGACAAAACCCTACCCGCTAATGTAAAGAAAAATAAAGATATTACCAGGCGCTCACTTCCTAAAATTGATGCAATGCTCGATTGGGGAGTTGTAAAAGAAGGTGATACTATTATTGCAAAAGGCAGAGAAGAGGAAGGAACCCTTCTCGCTAATGGAAATGTCATGGCTGATGGCAAAGAAAAATCCATGCAAGTGTGGTTAAAGGAAATTTATGGCTGGTCCAGTGTTCAAACTTATGTGTTTGCAGTTCATAAAGAAAGCGGAAAAACACTATCGCAGATACGAGAAGAATATATGGAGCAGCAGGCAAAGAAAACTGCAGAAGAAGCGTAAAAGTGCATGGTGATGAAAAGAGGGATCAATTGTGGCGCTGTATGAAAAATCAGTCAAACTCCTTTTCCGAGATATGATAAAAGACCTCGCTATTCAAAAAGGAGAAGTTATAGAGAGAGACAAAATAAATTCCTGGTTCAAGACAAAATATCCACTCATAAAGCCTGGCACTATCTCAGCTCATATGCTTAAGTTGTCAACTAATGCCCCAAGCCGAATACATTACAACGTTGATTCAAATGGTAAAAAAGATGATCTTTTTTTTTCAGATTGATAGCAAAAAGTTCCGACTCTACGACCAATCTTCTGATCCAGACCCTATCTATTTCAGACAAAAAGAAGATGAGAAAATAACGCCAGAACATGAAGGATCAGAAGAAGAGAATGGGAATGAATTCGCCTATGAGAAAGATCTTCAGAATTTCTTGGCAAAGAATCTATCCCTTATTGAGCCGGGTCTATCATTATATTTGGAAGAGGAAATCAGCGGTATCGAATTCCCGGTAGGGAACCGATTCATCGATATATTGGCAATCGATAGTAATAATAATTATGTGGTTATAGAACTTAAGGTATCGCGTGGATACGACAGGGTTGTAGGCCAAATCCTTCGCTATATGGCATGGATCAGAAAAAACCATGCGGAAGAAAGTCAGAAAGTACGGGGCATAATAATCGCCCGCGAGATTTCGGATGATCTTCTGCTAGCATGTTCTGAGATAAATAATGTTGAGTTGTACGAATATAACTTATCGATAACGTTGAATAAAATAAAGAAAAATAGGTAACTACCGCATCAACAGCACCAAGATATTATTAGCAAAAGCCGGCAGAAAATATTGGTCATGTAACTTTGACGGGGAGTTGAGAAGATGGGCCGTATTCAACTGGGCTGGATCGATTATTCTTCGGAACACCGCAATAAAGTGATGGCGGTGTTGCATGCACTGACAGCTCCGGGGGCTGTCGACGAGCTTGGCATCGGCCAGATTCGAGACGGCTTTGCAAACCTGCTTTTCCCAGGTACATCCACCATTCAGACCCGGGCAAAATATTTTTTTATTGTACCTTACCTATTAATGGAGTTGGAGCAGCAGCGCCACCTGACACCAAAATCTTTCCTTCAGAAGTTAAATGAGATGGAACTGGACATCATTGAACCTTTAAAAAAGAATGGAGAAAAGGGTGTAATTGGCGAAACCGCAGGGAGGGGATTGAAAAGAAAGCCCTCCAGTATCTATTGGAGTGGACTGCGCACCCTGGGCATGTTTCGCTACCCCCCTTTTTCCCTGGAGGATTATGCCCGGGCGACATGTGCTGTAAGTCAGGAACTGGCAACCCAACGGGCCATGGGGCGACGAACGGACGATGAGCAGGCACAGGATGATCCGGATGCTTACCAGAGTCCGGTGCCGGGCGGCTTTTGGCGCTGTCTTCCACCGCCGGAAGACTGGCGTAAGCAGATTACTATCCAATTGTCGGCTGAAGAAGCGGCTTATTTAAAAGATCGCATAAATAAAGCCCCTTTAACTCGAAATTCTCTCTTTGCCTATCTTGTAAACAAGGACCTGGAAACAATCCAGGCGATTCAAGATATTGAAGCCCTGGGGCAGCTATTTGATTTGCCGGACTATATCCGTTCGGTCTATGATATGGCCATGCGGTTCTCTGATTTTATTTATGGAGCAACTTTGCGCTACAATGTGATTCTTTCGGGCGGTGAAAACAAAAGGGCGCTGGAGGGCTGGGAAACCTGGTGCCAGTCAGCCTTTGCAACTCGTTCTTTTGCCGGGTATGACCCTAATGAAGCGATAGATTACCTGAGGGTTAATAATTATCGATTGCGCAGATTCCTACGGCAGTGGCATGAAAGCTACATGTCAGGTGATATCAATGCGGTGGATGAGTTGATCGTGCAGCGGGAAATTGAAATCAAGTCGCGTCAACGGGCCAAACTGCGCAACCCGTCTATGTATGTGTACCGGGAGGGAGATGGCATGCGGGGCGGCAAGTTGGATTACCGCTATAGTAATGCCAGGGTCATTCTCATAGATATTTTTAATGGATTGGAGAAAGGCCATGCTGAGACCGTCCAGTGACAGATTAAATTACGGCGATTTACTCATACCGCCGCCGGAATACCAGGCAGATTTCGCTTTAGGCACCACCTACAGCCTGGACTTGGAGGCACTGGTGGGTTTGCCCCTGGCTCTGTTTTTGTCTGAAGAAATGAACAAGAGCCTGTTAAATAATCCGATTGTAGCTCTGGAGGGTTTGCGCCGCAGTGCGGAGCGGTTTGCCGTCTTGTGCGAAGGCGGCCAAATTAAAGTGCCGCAAAACCAAAATACGGTGTTTTCTCTTTTGGAGGATAGTGTCTTTGAAGTAGTGCTGCCGAATAATTGGTCATTTCATCCGAAAATCTGGCTGATCCGCTATCAGGGCGAGAGGAAACAGCCCCTCTACCGCCTTTTGGTGTTGAGCCGGAACCTGACCTTTGACAGAAGCTGGGACATGGCGGTATGTCTGGAAGGAAGATTAGCTGAAGGGGCAGAAGATGAAGCAGCAGCAAAACAGAATATGCCGCTCATAGCTTTTGTAGAATATCTGCAGGCAAGAGTAAAGAACCGCAAGAAGCGGGGTCAGATCTCAAAAACGCTGGAAGAACTGAAACAGGTCCGGTTCGAAACCAATGATCCTCATTATTCTGATTTCTCTTTTCATCCCTTGGGGATTCCGGGACATACAAAGCAGCCGAGTGAACTTTTTGATACATACAAGGACTTACTTGTTATCTCACCTTTTCTCAGCAAGGGCATGGTAGAAAGATTTAAGAAGCTGGCTCTCTCCGATTCTACCCGCACGTTAATAACGCGACGGACAGAAATTGCAAAACTGTCTCAGGAGATGCTGGAAGCATTTGATGTGTATGGCCTGAAAGAAATGGTGGTAGAGGGAGAAGAGGGGTTGAGCGGTGACGATTTAAATGATGAAGCTTATCAAAACCAGGATATTCATGCCAAGTTTTACGCCCGTTCCAAGTACAGTCAGCACTCATTTTTCGTTGGTTCTGCCAACTGTTCTGAAAGTGCTTTTAGCGGTAACGTGGAATTCTTGTTGCAGCTGCGCTACCGCAAACATGGATTTAAGATCCAACACCTGTTGGACGACTTATTCGGCAAAGATGACAAGGACAATCCTTTTGAACTGATTAAGGAGTTACCGGAAGTTGATACGCCTGATACTACTGCTTCTGATTTGCTGGAAAAAGCCATTAAGCAGCTATGCCGCACCCGTTCCAAGGCAAGGGTAATAAAAGAAGGCCAGCAATATCGAGTAAAGATTGAGTTTGCAAAAATTCCGGAAGAGGTGGATTTAACCATTGCCTCTATAACAGGGATACAGCCGGTTAAGCTGGAACCAGTAACAATACTACCCCTCCTGCCATTAGAGCAACTAAGTGAGTTTTACCAGGTGACCGCCTGCAAAGAAGAAACTGCTGTACGACGGATAATCAAGATCAAAACCACCGGTATCCCAGAGGAGCGGGATAAAGCAGTTTTTAGGTCAATCATCCGGGACCGAGATACATTTATGAAGTACGTGGCTTTTTTGCTGTCCGATAGCCTGCTTCTTTCCAGCCTGGAGCAAATGGACGCCGAACGGTTGGGTAAAGGCAAATGGAATGTTAGCTGGTTGCAGGCGCCAGTCTTATATGAGAATATGCTGAAAACTGTGGCTAGGGAACCGGAACGCTTAAAAGAGATTGAACGGGTGATAAAGTTAATCGATGATCAGGAGATAATTCCGGAGGATTTTAATGAACTGTATCAAATTTTCAGCCAGGCAGCAAAGAAGGTGAAAAGATGATTGATCTGGCAGCAAAAGAAAAAGAAATACTGTCGGGCTTGAAAGATTTCCAACTGGCAACGGTAAACAGAGTAGATGATTTATTCCGAAACGGGTACCACCGTGTCCTGGTAGCGGATGAAGTAGGCCTGGGAAAAACACTGGTGGCCAAAGGTGTTATTGCGAAAATGTCCTGCTTTCATCAGAAAAGATCTATGAAAGACTTGTTTAAAGTAGTTTATGTTTGTTCCAATCAGAGCATTGCCGGGCAAAATCTAAAAAAATTAAAGGTGCATCCGGGGGTCAAAGTGGACGGACTTTCAGATACCCGCTTGTCGATGCAGCATCTGAAGATCTATGAACAGATGCATGATCCTACCATCCGGGAAGGTTTTGTGCAGCTTATTCCATTAACACCAGGCACTTCTTTTACCATGACGGGCGGCTGTGGCAGTGTGCTGGAGCGAGCACTTATTTATGCCATTTTCCGACACATTTATTTCTTTAAGCCATATTTACCACAGCTGGAGGAATTAATGACATCCTATGCGATGAAGAGCTGGCCGTACTGGTCAAACAGATTCGAACAGCTTGTGCTAGAGGTGGATCAAAAAAGTGACGGAGCTTATTTACACCATATACTGAAAAAAGTAAGTGACCGCCTGGAGGCAGACCCTGAATTGTTAAGGTTGGCAGAAAAAGTATTTGCTTCTATAGAGACAATCGGCTACCTCAAAACTCAAAAAGCCAACTACCTGATTTCGCAGTTTCGTAAAATGATGGCTGAAATCAGCGTGGAGATGATGGACGCCGATCTGGTCATTATGGACGAGTTCCAGCGTTTTCCAGAACTCATAAAACTGGACGAAGATAACGAAACGGCCATGCTGGCCCGTCGGTTTTTCAGTCCAGAAATAGAGAAAAAACATCACCCTTACATTCTTCTGTTGTCGGCGACTCCCTATAAATTGTATTCCACCCTGGAGGAAATTCGGGAAAACCGCAAGGATGAACATTATGAAGAATTCATGCAGGTGATGCACTTTCTTTTTGAACACCAGGCGGATCTGCGCCAGAAATTTAACATTACCTGGAAAAACTACTCCTTGACATTAAATGAAGCTTCTTATCGCGATACGGCGCTTATAGTAGCACGCAAGCGAGAGGCGGAAGAATGTCTGTATAATGGGGTCTGTCGGACGGAGCGCATGAAGGTGCCAGGAGCGTCAGACTTAATTGATGTAGAAACCAGAAATGGATCGCTAAAGGTACAGGAAGATGATATTCTGTCCTTTGTGGAGATGGACAAAGCGCTTTCTGCGGTAGGACTAAGCGGGGCAGCTTCGGTAGAATACATTAAGTCTGCGCCCTTCATCATGTCGTTTATGCAGCACTACAAACTGAAACAGAAGCTGCAGGACAAACTGAAGTTAGAGCCAGAGAAGCTACCGCTGCTGAAAAGTCAGAGACTGTGGGTAAATCGCAAGAAGGTTGCTAGATACAAAGACTTAAAGGTGAACCATGCCCGCTATAATAAGCTGCGGGAAGTGGCACTGCCACCTCAGGCAGAAAAACTGCTGTGGGTACCGCCCGCGCGGCCATATTACCCGATGGGTGGACCGTTTAAAAGCCAAGAAGGTTTTTCCAAGACACTGGTCTTTTCGGCATGGGAAATGGTTCCGCGGGCCATCGCCGCCTTATTATCCTATGAAGCAGAACGTTTGACTGTCGGTGAGCTGATTCGTAAAACACCAAAAACTGAGCATGAAAACCGCAGCTATTTTGCTAAAAATAGGTTTCCGGCGCCCAGGATTAAATTTGCCATGAAGAACAACGAACCGGAGAATATGAATCATTTGTGTCTATTGTATCCTTCTGCGACCCTGGCTTCTCTTTATGACCCAATAGGTGGAATGAATCGCGGCTTAAACCTGCGACAAATTCGCACAGAAATTCGTCAAATAATTAAAGACCAACTGGAGCAGATGAAGTTTCATATACAGCGAGGAGATCAGCGGCAGGACGAACGGTGGTATTACATGGCGCCACTGCTGATGGACCAAAAACATCCAGGTATGGAGGCATGGTTTCAAAACCTGGTATTGCGAAACTTAACAGAAGGTTTGGACGGAGTGGACAGGTATGAGGATGATAAAGGGATTATTTCCAAACATCTGCAACAGCTGAAAAGATTGTATGATGAACCGGGATTGCTGAACATGGGTCGGATGCCCCGGGATCTCGAAGAGGTCCTTGTAAATATGGCTATTGCTTCCCCGGCAGTGTGTGCGCTGAGAATGCTGGATCCTGGTACCCCAGGCTCAGTGGATTTGGCATTGCAGCTGGCAAAAACCATAGTGGACCGTTTTAATACTCAAGAGGCCATTGCCATCGTGGATTTATCATATGGTAAGGCGGGTGAGGGGGTTCATTGGAAGAGTATCCTGCGGTATTGTATGGACGGAAATCTGCAAGCCGTCCTGGATGAATATGCCCATATGTTGTTAGAAGGATACGATTTCAGCCAATGGGAACGTAAAGAGCGCAATGTCGTGCTGATTAAAGATATGACCCGGACACTGAAGACCCATACAGCCAGTTACAGTGTGGATACCTACCAGCATTTCAGTGATAGTATTAAGGATCCTAAAAAAATAAGCCGTAAAGAGCGCTATATGCGCATGCGTTCCAGTTATGCCGTCGGATTTTATGACACTAAAAGTGAAGGTAAAAGCGTTCAGCGGAAAGATAATATCCGATTAAGTTTTAATTCACCTTTCCGACCTTTTGTCCTGGCCACTACCTCTATTGGACAAGAAGGGCTGGACTTTCATTACTATTGTCGTAATGTTGTTCATTGGAATCTGCCAGGAAACCCCATTGATTTGGAGCAGCGGGAAGGGCGTATCAACCGTTATAAATGCCATGCTATCCGACAGAATATCGCCTTTAAATATGGGAAAATGTTCTTCCAATCGGACATTTGGCAGGAAATGTTTAACCAGGCCCAAAAACAAGAAAGCAACAGTGAGACCAGTGACCTTGTCCCTTTCTGGTGTTTGCCAGAGCAGGAGAATGAACCGCAGCCCTTCAAAATCCAGCGGGTTATTCCACTGTACCCCATGAGCAGAGACAGCGCTCGCTATGAACGCCTGATCAAGATTCTCTCATTATACCGGTTAAGCCTTGGACAGGCTAGACAGGAAGAACTAATTGATTACCTTTTCGAGAGAGGATTTGAGGAGATGGGGGAACTTTTTATGAATTTAAGTCCATACTTTAAGGAAGGACGAGGTAAACCTGGAATAGCAAAAGATAGCAAGGAGAACAAATCATGAAGGCATATATTATTAAAATAGAACTTAAACACTCGGACCCCCTTATCTGGCGAAAAGTCATCATGCCCGCAGGCGCCACATTTAACCGGCTCCATGATGTAATCCAGACGGTTACAAACTTTCAAAGCGGCTACCCTTCTAGGGATTATCATCTCTATGAGTTTGACCTGAGGAAAGAAAATATCAGGGTAACCAATGATGAGGAAGCTTACCAGGAGCATCTCCATTTCAAAAAGAACAGAAAAGCATATGAGAAAAGGCTAAAAACAATACCTCCGGATCAGGCCGGGTTTGAAAAAGCCTATCAGGAAAGACTCCAAGTGACAGTGCGTAAACCCACGGGGCTAAAGATTGATGATTACCTCGAAAAGCATAAAGAGATTCTTTACCGTTATGATTTCGGGGATGGCTGGGAATTTATCATCAGGCTGGAAGATATAGTGGATGATTATTATTTTGGTTACCCAACACTTCTTGATGGTGAGGAGACAGCACCCCCGGAAGATGTGGGCGGAATCTCAGGATTCTATGATTTTTTAAAAGCTTACCGGGACGAGAAGCATTCGGAACATGAAGAAATGAAGGCATGGGCGGACGGACAGGGGTTTAAAGAATATGATCCGGAATGGATTAACGAATTACTGAAGAACATTGCCTATAAAAAAACAGAGTGGGATAAAATTAATCACGACAGGTATATGATCATTGAGGACAAGTATCGGAAGAAATAACAAGGCGATCAGGGAATCAATTAATTTTTCGATAACGAAACAAGAATGGCAGGGTATTACGGAGCTGTTGACCTGAGGATAGCTGCAGAAGCATTACCTTGCAGAACAGGAGGTTTTCCATGGAATTTGGCAAACTGACCAGAATTAATCCCAGAGATATCTGGTTTAAAGAGGCCACTGATTTTACACCATGGCTGGCTGACAATATTGGCGCCCTTGGTGAAGCGCTTGGGATGGAATTGGAACTTAGTCAACAAGAAGCCTCAGTTGGTGAATTTTCACTTGATCTTCTGGCTAAAGATTTAGGAACAGGCCATACAGTGATCATCGAAAATCAGCTAACCCAAACTGACCACGATCATTTAGGCAAGTTATTGACCTACGCCTCAGGCTTTAACGCGTCGGTTATTGTCTGGGTTGCAGAGGTAATTCGTGATGAGCACAGGCAAGCCCTTGAATGGCTAAATCAAAGGACAGATGAAGATACCCTATTCTTTGGAGTCGTTATAGAGATAATCAAGATCGACAATTCAAAACCAGCCTATATCTTTAGGCCTGTTGTTTCCCCGAGTGAGTGGCAAAAATCCCGAAAACGCCAGGCCAAATCCACCACCACTGCAAAGGGGGAGCAATATCGTCAATATTTCCAGGAACTAATTGATGAACTGCGGGTGAAGCACAAATATACCAATGCCAAAATAGGTCAGCCGCAGAATTGGTATGCTTTTTCATCAGGGATTACTGGGGTAACCTTTAATGCTGTTTTTGGCCAGGGTGGGAAGGTTCGCACAGAGCTCTATATTGATTTCGGTGATGCCGAAAAAAACAAAATGCTCTTCGATCGCCTCAGCGAACAAAAAGAAGATATTCACCATAGTTTTGGGGGTGATCTCGAATGGGAACCGATGGACGAAAAAAGAGCTTGTCGTATAACTGCGTATAGAGATGGTTCAATTGATGCTACCAAGGAGGAGCTTGCTCAAATAAAAGATTGGCATATTGAAACTTTAGTTAAAATGAAGAAAACCCTGACCCCTTTCATAAAAAGAAACCTGAAACATCTTAGTTAGATTCTGCTGAAAAAAGCAATTTCCTGATTACTCTTCTATAAGTCTTAGGTTGTTCCTTGATAACTTGATCATGGTTTGGCACTACCGCTTGGCTTAGATCAGCTTGGCTATTCGGTTCAGATTATATCCCCAGATGGCTCCGCCCACCCAGCGCCGGCAGCCGTTCAATCCCCGGTAAAGTGTCCGGTCGAGTCCATAGCGCCTCTTCAGCTCACTGATTGTTCCTTCTTGACCGGCCCGCCAGCGCTGAAGCCGGCGGAACCATGGCCGGCGCTCGTGTTCAGCACGCCGGCGGCTGCGTTTGCCTTTAAAAGGAAGGCTGACTTTTTGCACACCCATTTCCTTTAAAGCGCGTTCGTTGGCCGGAGCCCAGAATCCCCGGTCGGTAGCAGTGGCTTGAGGCACTCGCCCGGTGCGCTGAATGTGTTCCCTGACTCCGGGGACGAGTAGTTCTTTATCCGGAGGGTTGCCTATCATCACGTCATACTCGGTCACCAGCCGCTCTGCACTTTCCGTCAGCCGTACTTTGTTTCTGTTCTTTAAGAGCCTTTCTTCCTGAGCTTTGCAGACGAGGTGGGCGTTTAACTCGGCCATGTGGTCACTGCCGCTGGCATCCAGCCGCTGGCGGATCTTGGACAGACTGCTGGGATGGGGCACCGGCTTGTTCCAGGGAATCCGAAAGATTTGGCGCCAGCTGATCCGGTCGCTGACCAGGGCGCAAAGGTGCCGGTCGCTGAGCCCGTACTGGTACTTGAGTGCTGTCATGCGCAAGTAGGTTTCCGCCGGCACGGAGGGCCGTCCCAAACACTGATGGTATTTGTCCCGAAACGGTGTGAAGAAACGCTCATCATCCAGCCAGGCGTCCAGTTTGGCCAGATCTTCCGGAAGCTCAAGCACCTCGGGCGGCAATAGTAAATCCACCAGTGATATTTGTCGGCTCTCTTCCTGCCGGATTCGCAGTATTATTTTTCACCCCCGCAGGAAACTGGGCTTTTGCGTCGAACCATGATCAACATAGGGATTTCCTCCTGTGCGTTTGTTTTGTTTTCTTCTCCTTAAACAATTCGCCACAGGAGTCGAAATCCCTTGATTTATATGCATTTTCAAGGAACTTTTTGGCTGACTTTTTCAGCAGAATCTAGCTACAGTTAAGGATATATTCACCAAGGAAATAACCGGCTGGGCTACAGCCAATAACATGAAAACAGAACTTTGCCTTAGAGCCTTAAAAAACGCTGTAATAAGGCATAGACCGCCCAAGGGACTCATTCATCATTCTGATCGAGGTGTCCAATATTGCAGCAAAGAATATCAAGCTTTACTAAAGAAAAATAAGATGGTTTGCAGTATGAGCCGCAAAGGTAACTGTTATGATAACGCTTGTGCGGAAACATTCTTCAGCACCATCAAATGCGAAATGCTTTATCACAAAAAATATAAAACAAGAGAAGAAGCCCGTCGGGACATATTCTGGTATATAGAAGTCTTCTACAACCGTAAGAGAAGGCACCAGTCCCTGGGGTATCTGACTCCGGCAGAATTTAAGCGTAATTACATAGCCAAGTTAGTAGCCTAGAGCCAGAATTAGGAATACGAAAAACTAAGCAATTGTATGATTTAAGCTAAAAACCTAACTCTGGAGTGTCCGTTTTATCGTGAAAACCTCAATGTTGATCGCAGTGATGAATTTAAAAAAGCTGCCCAAATTCGTAAGCATATTATATATTGCTTTTATATTATTTTATTTTATAATAATTTATAGATAAATGGAGCATAATATATATGACTATCCCTGAAAAATTTATTAGAGAAGCGGCTAGAAAAGGGCAAATCAAATACAGTAACCACGCACAATTACGCATGGGTGAAAGAAAAATCCCGCGTCTGCTTGAAAAATCCCGCGTCTGCTTATTGATAATGCAATTTTAAATGGCGAAGTTCTCGAAATTCAAAATTTTCCTGAGAAAGATGTTAAAGTTGTTTTCCAGTCAATTCCTGGAACAAACGATGATTTCTATGTTATTGTAGCAGCATCTTATCCTCAAGTTGTTGTAGTAAGTGTATGTTATTTTATGGAGGAGGTATGGGAAGAACTTGGCAACCTATACCAAAGGAGGGAAAAAAGGTGAGATGTATATTTTGTAACCAAAAAATGAATAAGGTTACAACTTCTACTACTACGAAATGGGGAGAATATGAAGTTACCATAAAAGGCCTTCCTGCCTATGAATGTCCAGAATGTGGAGAAAAAATTTTCAGCTCTTCAACAGTAGACATAGTACAAAGCCTGGCAGCTGGCTTGGCGGATAGTATGCAAAAAGATAGGCCAGATACTTTAAACGTTACTGAAACTGCTGAGATGTTAAGGGTTTCAAACCAGACGATATACAATATGTTACGAGATGGCAGACTGAAAGCAAAAAAAGTCGGCAGAGAATGGCGGTTTGACCCTGCCGAAGTCAGAAAACTTCTGCCTGATCCCCCTGATCAAATAACTGCAGCTGCAAGAAGCAATAAAATATGACAAATATAACTAAGTGGAGTTGGGTCGTAGAGAGTGATAAACTAATGACAGTTATGAACAATTGGAAAAAGAAGCTCATTTTTTTGCTGCATGTGTATTAGCTCCTCATATTGTATTATATAAACTCGTTGACGATGAAAGTGAAGACTATGGTTAATAACCCCTCCCTTCGCCGATGCTCAGGAAGGGGCTTGCGCAAGCGAGCTTATTGACTAGGGGGCTTGCTGTAAGCGAGCAGCAGTTATCCAGGTCATGGCACCCCGGGGTGTTCCGCAAGCTCCAGGCAGCTGCCGCCAGTGGTTAAAAGTCCTGAAGGGGTAGGGACGGTGCTGCTGGCACGAAAAGTCTGGGTAACAACCCCGATGCGGCCCTAACTCTGAAAGGAGGTACACTCTGTGTTAGTGTACGTTATCAACAAGCACGGGAAACCTTTGATGCCGTGCAAACCTAGTAAAGCAAGAAAGCTGCTTAAAGATGGCAAAGCAAAAGTGGTTCAAAGAACGCCGTTTACTATTCAACTGCTTTACGGCAGCTCGGGCTATAAACAGCCTATAACGTTAGGTAAGGAAGTGTAACCGCAGATTATTTAAAGGTGTCAGAAGCCATAACTGCCGAGCGATATATTAAAGGTTTTCAGCGTTACGATAAGGTGCTCTGGCGCGGCATAGAGTGTTTTATCTTTGGAAGAAGAAAAACCGGATACTTTGATTTACGCAAGCTGGACGGCACAAAGGTTCATGCTTCAGCTAAAGCCGAAGAGCTGAAGCTTTTGGAAAAGGCTAGAACATTTCTTGTAGAAAGGAGGAAAAGGCGTCTCCTCCCCTCCCTTATGGAAGGGGTCTCCGCCGCCATGGTTTAGATGAAACCAAAACTTATTAGCACTGAAGAAGCTGTTCACCTGGATCGTAAGCAGGTAAAATCTCTCTACAAACAATACATCAACCCCAGTTTTGCGACGATGTTGAGCCTCTTAAATTTCGACAAAAGGTTCGTCCACGCTGAAGGAATCTATGTCTGGGATGACCAGGGAAAACGCTATTTGGACTTTCTTGGAGGCTACGGTGCCCTCAACTTTGGTCATAACCATCCGTGTATTGTTTCCATCGTTGAACAGGTAGCAAAATGGCCCAACTTGCTTCAGGCTTCCTTGAGTACCTTCAGTGCTGTTTTAGCTTACAACCTCGCCCAGCTAACCCCTGGCAAAATTGAGCGGAGTTTTTTTTGCAATAGTGGAGCCGAAGCTGTTGAAGGGGCATTGAAGCTGGCAAGAGCAGCAACAAAAAAGAAAAGAATTATTTACTGTGAAGGAGCCTTTCACGGTAAAACCTTTGGGGCCCTATCTGTAACTGGGCGCAGTAAGTATCAAGAACCCTTCAAGCCATTGCTTTTAGACTGTGAGCCTGTGCCCTATGGAGATGCTGGAGCCCTCGAAAAAAAACTCCAAGATGGTGACGTGGCTGCGTTTATCCTGGAACCAATTCAAGGTGAGGGAGGCATCAAAATTCCTCCCCAGGGTTATTTACAAAAAGCAAGAGAATTGACTAGGAAGTATGATGCCCTGCTGATTATAGATGAAATCCAGACAGGCTTTGGGAGAACAGGGAAAACCTTTGCCTGTGAACACGAAGGTGTAGAACCAGATGTCATGTGCCTGGGTAAGTCATTAGGAGGGGGTATAATGCCCCTCGCAACTTTTACCACTACTTCAGATATCTGGGATAAAGCTTACGGTGGTTTTGAGCGCTGTCTTCTCCATACATCTACATTTGGGGGCAACACGAGGGCTGCTGCAGCAGGTGTTGCTACTCTTCAGGTGCTTATTGAGGAGAACCTTGCGAACAAGGCATGGAAAAATGGACAATATTTTCTTACAAAGCTCCAGGAGCTTCAAGGAAAATACCCTGGATTTATCAAAGAAGTGAGGGGCCGCGGTCTCCTGATTGGAATTGAGTTTAACCAAATTGCAGGTGATTTCTGGGATAAGCTGACAGCGGGGAAATTGAACAGAATTGCCGAGGAATATCTGGCTGCCTTTGTTGCTGCAGAGCTATTGAATAAATACCAGATCATCACTGCCTATACCTTGAATAATCCCAATGTTATTCGCTTGGAGCCACCACTGATTGTGATGAGAGAACAGCTTGATCAGGTCGTGGTAGCACTAGAAGATATTTTCAAGAAATACAAAAGTCTTTGGAAACTTGTTTTGGGAAGCAGTAAATATTTTCTGTCTTCGTTCAAACAGTAGTGGTATTATTTGCGTCAATAACCCCTCCCTTCGCTGACGCTCAGGAAGGGGCTTGCGAAAGCAAGCTTATTGACTAGGGGGCTTACTGTAGGTAAGCAGCAGTTATCCAGGTGATGGCACCCCGGAATATTCCGCACGTTCCGGGCAACTGCCGCCGATGGTTAAACAGTCCTGAAGGGGTAGGGACGGTGCTGCTGGCGTGACAAGCCTGGACAACAATCCCGATGCGGCCCTAACTCCGAAAGGAGGTATACTTTGTGTTAGTGTACGTTATTAACAAGCATGGCAAACCTTTAATGCCGTGCAAACCTAGTAAAGCAAGAAGGCTGCTTAAAGATGGCAAAGCAAAAGTGGTTCAAAGAACACCGTTTACTATTCAACTGCTTTACGGCAGCTCGGGCTATAAACAGCCTATGCGGTAACGAATAAGCAAGAAGTTTATTCAGCAGAAGTTAAGCTGCGAAACGATATTGTCAAACTTAACTCGGAAAGGCGTCAGTACAGGCGTTTCCGGCGTTACCGCAAGACATGGTACCGCCAACCACGTTTTTTAAATCGCAAAAAAACTAAAGGTTGGCTCCCGCCTTCGATACAGCATAAACTGGACAGCCACATCAAGGTAATTGAACAGGTAAAGAAGATGCTTCCTGTAACCCATATAAACATTGAGGTAGCTGCCTTTGATATTCAAAAGATTAAAAACCCCGGTATTTCTGGGACAGACTATCAAAATGGTGAGCAAGCAGGTTTTTGGAATGTGAGGGAATACGTCCTTTACCGGGATAACCATACCTGCCAAGCATGTAAAGGCAAGTCGAAAGACCCGGTGTTAGAAGTTCACCACATAATTTCCCGGCAGGTGGGCGGCGACCGGCCGGAAAACCTGATTACCGTCTGCAAAACCTGTCACGAAAAATACCACCGTGGCAAATTAAAACTAGATTTCAAGCCATCTAAGGGTTTCAAGGCAGAAACCTTCATGTCTACCGTAAGGTGGAAGTTGGTTAACGCGCTAAAAGAAACAGGGAATACAGTAAGCCACACTTACGGTTATCTCACCAAACAGCGAAGAACAAACCTTGGCCTGCCCAAAAGTCACGTCAACGATGCTTTTGTAATCGCCGGTGGGGATTATCAGCATAGAAGCAGGGTATGCTACTTTATTCAGCACAGCAGGTAAGGAAGTGTAACCGCAGATTATTTAAAGGTGTCAGAAGCCATAACTGCCGAGCGATATATTAAAGGTTTTCAGCGCTACGATAAGGTGCTCTGGCGCGGCATAGAGTGTTTTATCTTTGGAAGAAGAAAAACCGGATACTTTGATTTACGCAAGCTGGACGGCACAAAGGTTCATGCTTCAGCTAAAGCCGAAGAGCTGAAGCTTTTGGAAAGTTCTAGAACATTTCTTGTAGAAAGGAGGGAGAGGCGGCTCCTCCCCTCCCTTACGGAAGGGGTCTCCACCGCCAGGGTTTAGATGAAGTTAAACGGGTTGGCTCCAGTTCATTGCCAGACTGAATGCTATAGCCGGCACGATTTTCAGAGCTTTATGGAGGCATATGCCGAGGTAGCAAGGTATATAGAGTATTACAACCGTAAAAGGAGGCATGATAGCCTGAGGTATATGAGTCCTGAGGAGTTCCACCAAGCATTTATGAGCAAATTAATGAAAGTAGAATCTTTTGCGGTATAATTTCTATAATTAGGGGGGGCTAAATAGTTTCTTTTTTCGATAGCAACCTTTAAAGATATGTACCTCAGCGGAGTTCCGAGTTTCCCAATATCTCAAAACCTTGTTCTGCAAAGTGGGGGTCGAAGGTGAAAGCCGTGTTTATGCCGCTGCGGCGCATTACCGCGAAGCTCACGCAGTCCACAAGGCTCAAGCGCCGCCGGCCGGCGGCCAGAACAGCGTCCACTCCTGCAGCATGGAGGTCCGGCTCTACCCAGAACACTTTCAAGCCGGGATACACGTTTGTGCAGAAGAGGCGCAGCGCTTCCATTCCCAGGCGGCGCTGAATGACGGCACAGCTTTCGACAAGCACGTAACTGCTGATCACGAGAATTGTTCCTGTACGGATGAGCTCTTTCCAGATGGAGGCTGCCTGGGCGTGGCAGCGGTCTGAAGCGTCCAGAACCGCCAGAAACGCGGAAGTATCGACGAACACCTTTTTAGCGGTCACTGTTCAACCCCTCCACTGTTTCGGCAAAGTAACGGTCGTGGTGTTTGGCCAGATCCCCAAGGCCGGACCTAAACTTGCCGACGACATCCAGCATCCGTTCCACGCGGCCCTGCGGTTCTTTTTGCGCATATTCCTCCAGCAGTTGGTCTACCGCCCGGCGGATCAGTTCCGCTATAGAGACTTCTTCTTTAAGGCTAAGCTGCTTGAGAAGCGCTGCCTGTTTTTCCGTTAGTTGAACCTGAGTCCGCACCACTGATACCAACTCCTTTTCATATCATGATTTCATAATGGCAATTACATGTTAGCATAGCACACAAATTTTTGCAAAAACAGTTTTTGTGTTTTACCTTAATTGATTTTTCCTCTCTAAGAATTTCCAGTACAATTTTGTTTTTGAATTCAGGTGAGTAGTGCTTCCGAACAGACATTTGTATCTTAAGACCCCTAATTTCGTGTCTAAAATCTTGGGCCATTATAATATACTTCCAAAATCTCTCAGGTTTTCTACGGGAAAACATCATTCAGATATATATTTACAGTATATATTTACAGGCACCGGGCGCCAATTTTCTTTGCGTGACCGCAGGTTCTTACAAAAGGGGGTATGTGGTGTCAGCAGCAAAAAAAAACGGAATTATTTCGTTTTTTGCTAGTAAAAACTAGGGGAAACTGCTCTTGAAAAATTTCAACAACGGTGTTACGCATCTATCCAATCGTTGAAGACTTTTATTTCGTCAAAATCCATTACCAAACATATTTGTTCCCGCTTATTGTTAAATCTCTCATTAGTAAACAACAGCTTATTGTATCTACTTGTAAGACGCGACTCCTTGCGTGTTACAGCAATGACTCCTGCTACCTTGTGCGAAAAGGCAGAAGAAGCAAAAAATCCATTCTCCCGTCTTCTCCATTGAGTTTTATTGTTACGACAAGTCACTACTTCATCTCCAAATACTGCCTCACCTAAATCAATCTTATGACGGCGCTCAGTACCTATCTCTATAGCAACTAAATTAATATTTTCATCATCTGTATTCCACTCAAATGCTTTTGCTGCGTTAATTAGACTGCGTCTGATCTGCTCCCTACCCTGTCCAGTAACATTTACAAAATTTAAATCTTCAGCAACACCCATGGTCAAACCTTGTAAGATAGCTTTATTGGGTTTCCAAAAGGTCAGCTTGGCTTTGATACGACCAGAAGATAGATACGGATATTCGTTGTTATCGATACTGTCAGCCGCAACTTCAGACATAAATTCAATTAGTGTTTCAATATCTGAACAAGCAAAATCTTCGGATAAACTAAGCCCGAAAAATTTATTAACCGGGATTTTCCGTGCACGTTCTTTTATCTTCTCAATAATCTTTGATTGTCTATTCTCCCGTTCTGCTTTTGATAACCTTTTCATTTGAATCCAGAATGTTATGCCATTTTTACGTAGAACGAAGTCAGGAGGTCTCTTCAAAGTCCTTCCGTTGTATTCTTTAGGTTCATATAAAAGCGGAACATCGGCGGGATGTTTGTCAATGAGTTCATAAGCAAAATTATGTTCAGCAAATACATCCTCCACATTTCTATTGGCAT
This sequence comes from Syntrophomonadaceae bacterium, assembly GCA_014360155.1. GTDB lineage: Bacteria > Bacillota > Syntrophomonadia > Syntrophomonadales > Syntrophomonadaceae > JACIYB01. The sequence continues at coordinate 60,294 of JACIYB010000001.1, forward strand.
TGGCTAACCGTTTATTAAGCCGTGATAATCCCCTTTCCTCCAATGCCGCAATACGAGTAGCGAGCTCCTGTTTTTCTGTTTCCGATGCTTCATATCTTCTTATCCCTCCAAATATAGTAGTAGCTTTCTTAATAGCGTCGGCCATATTACTCATTAATAATCTCTCCTTCCCACCGCTTGACAAGAATGGCTCACTACCAGATTACTGTAGACCGTGATCTCTTCAAGGGTTATTTGTCCGGGATGATGGCTTGGCCCGGCTAGTTGAGAACATAGTCAACCAGATACTCGATGCCCAAGCCGCCGAACAACTGAAGGCCAGGCCCTACGAACGCACCGAAGAACGCCAGGGGTACCGCAACGGGCACCGGGATAAAGTACTTAAGCCGCGTGTAGGGAAACTTGCGCTTATGGTCCCCCGGCTGCGGCGCGGGCACTTCTCCACGGAGCTTTTCGAGCAGTACCGAAAGCGGCTGCGCACCACCAACGGGGTCGAACGGCTCAACCAGGAAATCCGCCGGCGGGAGCGGGTGATCCGAATCTTCCCTAACGAGGAGTCGGCTGTGAGGCTGAACGGGGCGGTGCTTGTGGAGATTGATGAGGCGTGGACTACAGGAAAGCGCTACTTTGATATGATAGAGTACTGGGAGTGGAAGGCTAACACGGAAAAACAGCACAAGGAAGTGACCAATGCCAATACTCAGGTAAATGTAGCTTAAAACGGTGTGTTCTTATCTGCCCGAGGGAATTTACACACAAATTTGGGCTTGACCTAACTACCAGGTCCAGCTTCTTACAGAGCTCTGATACAGTGGACTTGGAAAATTCGGTGCCACATAGTTCTTCGGTAATCTGGGCTACTTTTCTGGTAGATACCCCGTTATTACCATTTCCATCAACGCCAGTATCAGGGCCTGTTCACTGCGCTGATACCGGGCAAACATATCAGTGGAAAACTCACCATTTCTAATACGGGGAA
>JACIYB010000010.1:0-19263 GCA_014360155.1 Syntrophomonadaceae bacterium
TTGCAAGAAAGACCTTCGATTTCAACTGTATTCTCCTCAAGTTTAATGGCTGTTAAGGTCAGGGCGGTACCGTTTATGCTGGAAAAGTATTCCAGCGTTTTTGCATATGACTTCTTTTGCATGTTCAATTGTCCCAATATTTCTTTGCCTGCAGCCAGCTCTTTTTGCAATTCTTGATGGGGTGCAAATGCATTTAATTCTTCTGAGCAGGTCTGTATTTTGCTTTTCAAGTTAGAGTTAAGCTGCTGCTGCACAGCAAGCTCTGCTTTTTTGAGGCGGTAGCCAAATCCCATGGATATTACCAAAATAGTTAATATTAATATAACAGGCAGGCTGTTAACCAGCTTTTCTTTTCCTTCATTATCCTGTTCTAAAAAATTAATAAGGATATCACGATATTCAGTCATCAGATCACCTTCCTCATAGCAAGTCCAAGAGCTACAGGGAAATCGTGGCGCAGTTCAGTTTTTTCCTGTTCGGTAATGTGCGGCGGCAGGTTTAATTTTTCCAATGGGTCGCCAATTTCTACCGGGAGGTTAAGTTTTTCCTGTAAAATTGAATCAAGGGACTTTAACCGGGAACCCCCGCCGCACAAGTATATTTTATGAAGTTCTCCGTGGGTTTGCATTGTAAAGTACTCTATAGATCTGGTCAGTTCTGCAACAATATTTCGCCAAAAATGTTCATAAGCGGAATTTGGATTTAGGGCGGAAGTGCTTGGTTTTATAGACAGTGTATGAAGACGGCCGGTATTTTTTGACTCGAAAAATTCGGAGCACCCAAAAGATAAGGAACGGTTCAAAAGAGGTATTCCGCTTTGAAAGATGGAAAAGTACGAGCGGTAAGCCCCTATATTAACGTAAGCAATCGGCCCGTGCTTTTTGTAAAATATCCGGTTCAGTGCCAGTTGTTCCATATCAATTGCAGCTAGTTTTAAGCCGGCTATTTTACAGGTGAGTTTAAGGTTATCCAACTGCAGCCGGCGTGTAGCGGCAAAAAAGATCTCAATTTTTTCCCCTTCCTCGTCTGTAAAATTCCGCAGAGGGAAAATATCTATTACTGCTTCTGCGGGAGGGATAGGGAGAAACGCTGTGGCTTTAAAAAAAACCGCCTGTCTCAATTCATTTAAAGGCATACGAGGTATAATGATATTGCGGGTATAGACTTGAGGGCCTGATACCGAGGCTACAACCTTTTTACTCCTCAGTCCCATATCTGCCGCCAGCCGGTTGATTTCTTTGCCTAGTCTTTCCGGGTCGGTAATTCCCCCCTTGTCCATAGTGCCTGAGGGGGTAAAAATACTGCCGAAAACATCCAGGTGCGTATCATTTTTTTTATTTTTCAGTTTTACCAGCTTTATTTTTTTACTTCCTATATCAAGACCGATTCCAGGTGCCCTGCCAAACAAAGAAAACTCCTCCTCGATTTATGTTAGTCTGCATAATAGAAGGAAATAATGGGAGCCAAACCTATATAACCCCAAGATTCCGGAAATTCATCAATAATAGTAAAGTCTTGACATATGTTGATTTCCTTTTCCATCTCTCGGATGGGTAAAAGGCTGTGCTCTGTTTCTGCAAAATAGTCTATAAGGATGTCTATATTGTTTCCAGCACTTATAACTCCTTGGAAATTCATGATTTGAGGGGTGGATGTGATCTTGGCGTTATTGCCGGCAAGTATATAAATTCTCATCTGCCTTTCACTGCCCGTATTGGGCAAAATTCTTGACAGTGTATTAAAAACAGAAGGGTCGACGTGAAGGTTTATGTCTTGACCTGATATGAGAAATATACTGGGTTTTCCAGCTGTAGAGGGGTTAACTTTATCGAACAGTAGGCTGTCACAGCCAATTTCAATGGTGGCAGGCGATACTGCGATGATATTTTCCAGACGGTTCCAAAACCGGTTGAAGAAGCTGCCGGGACTGACGAGGGTGTCGTTTACCATATTGTCAAAGGAATCCCAGTCTATCCAGGAGCCGGTGTAACTTGCGGCAACGGTAAAATCAAGCACTAAAGCTGTGTTTTCAGGAAGGTCGATAAACCACTGAGACTTTTCTATTTTCGGGTCATCAATAAACAGCTTGTACCTGTTGTTACCTGAGTACTGCAGCAGTTCTGAATCTGCAGCGATATACTGCCAACCGTCTGATAATTGTGCTAATTTGCGGCATTTAGCGAGCATATTAGGTTCTACGGAAGAAGGAATAACTTGTTCTGTTTCTTCATAACTGCCCATAAAATCCCTTGAATCTAGATTTTCCGGGGGGTAGGTCACATTACAATTCCCCCGCTGTTTCGTGAGTGTTAAAGCAGGGGATTCAGGATCCGTAATTTTATAGTAAAAAATATCACTGAGTCCAGCTATACTGTTATTCCAGCTATTTATAGCTATTAGTGCTGGCTGGCCTCCCGGATCAGTTATATTGACTATGCCTTGCGGTTTCCAATAAGGGGCGACGTAAAGCGTGCTGCCGTTGAGATTGTGGCCTTGGATATTACCATAAGAATCACGATGGTATTTATACTCAACCCACCATGTAAGGTCATTGACTGTGTTATTGGAATTTGCCGGTTCCCAGTCGGGATGGTGGGGCAATTGCAATTCATAATCCCTGTAGGTTCTTCCCTTAAGGGGATATTCTGAAAACGTGTCCTGGGGGAATATACTGTCATAAGCCTGGGCGTCCCAGTCCTGGATGCTGAAGTGCCCGGTTATTTCCTCAGGCAATGTACTTTCAAACTGGGCGGGGTGAGGTGAAACTTCGGCAAAGTATTTGCCTGCGACCCGGAAGGAATGGGCCTTAATGGCGGAATAAGGCACTGTATTTATTTTTATTTCTGCTACTGCTGTTTTTTTGCTTGTCATATTGCCGTTAGCATCGGTTATTTTACCTGTCGAGGTTATAGTGACGACTCCTCTGGTATAAAAGTCAGAATCATCGATGGCCACGTCTGCAGCAGCATCGTTTCCCAGGTTGATTTCTGGAATAGTGTCTGGCAGTGTTTTTCCTGCTCCCAGGCAGTTCATTATTATATCCCTTGCCACGTAGATCCCGGCATCTGCAGCCTGGCGGGCCTTTTCGCATCTGCTGTCATACAGAGCAATTTTAGTATTCAAAATTGCCGTGTTGAGCAGTGCAGATCCCAGTATGGAAACAATCAGAAACACAAATAGGGTTATAACAATGGTGCTGCCTTCCTGCGTGCATATTTGTATTTTAGCCGTTTTGAGCACTGACACTATCCCTCCTCTTGCTACCAGTCCAAACGGCTTTTTACGCTGGTTTGCAGAGTAAAATTTTCCCCAGCGGTTGAGGCCTTGATTTGTATTTCCACTAGCTCCAGTCCTAGGTTTGTAAGAGTTATGCCTTCAATATTTTCGGCTACAGGCAGGGGGCTTGAAGTATTGGAGTCACGGTAAAGCTGTTTGTTGCTGGCGTAATAATCTATAACTTCAAAGTCTTTAATGAGGTGTAAGCAGTTTCCTTCCGGGGTTTCCTTGCCTCCGGGAGATTCCAGGACAGTTATGCTTTTGCTGTATTTGCAGTCTTCGATAATAAAATCTTTTGCCTGTCGTATCGAATACTGGAGATCAGATAAGGCTGTTTCTTGTTCAAAGGCGCGGAATGCAAGCCAATGAACTGCAAATAATCCTGCCGTTACTATCCCTACCAAAACAAGGGAAAGAAGAGTTTCTAACAAAATGAAGCCTTTTTCATCAGTAGGGGTCATTAGCCGTTACCTCGCTGAAATTATGGTATTAATTTCCAATTTTTTAGAAATTTCGGCTTCTTCCCATTCGACTTGTACTTTAACTTCATAGAGGTTGTTGCGGATGAAAGTTTTTGTAATACTGCTGCCTAGACTCGTATAATAAAGAATTTCATTGTGGGGGGAGATAGAAACCGATGCCTTCATACCTGGAGGAGCATGTATATTAACTGTCTCCGATTCAAAGTCGATTGCCAAAGTGCTGTCTTCTGGGTTGTTGTCGGTAAATGTCATCTGACCGGTGTCTTCAAAAGACAACTGAGTAAGAAACTTGGAATAGCCTCTTATTTGTTCAATTATTGAAGCAGCGTAGCTGGTTGCGGCGGTCTTTTTACCGGCACTCGCAGTCCAGACTCCCGTTGTTGTAACTATGCTGAGAAGGAAAGCCGCCAGCAAAGATAATATGGCAAGGGAAGCCAAGACTTCTACGAGGGTAAAGCCAGTATTGTTTTTTAAAACAGCCTTAAGATTCATCAAACTCACATCCACATATGCTGGTACAACTTGAGTATTTCACTGCCGTACATCCATACAATCCACGCCGCCAGACTCATGAAAGGTCCAAATTTTACCGGAGTTTTGCAGCCCGCACGGCCTGAGGCGATTAGGTACAGGGCCCATGTTCCCCCTGCAATTGATGAGAGGATGAATACCATTAAGGCACCTGTTGGGCCGGTAAAAGTGCCGATGGCGCCTGCTAGTTTTATGTCGCCACCGCCCATTCCTCCTCCGGAAATGAGAGCAGCAGCGAGGTAAATTGACATCAGCAAAAATGCACCTCCAGATGCCTCCTTAAACCCGATAGTAAAAAAGGATAATATAAAGCCTGCAATAATACCAGGATAAGTTAAATGGTCGGGAATTATTCCTTCCTGGATGTCGGTAAAACTGGATACGATGAGCAGTGAAGTAAATATTAACCCCACCAGGGTATTTACAGTAATACCCCATTTAATATACACAAGCACAAAGGAAGCTGCGGTTAAAACTTCAACCAGTGGGTACGTCAGCGGTATTTTTTTCGCACAATAGCGGCACCTGCCCTTCAAAAATATATAACTAAAAACCGGTATCAAGTCGATAGTTTTGAGTTTATGCCCGCATTTCCTACAGCGGTTCCCTGCTTTTACTGCCAATTCTCCCCGCGGCAGGCGGTGAATGAGCACATTGAGAAAATAGCCGGTAATGAGCCCGGTTAAACCAGCAATACAAATCATCTTTAGTGCCTGCTGCCCCTCTATGATTACCTGCATTACACAACAAAACAGCATATTTACGTATTAGGGTCCGATACTTCTCCCGTAGCAGAATTGTATGAAAAACTGTCGCCTTGGTTAGCTGTTGGATGTTGTTGGGTCGGGACTTCTTTAATGTAATCTGGTTCTAAATCGTTCAACGTGGCAGGGTATTCACCGTTTTCTGCATAATAAAGATCAATTGCGTCCTGCAGCAATTTTACATTTGTCTGATCGGATTTAGCTTTAGCTTCACTTAAAACGCTTGTATACTTTGGAATAGCCAATGCTGCCAGTACAGCTAGTATGGCCATTACTATAACGAGTTCAACCAGGGTAAACCCTCGGTTTTTATTTATCTTTATAAAACTGCATATTTTCATCGTAATTAATTGTCTCCTCCTTTCTACCCCATCTACCGTGTGTGTAATGGGATTCTCATTATCTGCCTGGTACAGACTAATATTCCTATAGTGCTTGTTCCTTAAAGTGCATTGACGAGTTCAAAAACAGGTAAAAGGGTTGCGATGACTACACTGCCGACTATTAAGGCAACGATCAAGATTAAAAGAGGTTCGAGCACTGCCGCCACAGATTCGACAGCGTACATGGTTTCACGTTCAAGGCAGTCGGATATGCGGATGAACATCTCATCTAGTCTTCCAGTTTCCTCCCCTACAGCGATCATGTGAATTACCATGGGTTCGAATACCCTGGTTTTCTGGAGAAGGACTGTTAAAGAATCACCTTTTGTAATGCCTACACGTATTTGCCTGATGGTGTCCGATATTGCGGTATTATTAATTACGCCTTCTGCAATTTCCAGAGCCTGTATCAGCGGAATACCTGAGTTTATAAGGGTTCCCATAGTGCGGGCAAACCTGGCTACCGCCATCTTGGTTATGACTTTTCCCACCGCCGGTATTTTTAAATATAAATCGTCAAAGAGATGTCTTCCCTGGCCGGTTTTGCCCAGTGCCTTGAGTGCTGCTGTTACAGCTAATGTCAGTATAAAGACAATGAACCATTTTTTCTTTATGAAAGTTCCCCCAGCCAGCAGGATACGGGTAGGAAGTGGCAGAGTTAATCCCATGGTATGGAACATTCCTGTAAACGCAGGAATAATAAAAGCCAAGATAAAAAGTACAGCCAATAAAGCAAAGCAGACCACAATAGAAGGGTATATAGACGCGTTTTTGATTTTGGAGCCGATTTCTTTTTCCCTTTCCAGATGCATGACCAGCCGCTCAAGTACAGAATCGAGGATTCCTCCCGTTTCTCCGGCACGTACCATGTTAACATAAAGAGGGGGGAATATATTCGGATGCCTGGCCAATGCCTGCCATAGGGGTATTCCTTCTTCTATATTTTCGCGTATATTTATTAATGTTTCTTTAAGTTTTTTATTCTCTGTCTGGTCAGCGAGGACGTTAAAGGCTGTGATAAAAGAAAGCCCTGATGCCAGTACGGTGTGCAACTGCCTCGTCAGTATTATGAGTTCCCGCAGTGATACCTTTTTCAGGCCTAAATCAATGTTTTTTTCAAGAATTGAAGGGCGTATTTCTTTTAAACAGAGTATATAATAATTTTGGGCTAAGAAACTGGATATTACGGCAGTGCGGTCATCAGCCTCAAGCGTACCGGCCTGAAGCCTGCCGTAGATATCACGGACACGGTATCGAAACTTCAAACTGCATCCCTCCAAGAAACTTTCACAAAGCCTGGAAAAGGCCGGGATTTACTGTCTTCTTGGCTGCTTCTTCCCGGGAGGCAAGCCTATTTTCGAGGCAGGTACCAGGGATGTCCATATTTATTGCTGGGTGTGTAAGTTCAGACGAGCTTGTTCCTGTCATTCTTTATCCTCCCAAAAGAACTGCTTTCATTACTTCTTCCAGAGAAGTCAGGCCTTTTTTGGCTTTTTCCAGCCCGTCTATCTTCAAAGTTTTCATTCCGCTGTTAACGGCTGTTTCTTCAATCAAATTTTCTGACACATTACCGCGGTTGATCAGGTCTCTTATATCATGGCTTACAGCCATAATCTCTTGCAGTGCCAGGCGGCCGTTGTATCCTAATTGGCGGCACATGCTGCATCCTTTTGCTCGAAAAAACTCGTTTCCGCTTTCCTGGGGTATATTTAGCTTGGCGGCTGTTTTATCATCGAGAACAAATGTTTCGCAGCAGTTAGGACACAGTTGCCTGACGAGGCGTTGAGAAATCACTCCTCGTAGAGAAGAAGCGATTAAGAAATTTTCTACACCCATATCTATAATCCGGGCTATAGCACCTGCGGCGCTGTTGGTGTGCATGGTTGATAATACGAGATGTCCTGTTAGAGCAGCTTGAACGGCAAGTCTAGCAGTTTCCCTGTCTCTGATTTCTCCTACCATTATTACATCGGGGTCCTGTCTCAGAATTGAACGGAGCCCGCTGGCAAAGGTAAGTCCTGCTTTGGGCTGTATTTGCACCTGGTTGATTCCGGGTATTGCATATTCTATCGGGTCTTCAATAGTTATAATATTGACATCTGCCGAGTTTATTTCAGCAATTATTGAATATAGGGTCGTAGTTTTGCCAGAACCGGTTGGACCTGTTGCTATGATCATTCCATGGGGGCTCTGGGCCAGAGAGACGAGGAGATCCCGGTTTTCTGCATTGAATCCCAGCTCGTCGATTCGGGTGAGTGCATAACTTCCATCAAGTATCCTTAAAACTATTTTTTCGCCATAATGGGTTGGAAGGGTGGACGCGCGTAAATCTATCTCGTGTCCTTCGATGTTTATTCGAAAACGACCATCCTGGGGGATCCTTTTTTCTGTTATATCCATTGAAGCCATGATTTTAAGACGGGAAGTAATAACTGGAGAGAGTGTTTTTGGGATTTCCATGACTTCATATAATTCTCCGTCTAACCGGAAGCGCACCCGCATATTGTGTTCTTGAGGTTCTATGTGTATATCGCTGCAGCGTCCCTGCACGGCCTGGGTAATGATAGAATTTACCATGCGTATTATAGGGGCTTCATCTTCTACCCTGACAGGTCGGAGGGGTTCTTCTATTTTGCGGATCTCTTCTTTTTTTAGTTCAGCAAATATTTTTTCCACTTTTGGGTCTAAACGAAAAGTCAAGTGTTGTCTTATGGCTGTTTCAAGGTCTTTTTCACTTACCAGGACAGGGACTGCATTCATTCCGGTAGCCATACTGATATCGTCTACAGCCTGTTGATTGAGAGGATCTGCTATAGCTATAGTTATAGAATTGTTTCTTATTGATATAGGGAGTGCTTTATGCAGTCGTATCAGTTCCTGGGGAACCAGTTTGACTGCTTCAGGATCAATTTGCAGTTTGCTCAATTTAACATAAGGAATTCCCAGCAGAAAACCAAGGGCTTCAACCAGTTGCTGTTTAGTTAAAAAACCTTTATTGATCAGTATTTTATCCAGTTTTTCACCGGTTTTTTTCTGCTCGCTCAGGACGTTTTTAAGCTGGCTGTTGTTTATTGCTCCCATTTGAACCAGCATTTCTCCTATTAATTTGCGGTTGTTGCTCACAATTTTATTCACATCCTAATCGGCGCTGTTTTTTGGAAAATGCAGATTTTTTCTAACCTTTCATATAAATGACGAAGCGGCTCAGGATAAATAACCCATTAATATATTTTCCTGTAAATATTTCCATTTTTCGATATTTATTAGATTATAGCATAATTTTAGAAATATATAACAAAAAAGTTTACCATTTCTTTTAAAGTAAATAATTAGACAAAGGCTTAAAATTTTAGAAATACTGGATTATAAAAGACGAAAAATAATCTTTTACCTGCAAGCAAAAAAAATAATATACTTGTAAGAGATAGACAGTATTTAGGGATATTCTGAGAGCTTAACAGTTTCTGTGAATACAGAACGAGTAGCAGATAATCGGGTTTTTAGCTGTAGTTATAATTTAAAAAGGGGATAAATAAAATATAAGGTAGTCTTACTTAGGTTAATGAAAAAGCAAACCACGGGCATATTTTGAGGGGGTAGCCGCTAATGCCGGAACTGCGCAGGGATATGGTTCGAGACAATTGGGTAATAGTCGTTACTGAATCGGTTCTTAAACCAGGTAATTTTCCGATCAATAAAAACGGGACTTATGTCAGCAATACTGATAAGATTTGTCCATTCTGTGAAGGAAATGAAGCCTATACTCCACCTGAAATTGCTGCTTTCCGTAAGGAGAATTCAGAACCAAATGCTCCGGGATGGATTATTAGGACAATACCCAGTAAATTTTCTGCTTTCAAGCTGGAAGGCAAGCTTTACCCGGAACAGAATGGAATTTATAACAGCTATCCGGCAATTGGCCAGCAAGAGGTGGTAATAGGGACTCCCGAGCATGGGGTGGAATTTCATCAATTTTCAGTAGCAAGAATTGAACTGGTTTATCGCATGTTGCAACAGAGGTACCGGGCGCTGGCTGCTGATAAAAGGATAAAGTATATACAGATTTATAAAAACAAAGGATTATTCGCAGGGGCTTCTCAGGAACATAGTCACAGCCAGATATTAGGTTTGCCAATGGTACCTCAAAATAATAAAGGAATGGTTAAATATTTCCGGCAATTTGGAGAATGTTTGCTGTGTACTATAATAAGAAAAGAGAAAGAAAAAGCAGAACGCATAGTGTATGAAAGCGAGTATTTCATACTGATATGTCCTTATGCGTCTAGGTTTTCGTACGAGACGTGGATTATTCCCAAGAGACATTTTGAACATTTGACCGATATGACAGATGCTGAGCTGAAAGATCTATCTGCTGCAATTAAAAAATTTTTTGTAGCCATGGTTGACTGCCTTGATGATCCATCCTATAATGTCGTGGTAAATACAGCGCCTGTGAATGTGCCTTATGTAGGAGGATACCACTGGTATATGGAAATAACCCCGCGTTTTATTGTGCCTAACGGGCTGGAAATATCTACCGGATATTATACGAATCCGTCTGCACCTGAGATTGCTGCCGCTATGTTGCGTGAGAAGATAAAGGAAGGTATCTCTAAAATAAATAGTGATTTCACTGCAAAAACCCCGAGTTAGCCTGTTTAAATGCATAAAAATGCAGGAGACTGTTGCCCATGCGGAAGTCTGGCGACGAATATTTATACATTTAAACTGACGGATTATAACTTTCAGCAGTGGGATCAAATAGTTGATAATGAGCAGTTATTAAAAAATGATTTGGGGTATTGGATTATTATGTTTAAGCTTTTGTATCCTAAGATTTATGTAAACTCGATATTAGATATACCGGTGAACAAATTAAAAAAAATTAATATAAGGGCTTTTATACTTGACCTAGACAATACTGTAACTGAATGGAATAGCGACCACGTTAGAGAAGAAATCATCGAGTGGCTTACTATGGTCAAAAATGAAGGTTTTAAGCTCTGTATACTCTCTAACAACAATGAAAAGAGGGTGCAAGCAATAGCCGAAAGTTTAGGGATTCCTTTTATTCACCGGGCGCAAAAGCCGCGCCGGAAATCATTTTACCGCGCTGTTTCTCTGCTCGGGGTTGTTCCGCAGGAAACTGCTGTGATAGGTGACCAGGTATTTACCGATGTATTGGGGGGGAACCGGGCAGGTTTGTTTACCATTCTGGTTGCTCCTATGAACAGGAAGGAATTTTTAGGCACCAAAATTTCCCGGTCGTTGGAGTCTTTTCTGTTGCGCAGGTTAAAGAGGATGCAGCAAAATGATGAGCTTTACTGATTTTGCTGAACTTGAAAACAGGGGAATAAAATGCCATAATTTTGGTACGGCTGAATGCTTATGGCATCCTGTTTAATATTATGCGGAGGTATGCGTATGCAGATTGATACCGGCACAGTGTATTTAGGTTTATTTGGGAACCCTGTAAAACACAGCCTTTCTCCTTTGATGCATAATCTAACACTGCAGAAAATGGCTTTAAACTGTATCTACCTGCCGTTTGAAATTTCTAGAAATGACATTCGGGATGCAGTTGCAGCAATCAGAAGTCTAAATTTCCGAGGAGTGAATGTAACCATTCCCTTTAAAGAAGAAGTGATAAAGTATATTGATGACCTGTCTGAAGAAGCTGCTGCCTGCGGAGCAGTTAACCTTATAAGCAATGAAAAGGGACGTCTGGTTGGGTTTAATACCGATGGTAAAGGTTTTTTGCTTTCTCTGCAGGAAGAAGGGGTTGTCATTAAAGGGCGGGCTTTATTTATCGGAGCTGGAGGGGCTGCTCGTTCACTTGCGTATGAAATGGCAAAAGCTGGTATCGGTCATCTGGATTTTATGGACATAGATCATAGAAGAGCTGCGGATCTTGCAGAATTTATTACACGGGTTACCTCTTGCAGTACAGATGCCTTCGCTATGGAAGAAGAGCAATTTGCCGCTTTGAGTGCTCGTGCCGACATCATACTGAACTGTTCTCCTGTTGGGATGTATCCCCATAACGGCGAGTCACCGGTTATAAGCCTGGATTTTGTCAAATCCCAGACGGTTTTGTGTGATATTATATATAACCCTTTGAAAACTAAGTTTCTGCTTATGGGAGAGGAACGCGGGCTTAAAACAATTAACGGGCTGCCCATGTTTGTAAACCAGGGAGCTCTGACCCTGGAGATACTTTTGGGGATAAGCCCTCCCCTGGATTATATGAAAGAAGTGGTGAGAAATCAGCTGGAATAATAAGGGATTTACCCTTGTAGAATTGCTGCTGGGAATGTTTATACTGGTGTTGGTTTTTTCCCTGGCAGTACCTTCGTTCGACAAGGTCGCTCAAGCTACTCAACTAAAGGCTGATGCTCAAAAGCTGGCGTGGTTGCTAAGGTCATGCCGGCAGGAGGCCGTATATCGGAACAGAGCTCAAACCGTATTATTTTATACCAATGCTTCCAAATACAGAATATCAGGTGGTTCCTATTACAGTTTAGGTCCTGATATAGGATTTGTTGGGACAACTACTTTTACCACAAGAGTGGCAGGGGTTCCTGCTTGTATTTTTTTGCCTACCGGGGTGCCCGGTTCTGGAGGAACGGTAACGCTCAGGAATAAATATAACCTGAAAAGCTATATAATTGTTAATCCAGTTGCGGGGCGAATAAGAGTTTCGTCAAGACCGCCGGAAAACTGGTAGAGGGGGTGCAAGGGATGGAATCGGTTCTGGAATTGTTGTTTATCTTTTTTGCCCGGGTAATTGACGTTTCCCTAGGTACTATTCGCATGATTCTGGTAATACGCGGCAGTAAAGTACCTGCTGCTGTAATAGGTTTTTTTGAGATACTTGTTTATACATTAGCTTTGGGGATAGTGGTAAAGGCGCTGGATGAGCCGGTAAAGCTTATAATTTTTTGTCTTGGGTTTGCTCTGGGTATCCTTATAGGAAGCATGATTGAAGAGAAAATAGCTCTCGGGTACCGGGGTATATTAGGGGTTATTGACAGAGAGCATTCTTATATTGTTCATGAATTGCGGGAGGAGGGATATCCAGTTACCAGCTGGGAGGCATCCGGCAAAGCCGGGCCTAAGCTGGTGTTGAATATAATGGTTAAGCGCAATATGGCAGGTAGTGTGGCAGACAGGATATACGAGAAAGACCCCCATGCTTTTATTATGTTCTTGGAGCCCAAATATTTCAGGGGAGGATATCTTAAGAAAAAGTAGGAGGTATTGTTCGGTGCTGAGGTTCCTTACGTCAGGTGAGTCGCACGGTAAAGGGCTTATTGGAATTATAGAGGGGATGCCGGCTGGAATATCAGTTAATGAAGAATACGTTAACCGGGAGCTCCAAAGGCGGCAGAAAGGTTACGGCCGCGGTGGCAGGATGGCTGTAGAAAGCGATACAATTGAAATTTTTTCTGGTGTAAGAAATGGCAGAACTATAGGCAGTCCCATCGGTTTTCTTATAAGGAATAAGGACTACCAAAATTGGCGTGATGTCATGGCTGTTGGCGAATGTGACAGGGCTGGAGATAAGGAAGTAAGAAGACCTCGACCTGGGCATGCTGATCTCCCTGGGGGTATAAAGTACAACCAGCCTGATATGCGTAATATACTGGAAAGGGCGAGTGCGCGCGAAACTGCAGCTCGAGTTGCGGCGGGAGCGATTATCAAGAAACTGTTGGATAACTTCGATATACATATTTACAGCCAAGTATTGTCCATAGGCGAAGTGGCAGTTGCTCCGTATGAAGTTAATGAGCAAAACCTGGATGTGTTTTGCGATATAGTGGAAAGCTCTCCTATCCGCTGTGCTGATATTGATGGGGAGGCGGAAATGATAAAATTGATAGAGAAGGCCAGAAAAGATGGAGAGTCGCTGGGGGGAGTTTTTGAGGTTGGTGCAGTAGGAGTTCCTCCCGGCCTAGGCAGTCATGTGAGTTGGGATCGAAAACTCGATGCTCAGATTGCGGGTTTATTGATGAGTATACCTGCTATAAAAGCTGTTGAAATTGGAGATGGGGTAATGAACGCAAGCAGGCCCGGATCTGAAGTTCATGATGAAATATATTATGGCGAAGAGCAGGGGATATATCGAAAAACCAACCGTGCAGGAGGGCTAGAAGGCGGTATTACTAATGGGGAAACTGTGTGGGCCAGAGCTTACATGAAGCCTATACCTACGCTTTACAAGCCCCTTACAAGTGTGAATACCCTTTTGTGGCAGCAGGAGAAGGCAGATGTTGAGCGTTCTGATATATGCGCGGTTCCTGCGGCTGCTGTTGTGGGGGAAGCGATGTTTGCTTTTGGGATTGCCCGGGCTTTTTTGGAAAAATTAGGTGGGGACAGCGTAGATGAAATTGAGAAGGCCTATTGTAGTTATAAGGATTACATGAAAAGGGTGTGGAAATGGGAAAGAATATAGTTTTGATTGGCTTTATGGGGACAGGAAAAAGTTCTATCGGCTTGAGGCTGGCTAAAAGACTAGGCATGGAATTTGTGGATATGGATCGGGAAATAGAAAAGATAACCGGGTTATCTATAAGTGCCTTATTTAGGCTTCATGGTGAAGTCAGATTTCGTTCGGAAGAAAAACTGATGGCCAAAAAGTTGAGCCAGCGTAGCGATTTGGTTATAGCGACTGGCGGTGGGGTGGTTTTAGATGAGGACAATATAAGGGTTCTGCGCGAAAATGGGATTTTGATATGCCTTGAAGCCAGCGCGAAAGATATCTTTCGAAGGGTCAGCCGTAAAAAGGGTACGCGCCCTTTATTAAAAAAGGATTTTAAAATAGAGGATATAGAAGAAATGCTAAATAAGCGGGCTGCTTTCTATTCCTGTGCGGATTACCGGGTAAATACCAGTGGGAAAGATCTAAATGCAGTTGTGCAGGAAATTATGGAATTATTAGTACAAAAATAACTTCCTGGGGATGAAGGCTTAAGCCTTCATCCCCTCTATTTAGTCTCCTTATTTTTGTTAGCAGATGTATGCTGCGGGCGTGGAAGGTTAATGAGGTAGTAAAATATTATGTAGTATATGATTTCACTGCTGCAAGTTATAATCTGCTGGTTTAAATGTATAAATATTCGTCGCTTTACCTTCGCGGGGTGTTGCTTCCATGCTCCGTCAACAGGCTCCTACATATTTATACATTTAAACAACCTAACTTAGGGTTTTTGCAGTGGAATCAGTATATGTAATATATAATTGCGTGGCAGTTAGAGTTCATTGATTGAGGAGCAGGTTCAGGAAGAAGGATGATTTTATGCGAGAAATTAGAGTTAATTTAGGCAGAAATTCATATTCTATATTAATCGGCGCTGGGATTTTGGATAAGGCAGGTACCCTTTTCCGCCGAGTTGCTGCTGCCAATAGCGTGATGCTGGTTAGTAATCCCACGGTATTTGGGTTGTATGGGAAAACAGTGGTTGAGTCGTTGCAGGAATCGGGCTTTAAAGTAACAACAGCCCTCATGCCTGATGGGGAAGAATACAAAAATATGGATGAAGTCATAAAGGTTCTGGATAGAGCAGTAGAGGCCAATCTCGAACGCAGCAGCTTAATAGCAGCTTTGGGAGGAGGGGTAGTGGGTGATCTGGCCGGGTTTGCAGCTTCTATTTACCAGAGGGGGATTGATTTTATCCAGATTCCGACTACCTTGTTGGCCCAGGTCGACAGCAGCGTAGGGGGGAAAGTAGGGGTGAATCACCCTCAGGGTAAAAACCTGATAGGGGCTTTTCATCAACCGGCTCTGGTTATAATTGACAGCAGGACCCTCGCTACTCTTGCAGATCGAGAATACCGCAGCGGTTTGGGCGAAGTGGTAAAATATGGCATTATATTTGATGAAGATTTTTTCTATTATTTGGAAGATAACGCGGTTAGAATCAGGGAGAAAGACGAAACTTGCATAGAATATTTAATTTGCCGTTCATGCCAAATTAAGAGCGAAATCGTGGAGAAAGATGAAAAAGAGTCAGGGCTTAGAAGCATATTGAACCTGGGGCACACTTTTGGCCATTCTCTTGAAAAGCTGGGAAAATACAAGGTTTTCCGGCATGGGGAAGCTGTAGTATTGGGTACTGTAGCAGCGTCTTACCTAGCTCTTGATATGGGAATTTTAGATCAGGCTGAAGTAAAAAGAATTGTCGACCTCTACCGCAGCTTAGGGTTACCAGTACAATTTCCAGACTGGGACCCGCGAGAGATTTATATCGGGATGCTCAATGATAAAAAGGTCTTAAACCAGAGGCTGAGGTTGGTTTTGCCCCGTGGCATAGGTAATTACGCCCTGATTGAAGGTATTGGAGAAAAAGAAATAATTGCTGCTATTAAAAAGGCCCAAGAGATACAATAATGTTAACGATTGAGGTCGTTCCAGTGTTCAAAAGCCTCGTTCAGTTCGGCCAGTGCGTTGCTTTTGTCGCGGGTAGTAATGTATGATTTTAGCCGGGCAAGATTGACGTTTATGGCATTGATCTCGTCTTTTTCCACACTGTACTGTATGCGGGGGACAATTTTTTTCCAAGCTAGTGCCAGCTTTTCCAAATTTTCTCCAGCTTTTTGCCACTGTTCATTTTTTATATTTTCAGTCAAGAGTTTTATATGCAAGGGGAAATTGTCATCTTGTCCTCTGGGGCTTTTAAGGTAGTTTCCAGCATTCATTAACAAGATAAACATCGTGATTGTCAATGCTGTAATTATATAGACCGTTACCTTTTTCATCTCGCGCCTCCTTCTTATACACTGTCTCGTTCGTTGTATTTATCTATGTAAAACTCACCGGTTTCAGGAATGTATGTTGCCAGAAAAACTTCGGAAAAATTTTCGATTCCGTGCTCTTTGAGCTGGCTTTCAAGCCAGAGGCGGTCTTGGTTTATCTTTTTTAGGTTTTCTTCAATAACGATACCATTGGAAACGAGCTCCACTCCCGGGCCAACGTTTTGGGGAGTTATGTTGAGGTCCTGGGGTGTTACAGGTTGGAATTCAGGTTTGAGCAAAACTGACAGCTGACCGTCGGTTTCCAGTACTGCATATGCTACCTGATTAAGGTCGAAAACACCTTTGTCACGGAGCTGTTCCAGAAGGTCCGAGGTTGTGTACCTTATTTTCCGCATATTGTTTTCCATAATCTGTCCGTTCATTATAATTATTGTAGGTTCTCCTACTAGGTATTTGGCAGCACAGGGTGACCTTACGCTGATCCATTGCAGGGTAAAAACAATAGCTGTCCAGGTGAAAAGTCCTACCCAGTGAGGCCATGCCCGGCTGGTCAGGTCGACTGACAGGCTGGCTGCGATGGAACCGATGGTTATTCCGAGCACATATTCAAAAAAAGTAAGCTGGCTGATTTGCTGCTTGCCGAGCAGGCGAGCAAAAATCAAAAGAGTAAAAAAGCCTATTATACTTCTAACCAAGACAACTGCCGCTTCATTCAAACTCGAACACCTCATTTATTTGGTAGCTGTTAGTGCGAAAGAAATTTCTGAGGATGGAAGCTGAAGGTTAGCGCAGGGGGAAAAAGGCGTTAGAAAGCGGTAGAGGATGTACTCTTTATGTCAGGAACTCCTAGCACCTCACCCTTTTCAGCTCATCAGCAAAGGTTAAGACCGGACCCTAGCGTCCTTTAGCCTTCATCCCTTCTGCTAAACTTCATCAACACCTGTTTCCTACAGACAGTAAGGGTTAATTTTATTATAGACAGTAAGCTGATTTATAATTCATACTGCGCAGCTTAAGCTGTCTGTTCCGGCGTAGATAACATAAAAGCTCCATAAATAACAAAGGATTTTGAATAGAGAGATTACATCTTTATTCCATAATTAGCTTTGCTTCGATTTACTGCCTTGAATGTCAGGATGGTTATCAAAAAGAAGGTCTGTTATGATAAAAAAAGTGGGTGAATTTTTCAGACAAGAGAGGAAAATATTGCTTTTGCCTGAATAATAATGTTAGGTTGAAGTTACATTATGTTACAAAGGCTTTTTGCTGTTATACGGATTTTTTTGCCACAGTTTTAAAAAGCGAGTTATCCAGCCGGGACTAAATGAATGACAGGAGGTTGTTATGTTAGACAAGAGCCTTTTGGTACATATTCTGAGTGAAGCCTTAAAAAAAGGCGGGGATTTTGCTGAGATTTATGTGGAAGAAAAGCGGATTACCAATATCTTTTGTGAAGACGATAAGATAGAGAAGATTAACAGCGGGCGGGAAAAGGGAGCAGGTATTCGGGTTATCAAGAATGGCAATACTGCCTATGTTTATACCAATGATTTATCTGAAGGAGGTCTTCTAAGAGCTGCTAGAGTAGCGAACCAGGCAGCGATTTTTGAAACTAAAATAATAAACAAGGAAATATTGCTTTCCATGAAAAAACCTGGTTTTGATATGGAGTTTGAGCGCTTCCCGGAAGCGGTAGCTTTAAAAGAAAAAATTGAATATGTGCTGGCAGCGAATAGGGCCGCTCGAAATGTGGGAAGAGAAATACGCCAGGTTACAGTTACTATTGGAGATATACATAAAAATATACAAATAGCCAACAGTGAGGGGGATTTAGTGGAGGAAGAACGTGCTCGGCTCAGACTGGGTGTGAATGCTGTTGCCTCTCGGGACGGGATTATCCAAACTGGCTATGAGTCAGCAGGGGGGGTATGCGGGTGGGAACTGCTTGATACCGTATCTTTCGAAAGTATGGCAGAAAAAGCAGCTGCTCTTGCCCTGAAGATGCTTTCAGCCCGACCTGCTCCTACCGGTAAAATGCCGGTAGTGATGTCTGCTGAAGCCGGAGGCACAATGGTACATGAGGCTTGTGGACATGGCTTAGAAGCCGATTTAGTCCAAAAAGGCTTATCAGTGTACAAGAATAAAATGGGAGAAAAAGTAGCAGCCCAAGGTGTAACGGTGATAGATGATGCCACACTGAAGGGGAAGTACGGGAGTTACCAGTTTGATGATGAAGGCAATAATGGGGAAAGGACGGTCCTCATAGATAACGGTAAATTGGTCCAGTATTTATATGATTACTTGACTGCAAAGAAGGACGGGAAAAAATCAACCGGCAATGGCAGGAGGGAGTCTTACCAGCACAAACCTATACCCCGCATGAGCAACACTTTTATTGCTCCTGGGCCTTATGATCCGGAAGAGATAGTTAAATCTACCCGGCATGGTTTGCTGGTGAAAAAAATGGGGGGAGGTCAGGTGAATACTACCAACGGGGATTTTGTTTTTGAGGTTCAAGAGGGCTATATTATAGAAAATGGGAAGGTCAAATATCCAGTAAGGGGAGCTACCCTTATCGGGAACGGGCCTGAGGTCCTTAATAATATTGACCGAGTGGGGAATGACCTGGGCTTCGCTATTGGTGTGTGTGGCAAAGATGGGCAGGGAGTACCTGTATCCGATGCCCAACCTACTATTCGTATTAAAGAACTCACAATAGGTGGTACCTCAATGCAAGACAGACCGTAAAAAGGAGTCAATATTAAGGAAGTAGGTGACGCAGATATGGAGAGTTTTCTTCGTACAGTCGGTGATAAAGCTTTGGGCTTAGCTAAAAAACAGGGTATAGAAGCAGAGGTTTTTCTCCTGCATGACCGGGAACTCAGTATAGAAGTTATCAATGAACAGGTTGAAACTTTGAAAGAAGCTGAAGAGGTGGGTATGGGCTTAAGGGTAATAAACCGGGGGCGTTTAGGTTTCGCTTATACGAGTGACCTGTCGGATGATGCTATCAAGGAGACAGCCGATATCGCTGTAAAGATTTCGCAGTATACTGACGTTGATGAGCACCAT
>JACIYB010000010.1:19309-28701 GCA_014360155.1 Syntrophomonadaceae bacterium
GCTTCCGGGCGGAAAATTGAAATATCAAGATATGGAATTATTTGATGCCGATATTGTGCGTACTTCTGTTGAGAACAAAATCGATCTGGCCAGGCAGGTAGAACAAGCGGCAAAGGTGAGTGATCCCAGGATAACTATAATTGAAAGGTCGGGATACGAAGAGAACGAATTTAGTTGTTTAATAATGAATACAAGAGGTGTGTATGCGTTTGCACAGAGCAATTTAAGCGGGCTGTATATCTCCCTGGTTGCAGAAGAGAACGCAGATGCTCAAACTGGTTTTTCTGCTATGATAAAAAAGAAAATAGCTGATTTGCAGCCTGAATTTGTAGGGAGGGAGGCAGCCCAGAAAGCCGTTAGAAACCTTCATTCTCGTACTATAAGGTCAGCTAGAATGCCCTGTATAATGGAGCCATATATTGTAACAAAATTTTTAAGTATTGTCGCTGCAATCGTTAATGCAGAGTCAGTGCAGAAAGGCAAATCGATGTTTGCCGGTAAAGAGGGACAGGCTGTAGCATCTGGGGCTTTCACGCTCGTAGATGACGCTACTTATCAAAATGGGATAAGCAGTTTCCCGTTTGATGCTGAAGGTATACCTACACGTAAAAATATAATAGTTGAAAACGGGGTTTTATGTAATTTCTTATACGACACTTACACGGCTAACAAAGCAGGGAAAAAGTCTACA
Organism: Syntrophomonadaceae bacterium; assembly: GCA_014360155.1. Taxonomy (GTDB): domain Bacteria; phylum Bacillota; class Syntrophomonadia; order Syntrophomonadales; family Syntrophomonadaceae; genus JACIYB01. The sequence continues at coordinate 20,001 of JACIYB010000010.1, forward strand.
GGCAATGCCAGGAGGGGCTCTTTTCGCACTTTGCCCTCTGTCGGAACCACTAATTTTATGCTTCTGCCTGGAGCCAAAAAGCCAGAGGAGCTGATAGGAGACATTGAGGAAGGTTTCTATATTACTGAGGTAATGGGCATGCACACGGCCAATCCTATATCGGGGGATTTTTCCGTTGGGGCTTCAGGTTTGATGATTGAAAACGGCAGCTTGACTTATCCGGTTAGGGGAGTTACCATAGCCGGGAATTTAGCGGATTTTCTCAAAAATATTGATGCAGTTGGAAATGACCTGCGCTTTTTTGGGGCCAAGGCTGCTCCCACGGTACGCTTGGAGAGCCTGAGCATCAGCGGTAAATAGGGAAAGGAGGGGGTTTTTTGCTTGCCAGGGTACTCGTGATAAATGGGCCTAACCTCAACATGCTGGGCAGACGAGAACCAGATGTCTATGGGAGGCAGAGCTTGGCGGAGATTCAACAGGAAATAGAGGAAATGTCTTTACCCGATGATATTGAAATAGAATTTTTCCAGTCCAACCACGAAGGGGCATTAATAGACAAAATTCAGGAGTCTTGTGGACTGGTAGATGCAATCATCATTAATGCTGGGGCCTTATCTCATTACAGTATTGCTTTGCATGATGCTTTAAAAGCGGTGAAAGTTCCCGTAATCGAAGTCCATCTCTCAAATATATATGCCCGCGAATCTTTCCGTCACCAGTCGCTCGTTTCGCTGGCGGCGACCGGAGGAATATTCGGTTTTGGCAGTCTGGGATATAAAATGGCGGTTTCTGCTGCCTGTGAATTGATAAGCCGCAGGAGGAATGTGCAGGAGAAAAATAATTAACAGCAGGTTGCCGTTTTAGTATTGCTGGAGAGGTGATAAATATCAAAAGTCGTGTTCAGAAGCTGCGGAGTTTGATGGAAAAACACGAGATCGATGCTTTGCTGGTGAGCAAGCCCGAAAACATATACTACATGTCTGGTTTTACCGGAGGAAGTGATGCCAGGCTGTTGATATCCTTTGATCAAAACTATATCTTAACCGATACCAGATATTCTGAACAGGCAGCTAGAGAGTGTCCGGAATGGCGGCTTGTTGAGGAAAAACCCCTGGAAATAAAAGAACTGGTAGAATTGAGTGGAGATTTTGCGAGAATTGGGGTAGAAGGCCACTACCTGAGCTATCAGTTTTGCCAGGAGCTGCAGGGTTCTTTAAAAAGTAAGGTCCTTTTTTTGGCCAATATTGTAGAAGAGCTGCGGTTGATAAAGGATGAATTTGAGATCCAGCTCTTGAAAGAGGCTGCTCGTATAAATGATGAGGTATTTGCTGACATGTGCCGGAAAATAGGAACAGGGATTAGCGAAAGGCGGCTTGCCAATGATATAGTTTATCTTTTGAAAGAAAAAGGCTGCAAAAAGGAATCTTTTGATGTTATTGCGGTATCAGCTGAAAATGCCGCTCTTCCCCATGGACAGCCGGGGGAGCGCTGTCTTCAAAAAGGTGATATGCTTACCCTGGATTACGGCGGGTTTTATCAGGGTTATGCAAGTGATATGACTAGGACGGTGGCTGTCGCAGAAACCTCGCAGCAGTTTAGGGACAGATATAAAGCGGTTCTAGAAGCTCAAGAATTGGGAATATCCTTGGTTAAGGCGGGTGCAGTTTGCAGGGATATTGACCGGAGTATACGCGAGTGCCTGAAAAAATATGGCTTGGATATATATTTTATACATGGTACCGGACACGGACTAGGACTGGAAATACACGAACAACCTTCAGTGTCCTCACGGAGTGAAGCAGTACTCATGGAAAATATGGTAATAACGATTGAACCGGGAATATACATCCCCCGTTGGGGAGGAATACGCATAGAGGATACTGTGATTGTAAAAAACGGGGGCTGCGAAGTGATTAGCTGTTCACCTAAAAATTTATTGATAATTTAATGGAGGGGATAGGATGATTTCAGTAAACGATTTTAAAACAGGTCTTACTATTGAGCTGGAGGGACAGGCTTACCAAGTAGTAGAATTTCAGCATGTTAAGCCGGGGAAAGGGGCTGCATTTGTTAGGGCCAAGCTCAAAAACATAAAATCGAGCGGGGTTATCGAGAAGACTTTCCGAGCTGGTGAGAAGGTAAAACGGGCTCATTTGGATAGAAGAGAAATGCAGTACCTGTATAATGACGGCGAGGGTTATGTATTTATGGACAATGAGAGTTATGAGCAAATCACCATTAGTCCAGAAGCAATAGGGGATGGTATTAAATGGCTGCTGGAAAACATGAACATTCATGTGCTCTTTTTCCAGGGCAATATTATAGGTATTGAACTGCCCAATTTTGTTGAATTAGAGGTGGTTGAAACTGAGCCCGGTGTAAAAGGTGATACAGCTACCGGCGCTACCAAGAATGCGATCCTGGAAACGGGTGCTGCAGTTCAGGTGCCTTTATTTATAAATGTCGGAGACAAGCTGAGAATAGACACCCGTACTGGAGAGTATATCGAAAGAGCATAGCGAATAAGTTTATAGAAATTTACTTTTTGAAAAGATTGAGATTCTCAATCTTTTTTATTTGGCTGCCAATTTAAACATGTTGTTATTTTAAAAACCGTCCCTGTCTCCTGCAGCTGTGCTGCCTTGAAGCGAGATAAAGCAGGAACTTTTAAAGCGTATTTATTCCTGTGCAAATACAAATAATAATCACAGTTATTAAACATTTAATTTCGGCTAATTATGCAGCAGCAAACAAAGGAGGGATTATTCTTGAAGGAGATTCAAGAGAAGGTGAGTTATCTGCAGGGATTGAGCGAAGGCCTGAATATAACTGCTGATGGGAATCCACAGGGGAAGATTATATCCGGAATTCTCGGCGTATTGGGTGATATTTCTGAAGAAGTTATGAATCTGCATTATGAGTTTGAAAATTTTAAAGAATATGTGCAGAATATCGATGATGATTTGTTTGAGCTGGAAGAAACTCTGCTTTATGAAGATATGGACGACAGGGGACATATTGAAGTGGAGTGTACGAATTGCGGGGAAAAGCTGTCTTTCGACATAGGCGTCGAAGATGATAGGGATAACGTTCTTGAAATCGTCTGTCCTAACTGCAACGAAGTTGTTTTTGTGAATGATGGCTCGTTTGATTTTGAACATTCGTGCTTAGAAGATGAAATAGATGATTCGGAAGCAGAGAAATCGCCCCAGTCATAGTCTTTATATATTTTGGGGCAGGCAGTTTCAACGGTTTCATTTATAAGCGGCCCGCTTTTGCGGGCCATTTTTTTATTGGCAAGATACTTGGCATATTTTACTGTCTAATCCAATATCTATTTAAAGCGAGGTGGTGTTACTATGTCTGAACTCAGTGGGAGATGGATAAAGGACCAGATCATTCCCTATCTGTCACCTGCGCTGAAAAACATATTGTTTGAACTTAAAGAGGAATATTATTCAATATTGGAAGAGATTCGCTTGCGCTGTGGGAAACCACTGATATTAAAGCTTGGGAACAAAGATTATACGGTAGATTGCCGGGGGCGCGTAATTGAAGACCTGAAAAAAGGTTATCAGGTAAATAGGGAAGACATATACCGTACAGTTGCCTCGATAAGTGATAGTTCTCTCTATGCTTTTGAAGAAGAAATAAGGAGGGGATTCATCACTGTACCAGGAGGATACCGGGTCGGACTGGCAGGGCAGATAGTGATGCAAGGAGATGAGATAAAGACTATTACAGACTTTTCAGGTATTTGTTTCAGGGTTGCAAGGGAAATCAAAGATTGTGCTAAACCTCTGGTTCCTTACATATATTCGTCTGGGACGATATTAAATACTCTGATTATTTCACCGCCCCGTTGCGGCAAAACCACGATTTTAAGGGATCTAGCCCGGATTTTTTCCACAGGTGTTCACCGGTCCCACTCGGTAAATGTGGTGGTGGTTGATGAACGTTCGGAAATTGCAGGAAGTTTTCGCGGCATACCTCAACTGGATGTGGGACCGCGAACCGATGTCCTGGATTCCTGTCCCAAAGCAGCAGGAATGATAATGGCTATAAGAGCACTGTCACCTCAGCTTATAATAACCGATGAAATTGGCAGAAGAGAGGATGTGGAAGCTATTTTGGAATGTGTTAATGCTGGTGTGTCTGTTATAAGCAGCATACATGCCAGGGATTTGAATGAATTGGAAAAACGGCCTTTGTTTGGGGAATTATTAAGAACTGGTGCTTTTAGAATCGGCGTAGTTATATCCCGGCGCGAGGGGCCAGGAACTCTGGAAGAAATTATTAGGTGGGATTGACTATGTTTGCGAAAGTTTTAGGGACTGCTTTTATCATGGCAGGCTTTGGTGGTTGGGGATTGTTGGGAGCCAGGAGGATAGAAAAGAGAGTTGAGCAGATTAAAAACGTGAGGTTGGCAATGGGTTTTTTGGAGAAAGAAATTACATATATGCATACGCCTCTTTCTAGGGCTTTGGAAAGGACTGCTAAGTTCTGCAAGCCTCCTGTCTCTCACCTTTTCCGAGAAAGTGCTGACAGGTTAAAAGCCAAAAACGGCTCCACTGCCTGTGAGGCATGGATGAGCGGCATTAAGGTGATAGGCAAAACATCAGAGCTGAAAAGAAGCGATATTGAGATTTTGACTGCAATAGCTCCGCAGTTGGGCATGTCGGATGCTGGAGAACAGAGGAAAATTTTCACTCTAATTCAAGAGGAGCTGCGGATACAAGAGGAAAGTGCCTTGCAGGAGATGGAGTCGGGACGGAAGCTCTGGTCTTATGGGGGATTTATCTTGGGGGCTCTGGTGGTAATTTTGCTTTTATAAATCGCATATCAAGTTTCCTGGTTAATTCTTTGATTAGGAGGTTAATCCATGGATGTCGAAATAATTTTCCGCATCGCTGGTATAGGGATTTTGATCTCGGTCCTGTCTATAGTATTAAAACAGGCCAAAAAAGAGGAACAGGCTGAAATGTTAACCCTTGCTGGAGTTGTTGTGGTGTTGATTATAGTTGTCCAATTAATGAGTCAGCTTTTTACAGTGGTCAGGTCTGTTTTTAATTTATAGCAATGGGCGAAAAATTACAGCTTTTCGATTTCCAATAAAGGGGAGATCCAGGTGGAAATAGCCCAGATAGTAGGATTGGCTCTTTTGACAACTATACTTCTCATGATACTCCGGCAGGAAAAACCGGTGATGGCAGTGGCTTTAAGCATTGTTTTTAGTATCCTGGTTTTCACCTTAATGATGCAAAAAATGGCGTCCATAATCAATGTTATGGAAGAATTAACCCGCAGGACAGCAGTAAACTATTTTTTCTTAACTACTGTTTTAAAAATATTGGGAGTTGCCTACCTAGGCGAATTTGCTGCTGCCATCTGTAAAGACGCCGGGGAACAGGCGGTTGCGAAAAAAGTTGAATTTGCCTCCAAAATTATCATTGCAGCTCTGGCACTGCCGATAATGGTAGCCATATTGGAGTCTTTGATAGAACTGATGCCTGGATAGCAAGGAGCAAAGGGTGCGGGATATTCTGATTTTTGGACAGGAAAAGCAGGTTGGTATTGGTGAGAAAAATATTTTTGCTTACTTTACTGGTTCTAAATTTCATAATTTTTCCTTCACAGGTTTTGGCGACGGACAAAAATTCAAGCAGCCAGTTTTCCCTGCAGGATGCTATAGAAAACATCGATTTGGATGTTTTGGAAGAATACAAGAACAAGATTGATGGGGAGATCAATAGCTGCATGGGCAGAAAAACGGTCAAAGATTGGTTGGTGGATTTTGCCAAAGGTGAGTGGAACTTTGATTTTAAAGAAATAGGCGAAAGTATAATGCGTTTCTTTTTTAAGGAAATAATAGCTAATTCCAGTCTCCTTGGTAAATTGCTGATTCTTTCGGTAGTTGCAGCTTTGCTTATCAATTTACAAAATTCTTTTTCTTCTAGTGTAGCTCAGATGTCTTATTTGGTCTGCTTCCTGGCTCTTTGTGCTATAGCACTCGGTTCATTTAGAATTGTTCTGGAAATTGGGCAACAGACTATAGAAAATATGGTTGCTTTTATGATGGGGATGTTGCCGCAGATGTTGGTTATAACTGCTGGACTCGGTGGTGTAAATACTTCTGTACTGCTGTTCCCTGTCCTCATGACTGCAGCTGCAGCATTTGCAAATGCGATAAAAAATATAGTTTTTCCCTTAATTATTATGTCTGCGATACTTAATCTGGTAAACCAGATGTCTGAAACCCTGAAGGTTGAGAGACTGGCTAAGTTTTTCGGCCAGATGGCGCAGCTTTCTCTTGGTTTTTTCTTTACTATTTTCGTAGGGGTAGTTACATTGCGAGCTCTGTACGCGTCTGTATTGGATAAGATAGCTCTGCGCACTGCTAAGTTTGTAAGTGATAATGCAATTCCAATAATAGGCAAGATGTTTTCAGAGACGCTGGAAGTGGCGGCGGGATATTTGATGATGATAAAACAGGCTTTGGGTATTTTGGGGTTGCTGATCATTTTCGGCCTTATTGTTTTCCCGTTACTCAAAATTGCAGCTATCTCCATTATTTATAAAGCAGCTGCAGCAATAGCGGAACCGTTAGGAGATTCACGCACTGCTGTTTTTTTAGAGACCATGGGGAGTCACCTGTTGTTGATGCTGGCAGCCGTAGCTTCGGTTGCCTTAATGTTTTTTATTATGATAGCTGTAGTCATTGGAATGTCTAGTCATCCAGGAATGTTTGGATAAACGAATAAGGCGCTGGCCGCAAAAGCGAAACTCGAGGTGTCGTTTTCTATTTTTCACATCTCACGTAGTGGAGGGAAATGGTATGGCTGTTCTGACTGAAATAGTAAAAACTGTTTTGGTTATTATTATTTTGGCAAGTTTCCTCGAGCTTTTACTGCCGGAAGGCAGGGTAAAGCCTTTTGTACGCTTTGCTATTGGGCTTTTTATTCTGATTGCAGTTTTGAATCCCGGCCTTTCTTTACTGTTCAGCGGCCATAATTTCGATGTTGATTCATGGGATTATACGGGCAATATAGGGGACACGGAGGAAATAATTACCAGAGGCACTGAAATCAGGGAACGGTTAGTGCAAGAAAACAGTGAGCTTGTTAAAGAAAAAGTTCAGGGACAGATAAATTCTGTGGCTGCGTTGGTTCCTGGGGTTCATTCTGCAGATACCTTAATAGAGATGACAGAGGAAGGCGTTCTGGAAAAGATTTATATCACGATAATTCCAGAGGAGGGTGATAAGGGTGAGGAGGAAAATGACGGGCATATTTTCTCTCAGGAGGAGCTGGCAATCAGCGAGGAGGAAAAAGGAGAGATACAAGACAAGGTTATAAGTGTCATACGAAACTTGTATGGGCTGAAGAACACTGACATAGAAATAAGGTTTGAAAGGGGTTGATTTTATGTTAGATGAGTGGATTAGAAAAAACCGGGAAGATAGGGAGGGAGAAAAAGTTTTTTTTCAGGGCAAGAAAAGCAAGTACCTGCTTGTTATTATTATTTGCATAGGACTCTTGGCCTTAATTTGGCCGGGTACCAGAAGTGAACAGCCTGAACAGCGGGTATTGCAGGAAGCGAACAGCAATAAAGCTGTTGACAGTGCTGACAGCTTAAAAGCTCAGCTGGTTGCTGAATTGGAGTCTATATTATCTCAAATTGAAGGGGCAGGTACTGTTAAGGTGAGTTTAATCTTAAGCTCTGACGGAATAAAGACCTATGCGAGTAATGTAAGAAAAGAAAGCCGAGAAACCGAAGAAAATGATTCAAAGGGGGGAGAAAAAAGGATTAGCGAAGAGAGTGTATCTCAGGATCTGGCAGTGTCAGCCGGGGATCCTCTTTTGATAGAGGAAAAATTTCCTGAAGTTCTGGGGGTACTAGTCGTTGCTGACGGAGCAGGTATACCGGCAGTTCGGGAGAGGTTGGCCGACGCTACTGCTACTCTTTTAAACATTTCTATTCACAAAGTAAGGGTAATGTCACGTGAAGGAGGGGAAAAATGATTGTTGATTTACGGAAAGCGGGTACGATATGTGCAGCTGTTATAATACTCATGATTAGCCTGAATATCATCGCTGGGGGGTGTTCAGATAAATCTAGTCATAAGAATTTAATAACTAAAGATGAAATTTCTCCTTCAGAAACAAACGCTGAAACAGATGACCAGCAAGGTAAATCTCAAGCAAAGTACGATTTTTTTTCTGAATACCGGTTGGAGAGAGAGCGAATCCGAGGTAAAGAGATAGAGATGCTGCGTGAGATTATTAACAATTCTACAAATGAAAAAGAGGTTCGCCAGGCTGCTTTGCTGCGGCTAGTGCAGATTACCGAGGATATGGAAAAGGAGATGAAGGCGGAAAATTTAGTGAAATCTAAAGGTTTCGAGGAATGTGTGGTAATCATTCATCCCCAAAGCATTACAGTAGTGGTTGAAGAGAACAGCCTTAGACTGGATAAGGAAGAAGAAATAAAAGAATTGGTTAGCCGGGCCATTCAATGTAATGAGGACAATTTATCTATTATAGTGAGAGAACCCGGCATTTAAAGTTGAGTTGTATACATTTAAAACCTGATTAAAAAACATTGCAATACAGCCTCTTAATTTTTATAATAAAATAAGCTGAACTGCGGGACGTTAGCTCAGGCTCAGAGCCTGAGTCTATTTATATATATCTGTATATCG
>JACIYB010000100.1 GCA_014360155.1 Syntrophomonadaceae bacterium
ATAAATTGCTCAAAATCAATACCTGCTTCCTCCGTCATTTCCTTTAATGAAGGTATTCTGCTCCAGGGAGGGAAAGAACCCTTGCCATTACCGTACATAATCGGCTAGTCCTCCTTTTTTTTTCACAGTTTTCCCCCAATCCCTTTCCAGTATTTATTCGTTATTCTCCGCTATTTGAGCTAACTGCGACCTTCAATCCTCTTACCCTTCACCGGGTTAAAAATTGCGATATTCGCAAGCAACTAAACACGAGTTAAAATCAGCAGCTGTGGGGTTCTTGTCCCCAGTGAAAGCAAATACCACAAATTCAAATAGGAAGAAAATCCTGATTCACGGATCTGCTTCCTATTTTTAAATATATCAGCAGTATTAAGTTGATATTTTAACCAATGATTCCACTGCAAAAACCCTAAGTTAGGCTGTTTAAATGTGTAAATATGCAGGAGCCTGTTGACGGAGCATGGAAGCAGCACCCCGCGAAGGCGAAGCAGTGAAAGGGGGCGAGCCCCAAGGAGGGGGCGAGAGGGCTATTGAGCACGGATGCGAATTAGCCCGGTACCCCTTTCGTCGCGAGACAAGCGGACGGTGTTGCCCATGCGGAAGTCTGGCGACGAATATTTATACATTTAAACCAGCAGATTATAACTTTCAGCAGTGGAATCACCAATTAAATTGAATGGTTTTTTAATCTCATATGCGTTTCATCTAAATCCACCACTATAACCTCTTTACCTATTTTTTTTACGGCCTCCCATGGAATAACAAGCTTCTGCCTGTCTGCCCAGAAGTTAAAAGCATTGCCGCGGTTGGGCAAAATAATGGAGATAATTTCCCCAGTCTCCTGGTCTATTAGCATATCCGAATCGCCTACAGTGCCCATCCGCATTCCATCATATATATTAACCATCTCCTTACCCACTAACTCATTTAGCCGCACGTTGTTCCCTCCATTCCTCAAATTCTCACTCCTTACCCGTATGCCCAAAACCTCCTTGGCCTCGGTCAGTGCTGTCAAGCATATCAATTTCCCTTAATTCCGCCTTTTCCACACGTGAAAATACGATCTGCGCAATTCTTTCTCCTCTTTTTAAAATATAATCTTCGCTTCCCAAATTTATAACAATTAGTTTAATTTCCCCTCGGTAGTCTGCATCAATAGTCCCTGGAGAGTTAACCAAGGTTATGCCGTACTTCAGCGCCAACCCGCTTCGGGGTCTAACCTGGGCTTCATATCCTTCAGGTATTGATAAAGCTATTCCGGTAGGCACAAGGGCTATTTCTCCAGGAGAAAGCCGCAATTCACTATCTACCGCTGCATAAACATCCATCCCGGATGAGCCTGAAGTCATGTAGCAGGGGAGAGGAAGATCCTCGGAATGAATTCTTTTTATCATAACTATCATGCATTTATCCCCACCATCTTTTGTATTCCTGTTCTATTTCCGTCAGCACACCGGCTGGTCCAATCGCTGCCAGTGAAAAACTCTGTTCTTCTAAGAGATTTGCTGCCAAATTCCTAACCATGTCTCTGTCAACAGCTAATATCCGATCAATAATTTTCTCCACCGGGGTGATTTCGTCATACATCAAGATGGATTTTCCCCATCTATTCATGCGGTTCATTACGCCCTCCATGCTCAAGTAAATATTAGATTTAATCAGGTGTTTAGACCTCAATAACTCTTCCTCGCTGACCCCTTTTTGGACAAATTTTTCTATCTCTTTAAACAATGCCTCAAAGAAACTGGCTACTTTATTATGACCTGTACCCACATAAATCGAATATGATCCCGTATCAGAATAATTAGTTGGGTAAGAATACACTGAATAAGCCAAGCCAAGTTCCTCACGTATGGTCTGAAAGAGCCGGGAACTCATGCCGCCGCCCAAAATACTGTCCATTACCTTCATTGTGTACCGATCAGGATCATTATAAGATATACCAGGAACCCCCAAGCATATCTGTTCCTGCTCTGTATCTTTTTCAACGAGGTTTATAAAAGGGTAATAGTCTATTGATTTTTCAGGATAGTAATCTTCTTTTTGGTTAGCCTCCTCTTGCAGATAGCTCTCTACCAGATCCCTTATTTTAATCCTGTCAACATTACCCGCGATTGAAATTACCATATTTTGCGGGGTATACTTAGCTTTATAAAAGCTGAAAATTTCTTCCTGCTCAAACCCCGACACGGTCTCCAGGGTCCCAAGAATAGGCGAACCTATGGGATGAGTGCACCAGAGTTTCCGGGCAAATAAATCATGTATCAAATCATCCGGTGTATCCTCATACATATTAATTTCTTCCATAATAACCTCTTTCTCTGTAACAAATTCCCGAAGAGAAAATTTGGATTTGAAAAGCATATCAAAAATTATATCCACAGCTTCATATATATTTTCATCCAGAGTTCTCGCATAAACACAGGTGAATTCCTTAGAAGTAAAAGCGTTTAACTGCCCCCCGATTTTTTCAAAGCTTTCCGCTATTTCACGAGCAGACCTTTTTTCAGTTCCCTTAAAAAGCATGTGTTCGATAAAATGGCTCGCTCCTGCTATATTCTCGGGTTCATGGCGAGAACCTATTTTTATATAAACACCAATGGCAGCTGATTTTACATAAGGAATTTCTTCAACTACCAGCCTAGCTCTGTTGCTCAAAGTCCAACAATCTATCACATCCATACCTCCACAAAAAATCTACTCATTTAAAGATTCTTTTTGTTGCCTCAGTAATCCTTTAACGGCTTAAAAAAACCTGGAAGAGTTTTTTTACTAAATTGGTTTTTCTTACACTTTTCTTACACACCAAAGGAACGTTTTTCAGCAGCTTACCGTCAGCGTACACCCCTAAACAGCCTATTTTCTGTCCTTTTTGCACAGGAGCTTCAGGCTGGTAATTCAGCTTCACTTTTTTTTGCACATCAGGACTTCCTTCTCCCTCCCACAAAAATACATCTTCCTCAGGATAGATGTCAATATAAAGATCTTCGCCGTTAATGAGCTTTAGACGCTTGAAAGGCAATTTACTGTCAACAATTTTTTTAAGAGAACTCGCTTGAAAACCGTAATCCAGCAAACGAGTGCAGTCGCCAATTCTATCAGAAGACTTGAGGACTACAGCAATCAGCTGCCTATCTTTACGGCTGGCCGATGCCACCAGGCATTTGCCGGCTGCATTGGTTGTTCCGGTTTTAATCCCGTCTGCTCCCGGATAACTGCCTAATAAACCATTGGTGTTGGTAATGGTAATACTCTGGCGGTAAGCCGGGTGCTTAAATTCAGCCTGCTTTGTGGCTACCAGCTCGCTGATATAATCACTGGCTAGGAGGTAGCGGCCAATTAATGCTAGATCGTACGCTGTACTGTAGTGCCCATCGGCTGGGAGTCCAGATGCATTCACAAAGTGGGTATTGAAGCACCCTAGTAAAAAGGCTTTCTTCGACATTAAATGGGCAAATAACGCTTCTTCTCCTGCTACGTGTTCTGCCAGCACAACAGCAGCATCGTTCGAAGACCGTATAAGTGTAGCTTTTAGCAGTTCTGCTACCGAAATTTTTTGTCCTGTACGAAGTCCTATAGTAAATTCCGGGGTATTATCAGCATTTCTGCTGACCTCTGCTACTTCTTCTAGTCCAGCATACTCGACTGTGATAATAGAAGTCATCATCTTAGTAGTGCTTGCAACCGGGCGGATTGTATCTGCATTTTTAGATAAAATCAGCTGGCTGCTGGAGCGGTCCATCAAGCAATAATAATCGGAAGATATATATGGAGCAGCAGACGCAGGTACGGCAAAACAGGCCCCAAATATAACTGCAGTTAAAAAACTGAGTAACCACCTATTTAAGATTCTCATTATGTTAGGCATCTCCGTTCATTATTCTTGGACTATTATTTTATCGATAGAAAAAAATTTGTATCCTTGATTTTTTATCAAACTCAAAAGTTCAGGCAGAGCTTTGCTGGTGGGATCAGTGGGATGCATAAGAATAATCGCGTCATTGTGCAGTTTATTTGCCACCCTCTCCACGATGGTTTTAGGATCAGGACGTTTCCAATCCACTGTATCTATACTCCACATTATCAACTCATAATTCATGTTCGCTGCCACACCGAGCAACTGCTGATTATACTCCCCATATGGCGGCGCGAAAAATCTAGTCCTTTCTCCTGTAATCTTAAAGATAACCTCCTCCGCTTTTTTTATTTGTTCACTAGCTTCATCTCTGGAAAGCCTGTTAAAATGAAGGTGTTTATATCCATGATTCTGAATGCTGTGCCCCTCTTTGTGCATTTGTTTCAGCAATTCTGAATTTTTCTCAGCCCACTTACCGGTCACAAAAAAGGTAACCCCAACCTTATGTTTTTTAAATTCCTCCAGCATTGCAGGAATAAATTCTTCTCCCCAATCAACATTTACTGTGATAGCCACCGCTTTCTGCCCGCTGTTTCCCTGATATATAGGCTGGTTTACATGCAGTGCATCACCTATATTATTAGCATACAGCAGTGTTGCACCTAAAAAGCAGCAGATTATCAACACGACCCCGCCAACTACTAAAAGATTCCTTCTAGAAAAATAGTAAATTCTAATTTTTAAAACCCTCCCCCATTATCTGAACCCATACCTTGCCTTTGGTCAGACCTGATTTGATAATTATCGGGCCTTGGGAATTGTTGGCAAATTTTAGATCCAGATTCCCGTAATCAACAGTTGCATCTTTACCGGCCGGGACATAAGAAACCCTTTTACTGTGTGGATGTCGTTCCACTATTTCCAGCCCGGCTTCTAAAACTGCATTATAAAGAGTACTGGCGACTTGACACACCCCTCCCCCATAGTCGAAATTACTCGCTCCCATCAAGATTACAGGCGCCGGCAAATAGCCTCTTTCCGGAGTCCTAGGCCCGACAACATCGTTAAATGAAAATACTTCACTGGGCCAGACTACTGTATTATTAATGCCAGCAACAGCCAAGGAAATGTTAGTATAACGTTCATAGCTGCCTCTAAACCAAGTATAATAATAGCTCAAGCTGTTATTCTCCGCATTCTGCAACGACTCAGCAGTATATCGAGGATAAATTACAGTTATTACCGGTTCAAGGGACTGGCCCTCTCCGGCAGCGAATATTTTTTTTACACTTCCCTCAACATCTATGACATAGCCCTTTTCTCCCTTTATGATCTCGCCCGTCTTTTTATCAATATAAGGCTCCTGAGCGAGTTTTTGATACCTGATCGCCAATTCCTCAACTGCTGCACGCACTTCAGCCGGTAATAATCCGCCAAAATTTTCTCCCGCCATCGTAACTCCCGGTTTTACACCATACATTTTCCGTTCAAGGCTGTCTAACCAGGCTGTCAGTAAAGAAATGCTGACAAAAAAAGTTATGAGAAAAAAGGCCCTGCTGTTTAATTTAATAAAATAAAAACCTTTCTTAAAAAATAGCTTCCACCTTCTTATCACCCGAAACAATATTTGATTTCACTGCAAAAACCTTAAGTTAACCTGTTTAAATGTATAAATATGTAGGAGCCTGTTGACGGAGCATGGAAGCAACACCCCGCGAAGGTGAAGCGACGAATATTTATACATTTAAACCAGCAGATTATAACTTTCAGCAGTAGAATCATATTTTTAAATAAATATTCCTAAAATCGCTCGACTATTCGTACAGGAAGCTTGAGAATTATTCCTGCTCCCCTGTACTGTGTTTCCCTCCCAGAAAAAGCAAAATAAACCGAGACAGCTCGGTTTACTTCGAAGTCTTTTGTATTCAGTTATTCGCTTTAAATTTGCTCCTGCCTTTTAGGATTTTTTTTAGTGTTTTTTAATACCGCCTTCCGGGAAAGATTAATTCTTCCTTGCCGATCTATTTCCGTGACTTTTACCAATATTTTATCACCGATATTAACAACATCCTTGACTCTATTTACTCTTTCCTCTGCCAGTTGTGATATATGCACCAGACCTTCTTTCCCCTGAGCCCCAAGAACTCCTGGAATTATTTCCACAAAGGCTCCAAAGTCCATTATCCGCTTTACGGTCCCCATATATACTTTGCCTACTTCTACTTCAGTAACTATAGATTCTATATAAAATTTCGCCCTCTGTGCTGCTTCTTCATCAGTAGCGAGTATAAACAGGTTGCCGCTATCCTCGATATCAATTTTGCACCCAGTTTCTTCCACAATTTTTTGAATAATTTTACCGCCGGGGCCAATCACTTCTCTGATCTTATCAGAAGGTATCTGCATCCTAAGCATGCGCGGTGCATAAGGAGAAATTTCCTTATTGGGTTTATCAATGACTTCCAGCATCTTGCCTAGAATAAACATCCTGCCTTTACGAGCCTGGTCCAAAGCCTGTTCAATAATTTCACGGTCGACCCCGCTTATTTTAATGTCCATCTGCAAAGCTGTTATACCCTTTTCCGTCCCGGCAACCTTGAAGTCCATATCGCCCAGCGCATCTTCTATCCCTTGAATATCACTTAATATTGCAAATTCATCTCCTTCTTTTACAAGACCCATTGCTATGCCAGAAACCGGAGCTTTTATCGGCACTCCTGCATGCATGAGTGAAAGAGTACTCCCGCAAACGCTGGCCATTGAAGTAGATCCATTCGATTCTAAAACATCCGATACAACCCGTATGGTATACGGAAATTCCTCTTCTGGCGGAATGACCGGTAAGAGTGCTTTTTCAGCAAGCGCCCCATGCCCTATCTCCCTGCGGCCGGGACCGCGTATTGGTCTGGTTTCTCCGACACTATAGGGCGGAAAGTTGTAGTGATGAATATATCTTTTGGATTCTTCCACACCCAACCCGTCTAATCTCTGTTCTTCACTCATTGCTCCTAAGGTAGTAACCGAAAGGACCTGAGTCTGACCGCGGGTAAACAGACCTGATCCATGGGGGCGAGGTAAATAACCGACCTCGCAGCTTACGGCTCTTATCTCATCCAGTTTTCTTCCGTCTACCCTCTCCCTTTCCTCCAATATCATTTTTCTTACGATCTCTTTAAGTATTTTGTCAAGAACTGCAGTGATTTCTTTTTCTGCTTCAGGGTAGATGGCAGCAAAATGCTCCAGGGTAAGCCGATTTACTTCTTCGATATGACCTTCGCGAGCTTTCTTATCGCTGTTCTTCACTGCTTGCTCTAATTTTTCAGCAGCGAACTCTCTAACCGCCGTCTCAATCTCTTCGTTCACCTCATGAACAACCACCTCGGATTTTACAGGCTCTAATTCAGCAATAATCGTTTCCTGAAACCCTATAAGTTTTTTAATTTCTTCATGGGCAAAGAAAATGGCATCTACCATCGTTTCCTCTTTAACTTCCGCGGCCCCTGCTTCCACCATCAGTATTGATTCCTTACTGCCTGCAACTTTAAGCTGCATTTCGCTTTTTT
Organism: Syntrophomonadaceae bacterium; assembly: GCA_014360155.1. Taxonomy (GTDB): domain Bacteria; phylum Bacillota; class Syntrophomonadia; order Syntrophomonadales; family Syntrophomonadaceae; genus JACIYB01. The sequence goes on from JACIYB010000100.1 coordinate 7,420, forward strand.
CCAACTGCTCAACCGTAGGGTTAACTATAAAATCCCCATCCACAAGTCCGACAGTGACAGCTGCAATAGGCCCAGCAAAAGGTATGTCAGATATGCTCAAGGCAACCGAGGCGCCTATAATAGCAGTAACATCGGGTGCATTATCCTTTTCTACTGATAAGACAGTAGCTACGATGTGTACATCATTCCTGTATCCTTTTGGGAACAGCGGCCTTATAGGCCTGTCAATCAACCTCGCAGTAATAGTCGCAAGTTCTGTAGGTTTCCCTTCTCTCTTAATAAAACCGCCTGGTATTTTCCCTACGGCATACTGCC
>JACIYB010000101.1 GCA_014360155.1 Syntrophomonadaceae bacterium
AGTTGACTCCCGCGGTACCACCCTTTTTGACAAATAATACAAAAATGGTGGAGCTAGTGGGATTCGAACCCACGACCTCTTGAATGCCATTCAAGCGCGCTCCCAACTGCGCCATAGCCCCATTTCTGCCTTTGTCCGCTTAAATTAGTAACGGTTTTTCCGTCACAGGCTAGTTAGCTTCACCTGTGAAGCTCCCTGGCGAGTTCGACAGCTTTATGCTACCTTCCACCTTTCAGTAGCTCTCTGCGACCGTCTGTCTACTACTCCAGTTCGCCGCCTGTAGAGTATTAAATTGACATTAGCCATTATATGATAATTGCAGGGGAAAGTCAACAATTCAATAAACAGAGACTAAAAAAAATTAGTATTGTGTCATCATTTCTACAGCAGGATATTTTTGCGGCTAATCTCACATGTCTGCAGGAGGTGTTGGGGGGGATGAAGGCTTAAGGACACTCGGGTCCAGTCTTAACCTTTACTGGTGAGCTGAAAGGGTGGGGGATAGGGGTTCTTGACATAAAGAGCAAACCTTTAAGCGCATTCTAACCGCCTTTATCCTCCAGCGCCAACCTTAAGCCTTCATCTCCCAGAGATTTATTTTCATATTATTGAACCGTGGTCTATCCATAAATCTAATATTTAACCTCACATATGGTCAGCACCTGTTTCTATTTTCACAAATTCACCATCGCTGCTAAATTTAACTGCACCGTGAGCATCTGTTCGTAAAACCTCTATATCGCGCTCCTGCAACGCATTGAGAACTTTTTCGTGGGGGTGACCAAAATTGTTGTCACCAACGGAAATAACCGCCCATCTCGGCTTGGTCCGATCATAAAATTCCGGCACCAGCGAATCGCTACTGCCGTGATGGGGAACCTTCACCACGGTTGTAGGCGAAAGTTTTTCGTTCTGTACAAGAAACTGCAGGCTGTTTTTCTCTATATCACCTGTTAAAAGAACGGAAAAATCCCGATACTGGATATGTAATACTAAAGACTGGTCATTAGTTCCTTTACTCGGACAGACATCTTCCTCCTGGGGGTTAAGAACCTTAATTTTCAAACCTTTTTCTATATTAATGCTCTGTCCGCTGCGCAAAGGTACAATTGAAGATTTTTTTCTCAAAGATGCCTCTTTTAGAGGCTGGTAAGCTCCTGCTTCAATGAGGGATGCAGGTAGAGCGACGAAATGCACGGGCATTTCTTCGACAACTGTTTCCAGTCCTTGTAAATGGTCAGTATCTGGATGAGTATTGAATACAAGCCAAAGGTCGCGTATACCCCGGTGGTGAAGGTAAGGCAGCACTTTTCTCGCTCCCACATCATAAAAATCGCTCCCCCCTCCATCCACAAGCAAAAATTTTCCCTGCGGTGTCTTTAAAAGTATACTGTCACCTTGGCCTACATCAATAAAGACTACTTCCATAACTCCCTGACCGCGATAGCTTGCTGGAAAACAGAGTACCGCCAAAAAAAGCACCATCAAGAACAACCCCGCAGCAAATCTTTTTTTATAAAATGGGTTGCTTAAAGAACTGACAATCAGCAGCAATCCGACATAATATACAGCTATCATCGCCGGGCTGGGCGTAGCCACCCACAGAAAAGCAGCGGGCAAATCTTCCAGAAATTCTGACACCTTGAGTATCAGTTCGATAAAAAAACCTGCTGGATAAAGGAATATGGAAGCCAAAACAGGAAAAAAGCCGTTTACCAGCAGAGACATGAAACCCAGCATTACTGCTGCACCTACAGCATACATTACCGCTATATTGCTTATAATGGAAACCGGGGTAAACAGATTAAAATAAAAAGCTACCAGTGGCAGAACAGCTATTTGACTGCAAAGGGGTATAAGCACTAAATCCCAAAGCCTGCTTTGGTATCCCCAGAATTTTTTAACAAGGGGGAAAATACAAACTAAGCCCCAGGTAGCTAAGAAAGAAAGTTGAAAAGATATTTTAAAAAGGTCATAGGGGTTTAATAAAAGGATAACAATTCCGGCTATACCCAAGCTGTTCATGAAGGAATTTTCTTGCCCCATATAATAAGCAAACAATCCCAACAAAGCCATGATAGATGCCCGTACAACTGATATAGGCCATCCGACTACGCTCCCGTATACAAACAAACAGCATACCCCAAAATAAAATTTAGTTTTACGAGAAAAGCCCAACAGAGATGATAACCAGGAAGACAGTAAAAGGACGAAACCAACATGCAAGCCGGAAACAGCAAAAACATGAGCTACGCCTATTTTTTGAAATTCGCTGTACCTCTCAGCTTCGAGGGCTTCTTTTTGTCCTAGAAGCATTCCCAAAAGTACCGCTGCTTCTTCCGGAGGCAGGATATTTCGAATAATTTCTTCCCCCCGTAAACGGTAAGAAGAAAAGTAGCTTTCAAGCCCCACACCCCGCGAAATTATCTCTACATCTTCTGCTTCTTTCACTTCTAAAATATAATAGATGCGGTCATAAGCAAGGTAGGCAGAATAATCGAACTCACCTGGATTACCGGGTCTGGCTGGAGGCTGCAGCACCCCCCGAATTCTTACCCGGTCGCCTTTTCCAACCTCAGCGTTAAAATAACAGAGTACTCGAAGTTTTCGCTGATAAGGGTCATCACTATCGGTTTGCAGTACAAAACTGGTTTTTTTATCGTAATGCTGAGGATAAGTCTTGACCTTTCCGGTAATTACAGCCCCATCAATCTGGGGTAACTGTACGGATACCGGCTGTACTGTTAGCTGTGAATACAAAATACCGGCAATCAAAACTATCATGCCGGCAAAAGCTTCTTTAGAGTAATCTTCTCTGTATATTCCAGTTAAAAATAGAACCGCTGCCATGATCAGAGCCAGGTGCCAATACCGGTAAAAAGTTAGAAATATTGCTGCAGCCAGGCACATAAAAACAATAAACCATGATCTTATCATCTTTCGAACATCTCACCGGACAGTTATGTCATTTTCAATGTCCTGGAACCGCTTATCACCTATACCGTTAACGTTCTTTATATCCTCAATAGTTTTAAAAGGCCCGTTGCTGTTCCTATAATCAACTATACGCTGGGAAAGAGCTGGACCAATACCTGTCAGTTTGCTTGCCATCTCTTCAGCGCTGGCAGTGTTTATATTAACTTTGCCCGCTTTGGAAGGCAAAAGATCTAATGTTTCCCCGACAGCAGGCACCAATACGGTTTCTTCGTCTTCCAATATTCGTGCCATATCTAAATACCTAATTTCGGCAGTTTCAAGAACTCCGCCCGCCATTTCGATGGCCTCATGGACACGAGATTTTAGAGGGAGTTTGTATACTCCGGGACTCTTGACTTCTCCAGCTACGTAAACTTGTATCCACAGATCCTCCTCAGCTTCCGAGTCTTCATCCTCGACAGGGAGAAGGATTTCTTCTCCTAATTTATATTGATTTCTTATATTGGCATATTTTACGCCTGCAAGAAAAAATAAAAAACATAACAAGATACTGAAACCTATAATCAAACGTTTATCAATAGCCCCAATATTTTTCACCTCATAGATTCTATTCGCGAGTATATGTAAAATTCCTCCAAATAAACCATAAATATAAAAAATACAGCGGTAAACCTTAGCCGGTCCCTGCTGTACTTTAAATAGAATACATAATTTCCCCTCTGTAATTACCAAGCAGCCGTTATCTGCTTTCTTTCAGCCTTTATAAGCACATATCATAAATACAGGAAGCTAAATGCCACGAATCTCCTTCCGGTATTTACACATAATAATTTTTATTGCCCAATGTCTCATTTTTCCCTTCAGAATTCGACCTATTTTCCCCCAATTTCATAATAACTTGCACACATAGTTTCCGCACCCGGAAGCCCCTGTATTTCTGCATTCCCAGGGGAAACTTGGATCATGTCCAAATCGCACTCACCTTTATCGTTGTATTTACAGCTCATAACCTGGCATCTAATACTTTGTCTTCCCGCTTTAGTCATACTGTCAATCCCCTCCTATAATTTGATGGAGCTATTTCTGTTAGTTTTTCCTCAGAAACAAAAACTATGCCCATTCTGTTTTAATATTAAAAATATATTGTCATTTTTATAGTTTCTGCTTACCGCCTTTCCAGTACGAAAATAACTTGTGGGAATGAAGGCTTAAGGTTAGCGCTGGGGGATAAAGGCGATTAGAACGCGCTTAAAGGTTTGCTCTTTGTGTCAAGATCCCCTACACCTCACCCTCTTAGCTCATCAGTAAAAGGTTAAGACAGGACCCAAGCGTCCTTAAGTCTTCAGCCCCTCTCATATCTCCCTAAGTGTTTGCCTTCTGCGGGTATGAGGAGTCAGTTATGAATGCCGTTTTGTATCGGCAGCATTGACTTGGAATACGTTTAAGACGGGTTGCATTTTATTTTAACAGCATCGCTATTATCACTAACTGCAGCGGCTGTTATCGTGAAACCTTTCGCTACAGCATGAGATAACAACCCTATAGCTGTCAAACCAAACACAAAAAAGGCCGTAGACGCTTTTAAAGTTGATTGGTTAATTGCACTAGTCTTTCCCGGCTTTAAATTCAGTTCCTCCCATAACTCCCGCGCCCGCGGTCCAACAGCGACGATCTCAAAAGGCTGCCTCTTTTCTATACAAGACTCAACCTCCGGTAAAAGCTCTAATTCTATGTCTTCCAACAAAAATGACCGCATCCTTTAACCTCCCAAACAAATGATGTTGGTTGTAAAAAAACTCTGATTCCACTGTAAAAACTCTAAGTTAGCCTGTTTAAATGTACAAATATGTAGGAACCTGTTGCCCATGCGGAAGTCTGGCGACTTTGTTTCTTCCTTTAATGGGACCTTTGATCATTCGCTTTTGAGCCGTAAAGCATGTTTGCTATTTTCCAAGAATATCACGAGCAGCTATAATACCCGATACACTCGCTTGGATCAGCCCTCTAGTAACACCAGCCCCGTCACCTATAGCCCACAGACCTTCGATATCTGTTTGCAGCGAATTGCTCAATTTTGGGCGGGCAGAGTAGAACTTGGCTTCTATTCCGTAAAGGAGCGTATGGTCAGAGGCCACACCCGGCATGGCTTTGTCGAGAGCTTCTAGACATTCTTTGATTCCTACCATGTAGCGGTGAGGGAGCACCAGAGATAAATCCCCAGGGACTGCTCCCTCAAGAGTAGGCTCTACCAAGCCTTTTTCAATTCTGTCAGGGGTAGAACGACGGCCGCGCTTTAAGTCTCCGTAGCGTTGAATTATTATGCTGCCGCTCAGCATATTAGCCAGGCTGGCGATAGAAAACCCATATAAAATAGGTTTATCAAAAGGTTCAGTAAATTTTTGACTCATCAAGATGGCGAAGTTGGTGTTTGCACTCTTGGTGTTTGCATAGGAGTGCCCGTTGACCGTTATAATGCCGTTTGTATTTTCCATTACCACATAGCCGTTGGGGTTAACACAAAAAGTTCTTACTAGGTCGTCAAATTCATGGGAATTAAAAATGATTTTGGGTTCCCATATTTTGTCGGTAAATTCCTGCATGACGACGGCCGGAAGTTCAACCCGTATGCCGATGTCCACTTGATTATTGGAAAGAGGGATATTCATTTTTTTTGCCTGTTCTGAAAACCACTTGGCGCCGTCTCTCCCCGGGGCCAGGATTATCTTAGGAGCGTAGTAAGTGTCTTTATCCGTTTTTATTCCCTCTACCTTTTTCTTATCTGTAATTATTTCCTCTGCTGCTTCGTTAGTCTTGACATAAATCTTTTTTTCCAAATCCTGCCGCATATTTTTCAGAACCTTTAGGGTATTTTCGGTCCCCATGTGCCGAATTTTAGCTGGTATTAATTTGAGGTTAGCTCTGGTGGCTTTCATCTGCAAGTCTTTGATTTCTTCGCTGTTTTGGCCAAACACCCTATGGGGTGCTCCGTAATGTACATAGATCTGGTCCACATAGTCAATTAGGCTTTGCAGTTCATTTTTCCCTATATAGTTGTCCAGCCAGCCGCCAAATTCCGTAGTTAAAGTGAGTTTGCCGTCAGAAAAAGCCCCGGCTCCTCCCCAGCCGCTCATTATAGAGCAGGGTTTGCAGTTGATGCAGCTGGTTGTTTCCTTGCCAATAGGGCAGCTGCGTTTATCTACATCTTTTCCCTTTTCCAGCAAGAGAATTTTTAAATCACTGTTTTTGGTCAATTCAATAGCTGTGAAAATTCCTGCCGGACCGGCTCCAACAATTATAATGTCAAAATATCTATTCATGAGCACACTCCTAATAAGTACAAGTACTTAATTTGTACGCCGCAAATTAAGTTTTATTTGTTAAATATATATTTTTTCATAATTGATTATAACATAATGGATGTAGTATTTTATTAGAACACAGGGTTTTCAAACTATTACTGAACAGAGGGTTGTATATATGGATGGGAACAGTGTTTATTTCATATGGGGCGATGAGCCTTTCTTGGTAGACAGCGAAATTAATAGAATTGTTCACGAAGTTAGGAGCAGGACTGGAGAAGAGCCGGAGCTCCTTTATTTGGATGCTGACGATTTGAGTGCAGCCGAACTGCAGGAAATTTTGGAATTCAGCCCGCTTTTTTCACTTCAAAGGGTAATAATACTGAAAAGACCTTTTTGGCTACAAAAAGGGGGGCACAAAAAAGAAACAGCTGGACAGGTATGTGAAATATTGAATAACTGCTTAAGGCGCGATAATTCAGGACAAACTTTGATCTTGACCTCTAATGAATACAATTCCGGCAATCCGGTAGTAAAACTCCTTGCCGAGGAGGCTGAGGTTATTCACTGTAAAGCGCTTAGCAAACAGAAACTGCTAGACTGGGTAGAAGAGGAACTTACTTCCCGAAGTTGTTCGTTTGAGCGTGAAGTTGCGAGGTTATTAGCCTGGAGTGGAAAAGATATGTATTACCTGGAAAATCTTATAGACAAACTGTGTCTTACAGTGAAAGAGCGCCCTATCGGGAAGAAAGACATTGCAGAACATCTGGACAGTAATAACGATATAAAGATTTTCAAGTTGACAGATGCACTCTTAAATAAAGACCTAAAGGCTTCTTTTCAGGCATATCATAGACTTCTTATTCAGGGTGAGCAGCCGGGTTTTTTTCTGTATATGATTGTAAAACAGCTTGTAAGCCTGGCCAAAGTAAAGTATTTCTTGGAAAAAGGACTTAAAAAAGGGGAAATTGCTGACTCTACAGGAATGATGGAATTTTTGATAGGAAAAATGATGAAATGCTGCCGTCTTTTCACATGGAAAGAGATACAGGAATTGTTTGCTAAACTTTTGCAAGCAGATATAGATTTTAAAACCAGCGGAAAAGATGAAAAAATAATTTTTGAAACCTTAATTATTGAGATATGCTCACCAAAATAAAACCTGCAGGCTGCAGGTTTTATTTATTGACTAATTGATTGAGTTTTTTTCTTAAAGCTGATTTTTTTCTTGCTCCAGTGTTTTTATGCAGAACTCCTTTGGATATGCTTTTATCTATAAGGGAGGTTACTTGCAGAAATAATTCCTGGGCTTTTTCTGTTTGATTTTCTTTTAGAGAGTCTTCGTATTTTTTAATGGCTGTCTTTAACCTACTTTTATAGGCTTTGTTCCTTAAACGGTTTTCCTCTGCTTTTCTAGCCCTTTTTGCCGGGGTTTTACTTTTTGCCA
>JACIYB010000102.1 GCA_014360155.1 Syntrophomonadaceae bacterium
TGTATTTGAGGTAAGAGGATGGGACATTGAAAATAAAATAATTCTTCGCCCTGAACAGGCTGTCTTGGGGGATAAGGTTACTGTTCCAACACTGGATGGGCAGGTTTTGATGACAGTACCGCCGGACAGCCACAGCGGACAAAAACTGCGGCTTAAAGGCAAAGGTTTGCCGCGGAAAGAGGGAGGGCGGGGAGATCAGTATGTACGGGTAGAAATAGATATACCTCGCCAATTGGGCAAGGAAGAAAAAGAACTGTACCGCAAGTTGATGAGTATTTCCAAAAAATAGGGGTGCATGGCTATGAATCTGGTCAAAATATATTACCAGAGCAATGAGCTGAAATTACCTGTGTCTCAGCTAGATCTTCATCCTGATTTAGTAGAGGTCTTGGAAGAAATAGGCGTTATTGAAGTTGAAAATGGTCATGTTGATATCAAGAATTTTAAAAGGCTGCACAGGATCATGCGTCTGAAGAATTTTCTTGGTGTAAATTTGGTTGGGGCTACTATTATTGTAGATTTACTGGAAAGAATAGAGGAACTGGAAGAGCAGCTTAAATATTTTGAAAAGTGAGGTGAAGCAGGTTGGACATTGAGCGTTTTACTCAAAAATCAAAACAGGCTCTGGCGGCGGCACAACAGCTCGCTGCTGAGAAATACCACCAGGAGGTAAGCGGAAAGCACCTGATGCTGGCCTTGCTAAGACAGGAACAAGGTTTGATTCCCCGACTCCTGGAACAGGGCGGCGTTGATCTGCCTGTTTTCGAACAGAGGTTGGAGGAACTGTTAGGGAAAATTCCAGCAGTATACGGTTACGAAGGTTCCGTGTATGTAAGCGGCGTGCTTAACCGGGTTTTGGTTCGGGCGGAAAAGGAAGCCCGCGGTCTTAAGGACGACTATGTAAGTGTGGAACACATTTTGCTCGGATTAATTGCAGAAGGAGAGACAGATCTTAGGAGTCTCTTGGGACGAATGGGCGTTAACCGGGATCTCGTTTTAAAATCGCTGCGCAATATCCGCGGATCTCAGCGGGTTTCTAGTGATAATCCCGAGGAAAGTTATGATGCCCTGGAGCGCTACGGACGCGATTTAACCAAGCAGGCCCGGGAGGGGAAAATAGACCCTGTAATAGGCAGAGATGAAGAAATACGCCGAGTTATTCAAATTTTATCCCGACGCACTAAAAATAACCCGGTATTAATCGGTGAACCGGGGGTAGGTAAGACAGCTATAGCAGAAGGACTGGCACGCAGGATCGTAGCAGGAGATGTACCCGAAGGTTTAAAGGGGAAAAGGGTTATAGCACTAGATATGGGTGCTCTAGTGGCAGGGGCAAAGTACCGGGGCGAGTTTGAGGAACGTTTGAAAGCAGTCCTGAAGGAAATTCAGGAAGCCAGCGGGCAGGTTATACTCTTTATAGATGAGCTGCATACAGTAGTTGGGGCAGGAGCAGCGGAAGGGGCTATGGATGCCAGCAACCTGCTTAAACCCATGCTGGCCAGGGGAGAGCTCAGGGCTATAGGGGCGACTACTCTTGATGAGTACAGGAAGCACATAGAAAAAGATGCCGCTCTGGAAAGGCGTTTCCAGCCTATTTTAGTTAACCCTCCTTCCGTAGAGGACACGGTTTCTATCTTGCGGGGGCTAAAAGAGCGCTACGAAGTGCATCACGGTGTTCGCATCCAAGACTCAGCATTAATAGCTGCCGCTGTTCTGTCTGATCGTTATATTTCTGATCGGTTTTTACCAGATAAAGCTATTGACCTTATAGACGAAGCGGCTGCTCGCCTGCGTACAGAAATCGACAGCATGCCTGCCGAGCTGGATGAGATTACGCGGCGCATTATGCAGTTGGAGGTTGAAGCGGCGGCCCTGGAAAAGGAGAAAGACAGTGCTTCCAGAGAGAGGCGTGCAGCTATACTTAAAAAATTGCAAGAATTAAAGAGCGAAGCCGATATAATGAAAGCGCAGTGGCAGGCTGAAAAGCAGGCTATTTCCAGGGTGCGGCAGATAAAACGCGAAATTGAGGAATGCCGTATGGAAATGGAAAAGGCTGAACGAGAGTATGATTTGAACCGTATCGCTGAATTAAAATACGGTCGCTTGAATGAGCTGGAAAGAAAGTTAAAAGCAGAAGAAGAGTTGCTGGCGGAAAAGCAGAAACATCATCGGCTTTTAAAAGAAGAAGTAGAGGAGGAAGATATAGCCCGCGTGGTCAGCCGTTGGACGGGTATCCCGGTGAGCCGTCTCTTGGAGGGGGAAAAGGAGAAGCTGCTGCACTTGGATAAGCTTTTGCATGAAAGAGTGGTGGGACAGGAGGAAGCAGTAAGAGCGGTAGCTGACGCTGTACTCAGGTCGCGCAGTGGTCTGAAAAATCCTAACAGGCCAGTGGGAAGCTTTATTTTTCTTGGACCTACTGGCGTAGGGAAGACAGAGCTGAGCAAGGCACTGGCTGAAGCGCTGTTTGACGATGAAAAGAACATCGTTCGCCTGGACATGTCCGAGTATATGGAAAAACACGCGGTTGCTCGTTTGATTGGGGCTCCTCCCGGGTATGTGGGATATGAGGAAGGTGGACAGCTCACTGAAGCAGTGAGGAGAAAGCCTTATTCGGTTGTACTTTTCGATGAAATAGAAAAAGCTCACTACGATGTGTTTAACCTGCTCCTGCAGATTCTCGATGACGGGCGGCTGACTGACGGACACGGCAGGACTGTTGATTTTCGTAATACCATTATAATCATGACCTCCAATATAGGCAGCCAGGAAATCTTGGATTTTCAGAAAAACAGGGGCAGCTATGAAGAGATGAAAACCAGGGTGCTTGAAATGCTGAGGCATTATTTCCGCCCTGAATTTCTTAATAGGGTGGATGAAATTATTGTTTTCCATGCTTTAGAAAAAGAACAGATCGAACAAATTGCCGAGCTTATTTTGAAGGATCTGGCTTTGCGCTTCCGTCAGAATAACCAGGGAATACTGCAGTGGGACAAAAAGGCTATTGAGTATCTGGCTAAAAAGGGGTATGATCCCGCTTATGGTGCCCGGCCTTTGAAAAGGGTTGTACAGCAGGAAATAGAAACCGTTCTTTCTCGCAAAATTGTCAACGGAGATATTCAGACAGGGGACAGAGTCTTTATTACAGCAGATAACGCCGGGATAGCTGTAGAGGTGCAGAGAGCAGGCACAGAGGATGGAGAGAGGCCAATTTAAGCTAAGCTCTGCTAGAAATAGGGTGATATTATCAAATAGCCAAAAATAGATTTATAGTCTAGAATACTGTACAATTCAGCGTCATAAACCTTTACCATTATTTACATTAAATAATGAAGCACTTTTTAATTACCGCCTTCATATAGTATAAAACGCTCTATTTATATGGAGGTGGTAATTTGACTATCTTGGGATGGGTGCTGGCTGTCACAGCGATAGTCAAGGGCAGTTTGTTTCTTTTTGCCTATTTGCACAATCAGGTTTTTCCCCAACCGTTGGACGAGGTGGAGGAAAAAGCCTATCTGGAGGAACTGAAAAAAGGGAGCGAAGAGGCAAGAAATAAATTGATAGAACATAATCTGAGGCTGGTTGCTCACGTAGTGCGTAAATATGAGAGCAGTAATGAAGATATGGAGGATTTAATATCGATTGGAACCATAGGCCTTATTAAAGCAATTAAGACTTACAACGAGGAACGCGGAGTGCGGCTGGCTACTTACGCTGCACGCTGTGTAGAAAATGAAGTGCTGATGCATCTTCGTAACACTAAAAAAATCAGACAGGAAGTTTCCATATATGATCCTATAGGTTACGATAGAGAAGGCAATGAGATTTCTTTAATCGATATTTTGACTACTGATAATGAAATCATTGATACGGTAGAAATAAAGCTCCAGGAAGAAAAAGTGAAAGACAAAATAAGCAAACTTTCCAAGCGAGAACGTCAGGTTATTGAGATGCGTTACGGCTTATTTAACGGGCTAAAAAGAACCCAGAGAGAAATAGCTAAAAAGCTGGGCATTTCCAGGTCGTATGTTTCTAGGATTGAAAAACGGGCAGTGAGGAAACTCATAAAGGAAATAAGCCTGGAGAGCTAACGTGCTTAGCCGGTATGACTGGCAGGGATCGGCAGCGAGTTGCTTTTTAAGGTCCTTCATGCCGAAATAGCCGACCTGATCCGCATCTATGCTGTTTTTTAGCATTATTTTCATATTTTTATCAAAATACTATTTAATTCATCTGAAAATTAATTATAATATAAAAATAATATATAAATTATTTCTATATTATTTTTTTGTAAAAAAAGCTCGGAATTGGTTATTTTTCGTCAGCCGGTTTGTTTTTTATATTGCACAGGGGGGTTAGAAGATGGGAAGTATCAAGTACAAGCTGACAGCTATGATGAGTTGTTTGTTGTTACTAACCGGAGTAATTTTGGGTTATGCAGCGTATTATTATGCATCCAAGGGCCTTATAAACAATGTTGAAGAAAATATAGCAGCTAAGGCTGAGGATGCTGCCGGGCTTGTAGCGAGTGTGGTAGATTCAAACCTGGCGGTGTTGGAGACAGTAGCCCAAAATGAAGTATTTAAGACAACGGACAAAACGGAACAAATCGCTTTTTTAAATCAGGAAACTGAAAGACTGGGCCTGAAAATGATGGGGATAGGAGATATCAACGGTAATATAACTTTCAATACTGGCGAAGAGGAAAATGTAGCTGATCGACCTTATTTTCAGAAAGCCTTGACCAGAGGAGCGAATATGGCTGAACCCCGAGTCAGCGGTGCGGATGAATCTGTTGAAATAGTTTCAGCTGTTCCGATAACCGAAACCGGGGGTAAAGTTTCCGGGGTACTTGTAGCAGTAAATGATGTCGCTATTTTAAATGATATAATAACTCGCACTTCTTTTTTAAATTCAGGTTATGGGTACATGATTGATAAGGAGGGCACGGTTATAGCGCATCCCAAGGTTGAAATGGTAGTTGATGGCTATAACCCCTTTGACGAAGTTAAAAAAGACGAGAGTTTGATGCCCCTGGTAGAGATGGTGAGAAAAATGGTAAAAGGGGAGAAGGGAGCCGGAGAGTATCTGTGGAGTGATGGGACGTATAAAATAATGGGTTATGCTCCAGTTCCCGGCACTGATTGGTCTTTAGCGGTAACAGTACCTAAAAAGGATGCCATGGGGGCTGTTTACCAGTTGCGGAACTGTAGTATAATTTTAGTGCTTGTCCTTGTTTTACTTGGCATAGGAGCCGCGTTTTTGCTGGGAAGGAATATAGCCAGGCCTATTGAAGCCGCTTCCCGATTTAGCGCGGCAATAGCTGGTGGTGATTTGACGGCCAGTATTCCAGAATATCTTTTACATAATCGGGATGAGACCGGGACTATGGTCCGTGAACTTGATAGGATGGTTAAAGGGCTACGCCAAATAATAGGCGATATTATAAAAAATGCTCAGGAGGTAGCCGCGTCTGGCCAGGAGCTAGCTGCCTCAGCACAGAATATATCTGCTAATATGGAGGAAACCTCAGCTTCAGTAGAGGAAATTTCTTCTTCCATGCAGGAAGTGTCCGCTTCTGCGGAGGAAATCAATGCCTCTGGGGAGGAAATGGTTAACAAATTAGCTGTAGTAAACGATGAGGCTAAGAACAGTTATGACAAAGTCGCCGAAATAATGAAACGTGCTTCTTATACTAGGAATGAAGCAGAAAAAGCCTTGCAGAATACCCAACAGCTTTATGGAGAGATAAAACCGAAAATAGAGCAAGCTATAGAATCCGCAAAAATTATAGAACGGATCAACAGTTTGGCTCAAGACATTGCTTCAATAGCTGACCAGACGAATCTCTTGTCACTCAATGCAGCTATCGAGGCTGCGCGTGTTGGAGAACATGGAAGGGGGTTTGCGGTTGTAGCCGAGGAAATACGAAAGCTAGCCGAAAATTCAGCTGCTGCTGTAGACGGTATCCATGAACTCACTAAGCAGGTCCAGGATAGCGTAGAGGGTCTAGTCAGCAACAGCGAAGCCATGCTTAAGTATATTGATGAAGTGGTGATTAATGACTACGGAAGAACTGCCACAGCCGGCAAATATTATGAGTCGGATGCCAATATGGTTAATGATTTAACAGTTAAGACCATGGAAAACATTAACAGTGCCCTCGAGTCGATGGAGGAGGTAAGCCGAGCGCTGGAAGCCACTTCTGCAACTATTCAAGAAGTAACTGCTGGAGCGAGCGAAATTGCCAAGACTACTGAAATGGTTACCGGTTCTGCAGTAGATATAAGCAGGGCTTCGGCTGGATTGGCACAAAATGCGGATGTATTAGCACAGATAGCAAACAGATTCAAGCTGTAAACATTTGTTTTCTGCATTGAGTAACTTCGATTGATTCGGTAAGAAAATGAATATGTCGCATTTCGACAGGTTGTTTATGAGCCCTCTACCTCGGGGCTCTTGTATTATTATAAAAAAGGATGGTTTAGAATAAATGGAGGATGGAACAAGAGAGCGAATGCTTCTAATGTCCGAGGGGGATGTAGACAGATGGATGAACAGAAGATAAAAAAAATACTGGCAAAGATAGAAGAGTGGATGATGATGACTTGCGAAGGTTGCGCCCTGCCTGAGAAACTGAACCCTTTGCTCGGTCAAATCAAGCAAATAATTGACAGTGAAAACAAACCAGATAAGAGAGAGGGCTGATTTTAAGTTGCCATGAAGGGTGCCTTTTTGAGTTCGGGCTGAAAAGTATAGTCAATTATCAGCCGTTTTTATCTTTAATTATGAGGACTTGTGATGTTGTCTAGGCTAAAACCGTCCAGACAAGATTGGGTGGGTCGACGGGCGCCAAAGAACAAGAAGTTTAATATTTCTGGTTACTTAGGTAATAAGCTTTTATATCCATGACCATCTGAAATCTATTGCTCAGATTGCTATCGGCGTTAACCTGTGCAATGTTTTCTACAGGGGTTTGAAAATCTTCACTGGCAAGACGGGTGATTAGGAGATTTTCTACAGCAAATTCGCGGGGAGCATTTTCTATCTTTTTGGTAAAGGTTAGCAGCGAATCATACGTTCCTATAGAGATGATTTTAAACTGCAGCGAGTTTGCCTGGATTTCTGACTGGTTTTGGTTCTCGCGGGAATCGTTTTTTATATTTTTCGGGGATGGGTTTTGATGATTTATTGAGACCAGCTTAATTCCTGATTGCTCCGCAGTTTGTTCAAAATAGCGCACAGCTTCAAGCGGTAGCGGCTCGGATGGAAGTTTTTGCAAAAGAACCCGGTACTCCTGGGCAATCTTTTCTTTGTCTGATTCTGTTTTAATATTTTCTTTTTCTTTGTCTAGCTCAGCCAGGTATTTTCGTAATTGTGCATTTTGGTTTATTATCACTTCAACCTGTTGGCAGAGGGGCTGGTAGCATAGGCGGTAAAAAACAGTAAATATCGCCAGGTAAATAAAGAGAATAAGCAGTATTTTTTCTCTCCTAGACAGAATCATTCAGTTTCTCCCCACTTCAGTATTATATTAAAAGCCGTTGTTTCACTGTTATTGCCAATGGCAGTTGATAAATTTAAAATACCTGAAAAGTCATGGTTCTTTATCAGCTGTTCAGCGTAGTTAATTACATCACTGTTATTGCAAGAAAGAC
>JACIYB010000103.1 GCA_014360155.1 Syntrophomonadaceae bacterium
GCTCTCAGCCGGTTTGGATGCATTCCAAGTCTTTTCGCTGCTTGACTGATGGATAACATTTCCATAATTTTGTTGTATTAAAACAGTTAAAACAGTAAAGTACAATTAAGCATTTTGCAGCTGCTTCATTCCTCCTTTTAAATAACCCTCTCTGCCTCCAACAGCTTATTACACACTGTTTCTTCCCTATACTAAAAAATATTCTATAACTCTCGATTTTTTTCCTCTTTTTTGCCTTATTTGCCGCAAAAAATATTTAAAACAGCAGAAAATGAAAGCCAATAAATAGAAAACAATTCAATCTTTAGGAAAAAAACAGAGCAGCAATCGAGATAAATACACTGGTTTTTCTATAACAGTTCTTTCATCTCTGTCCCTTAAAGAGGATGGAAATTCCCGCACTGTGCTTTCAAAACACCAGGCCTGCAGCAGCAACAGCTATCATCAGGAAAAAAGTTTCTGTCACTTCACACACAGCACCGTAAGTGTCTCCTGTGTGCCCCCCCAAAATGCCGGTAACCCATATGGATATGCAGATTGCGACAGCGAAAGTTACTGCAATAAGACCCAATCCTACTCCCTTTAAAAGCAGAAAACCCCCTATCAGTAAAATCAACAAAGCCCCAACCAGCTTAGCCTTTCCTACATTATCCCCAAAAGATTTCCCCAGTCCTGGTCCCTCGCGAGCATAGGGGAAAAGTAAAATGCAGCAGACCATCATAAAGCGTCCCACCGCTGGAGCCAATATCAAGGCCGGTATTTTAATGGAATCAGGCAAGGACGTCAAAAAGGCAAACTTTAACAACAATATGGCACCTAATGCAATTGCCCCCATTGCTCCAACCCTGCTGTCTCTCATTATTTCAAGCTTCCGGTTCCTGTCTCTGCCGCTGAAAATACCATCGGCGCTGTCCATTAAGCCATCTAAATGGAGCCCTCCTGTTATAATTATCCATACGACTATAACGGTTGCCTCACTACCCAACCCTGGGAAAAGAAAATTACCTAAATAACTGAAGATGGCTAATATGCCTCCTATAAAAAAACCCACTGCAGGATAAAAATACAGAGAATTCGCCATCTCTTTTTTTTCTGCCATTTTAGTTTTGTATACCGGAATAATGGTCAGAAAGCTTAAGGCCAACATTAACCCCCTCACTGAAATCCCCCTCTAAAATACTTTTTTCCGAAGCTTATAATATTACTTCTTTTTCAATAATATTAAACCCTGTATTTTCGCAAAAACTTTATTTCTGTCTATTGCTTTTTTGCTTTCAAATTCTTTATAATAAAACCACAAATTGAATAGACAAATTGTTTTCAGGTGCCTTTCGAAAAGGATAATAGGGAATCAGGTGAAAATCCTGAACGGTCCCGCCACTGTAACCAATTAGCCCGGCCGTTCACAGTCACTGTCTTGCAGTACTTAAACAACAAAGAATATCCCTGTAAAATCCTGAAGTTCTAAAATTAAACCTGAGGCTGAAACAGTGTATCCTTATGTTGGTTAAGTACAGGATGGGAAGGCTGGCCGTTGCGGCGTTTGAGTTGGAAGTCAGGAAACCTGCCTGGAGCATTTGCATACCTTGAGGATGATGGCAAAGTTCTCAAGCTTATATAAGCTTGAGAACTTTTTTAATTATCATAGAAAAAGGAGGAATTACAATGGAATTATTGCCAAAAACCCTGAAAAGTATTGAAAAAGCGAATACCAAAGCAGGAGATGAGGCCCAGAAAAGATTGGATAACTTAACCAAACCCCCGGGCAGTTTAGGCACCCTGGAAAAAATTGTGGTACAGCTGGCTTCAATACAGGGAAATCCAATGCCTACCGTAGGCAAAAAAGTAGTAATGGTAATGGCCGGAGATCATGGAGTCGTAGAAGAAGGAGTAAGTGCTTTTCCTCAAGAGGTAACACCTCAAATGGTGCTCAATTTTCTGAATCATGGAGCCGCAATAAATGTACTATCCAACTATGCCAAGGCTAAAGTGGTCGTAACTGATGTAGGAGTGACAGGCAACCCCATTATTCATCCTAATTTAAACAACAGAAAAATAAGACCGGGAACCCGAAACATGGCTAAAGAAGCAGCGATGACAGAAGAAGAGGCTGTCACCGCTCTGGAAGTGGGAATCGAACTGGTTAGCCAAGAAATAGAGGAAGGAGCAACATTGGTAGCTACCGGTGAAATGGGTATAGGAAATACCACCCCCAGCAGCGCTATTTTAGCCTGTTTTACTGGAAAAGACGTCAAACAGATTACCGGTATAGGAACAGGAATAGATAATCAAACACTGATCAAAAAACAACAGGTTATTAAAAGGGCTTTAGAAGTAAATCAACCCAATCCCTCCCAGCCTTTAGATGTATTGAGGAAAGTAGGCGGCCTGGAAATCGCCGCTTTAACAGGGGTAATACTCGGCGCAGCTGCTAGAAAAATTCCCGTAATAGTAGATGGTTTTATATCCACAGCAGCAGCATTAGTTGCATATAAATTAAACCCCATATGCAGAGATTACATTCTTGCATCTCACCTTTCCCAAGAACCCGGACACAAGCTGATGCTTCAAGAGATAGGACTGCAGCCGATGCTCCACCTCGACTTGAGACTGGGGGAAGGAACAGGAGCAGTTCTCGCTTTCAGCCTCATAGAAGCAGCAGTTAAAATAATCCATGAAATGGCAACATTTGATGAAGCCGGAGTAAGCACCAGGAAATGAACTCCCTCGCCTTCCAGAAGTGAGATATTATATTTACTAAAAAATAAAACAGCTCAGCAGGAAAACAGCTTCCTAACTTCCCGGGGGATGAAGGCTTAAGGTTAGCGTAGGGGGATAAAGGCGTTAGAACACACTTAAAGACCTGCTCTTTGTGCCAAGAACCCCTATACCCCATCCTTTTCAGCTCACCAGTCAAGGTCAAAACCGGACCCGAGCGTCCTTAAGCCTTCAGCCCCCCCATCCCCTGCACTCATGCCCCTGGGGATGAAGGCTTAAGAAGGTTAAGGTCAGCGAAAAGGGATTGTGTTCCTCAGATATGAGGGCAGTACGAAAAGCATCCATCTTTCGAATCTTTTTTAGCCAGGATACGCAGGCAATACTTCTTTTAAGCCCTGAAGCAGCCTTAAGTTCTCAGGATGCGTCCGTACTGCAACCCGGAAATAATAAGGTCCCATGCCGGTAAAAGAAGCACAGTCCCTAATCAACAGCCCTCTCCTGGCTAACATCTCACGCAGCCAACCAGCAGTGAACCCTTTTTGCCCAATGCAGACCAAAAGGAAATTAGCAGTTGGCGGATACGGTTTTAATTGTGACTGCTTTTTTATTTCTTCATATAAAAACTTACGCTCTCTCCGTACCACTTTCTTAACTTGGTAAAGATATTCTTTTTCCTGCAGTGCTGCTGTTCCCGCCACCTGAGCCAGAGAATTTACACTCCAAGGATCCCTTAACTTATCCATTTGCCGTATCAATTTTTTAGAGCCGACCGCATACCCAATACGAAGACCGGGCAATGAATAAGTTTTGGTCATAGATTTAAGAATAAGCAGGTTATCGTATTTCGGAACCATATCAACAAGCGAATAGCCTTCTCCATCATCTACAAAATCCAGGAAAGCTTCATCTAGGACAAGCATGGAATCGTGTTTTTTGCAGACCCTAAGAATTTCGAGCATCTCTTCTCGCTCAACAAGAGTTCCCGTAGGGTTATTGGGATTGCATAAAAAAACAATATCTGTTCCGGGAATAGACCGGCAAAAACTTTCTACAGGAAGCACAAACTGATAATCTAATTCATGTAAAGGGAAAAACCGAATTTTCCCGCCTGCGGAATACACAGCATACTCATATTCCGTAAAAGAAGGAGACGGCACTAGAGCACAGTGAGGCAGGAGCAGCCGCACAATAAGATAAATAATCTCAGCAGCACCGTTTCCTGCCAATATGTTCTCCATTCCAACCCCTAGTTCTGATGCTACCGCCTGACGAAAAAACAAACACTCGGGATCAGGATAATGCTGTATTGCCGCAAGGGAAGCTTGAAGGGCTTGCATTACCCCTGCCGGTATTCCTAGAGGGCTGAGACTGGCGCTGAAGTCGATAACATCTTCCGGATCAAAGCCGTACCTAATACATGCCTCTAACACATTGCCTCCGTGTATTCTTTCGTCATTAGCCATATGTTTTACCCCCGAATCAAAGGCCTTTTCATTTTTAACCAGAAAAAAAGCAGCACAAAACAGCACCGCAAAGAACCGCTAAAATACCGGTCCCATAAAGAAGTTTGACAGCTTCAGGAATTACGCTGTAATCCAGTTCGCGGCCTGAAGGGTTCCCCATTAACGGCCTATATGAAGGAACCCCCCCGTAATAATTGGTTCCGCCCAAACATATCCCTAAAGCTCCGGCTACCCCTGACTCCGGTATGCCGCTGTTAGGACTGGGGTGTTTTCCGCTGTCACGGAGGATAATGCGTACAGCTTCCGTAGCCTGGTATCGACAAAAAAAAGCAGCAATTACCAGTAATAAGCCAGTAATACGGGCGGGAATATAGTTTGCTAAATCGTCCAGCCGAGCCGAAGCCCAGCCAAAATAAAAATACTGAGGATTTCGATACCCCACCATTGAATCCAGAGTATTTACAGCCCTGTAAGCCATGGCCAGAGGTGCTCCACCAAGAAAAGCATAAAATAACGGAGCCACTATGGCATCCACTATATTTTCGGCTAATGTTTCCACCGTAGCCCGGACCATCTCCCGTTCATCCATATTTTCAGTATCACGCCCCACGATCCCGTTCACGATTTCCCGGGCCTGTTCCGTTTCTTTTTTGGCTAGATGCCGGTATACAATTCCTCCTACATCTGCTAACCCACGGGCAGCTATAGTAGTAGAGATCAGCCATACAATAACAATATATTGCAAAATTGGAGATACCTGAGTAGCCAGCCAGCACAAACCCGCTGTCCCTCCATAAACCACAATTAAAATAAACAAAACCAAAAAAATACCGGCTAAACGCTGTTTCACTTCATCATGCGCAAACAAACGCAGGCATGCTTCCGTTTTATTTATCAAAGAACCGATCAATTTTACTGGATGCGGCAAAAATTTAGGATCACCTATAACGAGATCGAGCAAAAAAGCAATTAATACCGCCGCCCATTCCAATTGCCGGAACCTCCTTTACTCTATCGCCATATTCCAGTCTGATTTACCCATCTCTCCGGCGAGTTTTTTCAGTTCCACTGGAATGCCGGCAACTGTTAAGTACACCTCATCAGCATATGAAGCCATTATCTGGTTAGTACGTCCTGCAATATCCCTGTAGACCCGGGACAAATTGTCAACTGGCACTATTCCCCACCCCACCTCATTGGTAACAATAACTACAGGAGCCGCTGACTCATAACTAACCCGGGCCAATTCTTCAACCTTCTGCAACACAATTTCTTCAGCTTCTTCCCGGGGACATGCAAGTATCAAGTTGGTAATTAGAAGGGTAAGGCAATCCAATAAAAATATGTGTTGCGGAGCATCTTTTTCTTTTATAACTTTTACCGGGTTAAAGGGTTCTTCTACTGTCTCCCAGTCGTCTGGCCGACGGGCCTGATGAAGGGCTACCCTTTCTCTCATTTCCGCATCTCCGGGGATACAAGTAGCAATATATATTACCTTTCCTCCCCAGAAAGCCGCCATTTTTTCTGCAAAAGAACTTTTGCCGCTTCTGGCTGCACCTGTTACCAAAACCATCTTACCTCTGAACGACATCCGGCGCATCTCCCTCTACCAGCATAATATTAACCGCCTCCCATTCGTTATTAGCTACGTGCACCCCGCTTGAGAGCAGCTTTTTATAGATTTCCGCAGCCCTTCCCCCGGTGTAATCGCGTTTATCTATATCTACATTATCTATCACTATAATCGGGTTCCCACGCTGGGCTTCCTCCAGCACAACCTCTAGGTTGCGAAGATTGCCCGAACCAAAAGGAATACCCGCTAGTACTACAAAGTCCGCCTTTTTCATCATATCCCGGTTGCGTACTACTTCCATCTCACCTACCTCACAAAATGGCGGAGCCTCCACAATATCTATCCCTAGACGAAGAGCCTCCTGCCAATCGCTGTCACCCACATTGACAACCCCTGTGCTGATTTCCCAGCCCAAATCGGCTAAATACCTCAATAAAACAATACCTGCACCCCCGCCTCCTACTACATGTACCCGTTTCTTGTTACTTTTAAAATTCCTGTTGTTATTGCCGCGCGGCTGCAGAATCAACAAAGGGCGCCCAGACGGATCATGACATTCTACCTTGACGTCACACCCATAAACTGCCTTAATAAGTTCCGGTTTGATTACTTCGTTAGGAGCACCGGCAGCATATACTTCTCCTTCTCTCAGGACTAATAACCTGTCACAGTACTGGGAAGCAAGATTAAGGTCGTGAACAACCATAACGATAGTAAGATCCTGTTCCCGGCGCAGGCGAGTTAAGAGTTCCATTATTTCTATCTGGTAATTTAAATCCAGGTAAGAAGTAGGTTCGTCCAAAAAAAGAAGCCGCGGCTCCTGAGCAAGAGCCCGAGCTATAAGAACTCTCTGCTTTTCCCCACCGCTCAATTCGTTTACCGGACGCCGGGCTAGTGAAATTGTATCGGTAAATTCCATCGCTCGAGCTACTATCTCCTGATCATTAGGCCCTTCTTTCTGAAAACGCTTTAAGTGAGGTATTCGCCCCATCATAACAACTTCTTCCACTGTAAAGGGAAAGTCGAGTCCTTGCTCTTGAGTTACAACGGCCAGCTTTCTAGCTACACCAGTCGAAGAAATCTGGTATATATCTTTTTCTTCCAGCAGTACCTTTCCATAAGAAGGAGGCAGCACTCTACTCATAGTCCGCAGAAGAGTGGACTTCCCCGAACCATTAGGCCCTACTATTCCCAGCAAGTCGCCCTTTTCGATACTAAAAGTCACATTTTTCAAAACAGGAGAAGAATTGTATCCACATGCAACGCCTAAAATATTTAACAACATCTTCAAGCCACTCCTACTGCCTTAAAACATCGCGGTCTTATGCCGACGCAAGAGAAATATGAAAAACGGTCCTCCTACAAGAGCGGTGACAATGCCAACCGGCATTTCTTCAGGAGCTATTACAACCCTTGCCAATACATCAGCTACTACCAGGAAAACAGCCCCGGTAAGCATTACAGCGGGAAGCAAGATTCGATGGTCCGGACCAATTAAAATCCTTACGATATGAGGGATGACCAACCCTACAAAGCCTATTAGTCCGCTAACTGATACACAGGCGCCTGTAAGCAATGCCGCTGCTCCCACCAGGTAAAGCTTCACTTTTTCAACTTCAACCCCCAAATGCTGAGCAGGTTCCTCTCCCAGCAGCATAGCATTTAACTCTCGAGCATACAAGAAAATAACTATCGATCCCAGTATACCATATGGAAGAAATATTAATATATAATCCCAC
>JACIYB010000104.1 GCA_014360155.1 Syntrophomonadaceae bacterium
CAATTGTACCCCAGAAATCATTCTTTGTCAATGCAAAAACTATTAAGTATATAAAAAAACAATCACTATGTCAACAGAAATATTTCGAAATTTTCCGGGAATAAGTTTCAGGTTTTGGTAATTATTTAGTGTATTTATCAGCGACTTTGCTAGCAGCACAAGCATCGGGTTTTATTTTTGCATTAAAACCGCTCCCCACTATCATACCGGTAATCTCTTTAACGAGTTCCTTCGTTTCACCATGAGTACCAATATCAACATGTATTTCAACGTTCATATCATCTTGTCCGCATTCTTTAAGGCAGGTACACAATTTGTCGGCCAGTTCAAGACTCAATGAGGCTTCATAAAATATGCGCTGGCGCATGTTTTTTACTTTCTTAATGTTGTTTTTATTATAGTAATACCGAGCACCCTTCCCCAAACGATGAATTACGACCGCGCTCACAAAACACGTCCACTGTTCCCTGAGATGGGGATGGGAATCAGTTCCAACAATCAATTTGTAACACCGAGTCACATCTTCTGCAATGTAATCGAGTATATCGAGAACCACTTCTTTTAAGGTCATTTCTCCCTTGCTAGGACTGTTAAAGTTCATCATTGCCGTTCCTCCTAGGAAGAAAAAGCATTAGTCAATAGAGCAAAATCCTCAATGCTTAAATCTTCTGGTCTATTTGCGGGCAGTATCCCTATTTGTTCCATCTTCTTCTGGGCTTCGTCCTTTTTAAGATTGAAAAACAGTGATGCTGTGTTTAAAATAGTTTTCCTTCGCCTTTGAAAGGCTGTACGGAGAAATTGTTTGAAAATCTTCTCATTTTCAACCGCAACCCGCTTCTCTTTTAAAGGCTTTATCTGTATAACACTGGATTCAATCTCAGGAGACGGGTAAAAACAGCTAGAAGATACTTTCATTAAAAATTTTACATCAGAATAATACGCTACCATCAATGTAAGCAAGCCGTAATCCTTATCTCCCGGTGAGGCCAGGATTCTGTCGGCTACCTCTTTTTGCACCATCAGTACGGCTGACTGCATGTGAACACATTTTTCGAGCAGATGGAAAATAATAGGAGTAGTAATGCTATACGGAATGTTGGCGCATACTTTGTAAAAAGGGATTTTGTCAAGAGAAAATGATTTTTTCAGTTCTTCTTCTATATCAACCTGAAGAACATCGGCAAATATCAGCCGGACATTGTCCAGCCCAGCCAACACCTCATTTAGAACAGCCTTGAAACGCGTATCGACTTCAAAAGCTAATACTCCGCCGCTTCTTAGAGCCAGCAGCCGAGTAAGGCCCCCCAATCCTGCCCCGATTTCAATTATAAAATCGTTTAGATCCAGTTCACAGCAGTTTACAATCTTATCCAAAATGTTCCTGTCAAATAGAAAGTTCTGCCCCCATTTTTTTCTAGGGTAAATTTGATAATCTCTTACAAGTCTTTTTACCTCTGATAAGGAATCTGTTTTAAACATTTACCATGCCTTCTCTTTCACAAAGCATTTAATACAAAAACAACTTCATTCCCCCGTCTCATGCACTCATACCCTCTACCATCCCCTGCAGTAGTTATGCTCTCGGGACATAGGTTTTAACATGTTTTTATTATAGTACAAAAACGTTCAAATAAAAAACAGCCCGGCTTTTAAAAGAAAAACCCGGGCCGTTTTCTACAAAATGTACCTTTAAAAAGTCTATTGCTGCCTTATTTTATTATTGATATCCTTTATTTCGTCTTCAAAGTCCTTTATCGGTTTCCCTTCAATCACATCGGCAGCCAACTTGCTGATTCGCTCTACCAGATTAGGATCGGAGGTAACCAGTACCTGGGAAATTCTTTCATCACTGGCCTTCAGTTTTTGACGAACTGTCTGCCGTATTTCACTGGCCTTATTAACATCTGCCCTGACATTTTCATCTAATACTATCCCAACCATAACAAGTACATCGTCTTTATTCGTCCTGCCGGTTAAAGTATCGTTATTAGTTCCTGGTAAAGCGGTATCAACTATATCCATATCGGAAACTACTACCGAGGCTTTCTGAACACCTTCAACCTCTTCAGCCATCTGGGATAGTCTGCTCGCCATTACCCGCCTTTCGCTGGTATCCATGTCACTGCCATTCTGTTTTGGCACTGCTGGTTTTTCGGCTGCACTCTGGCACCCAAGCCCAAAACCCGTCAGCAACAAGCTTAGGCACAGCAACAGTACTATTTCCTTTTTCATTTTTCTCACCCCCTTTTTCGTTTAGCTAATATAATTTTTCTTTCTTTAGAAGTTTTTAAACCGAGGAAAAAGATAGAAAAACAAAAACCCCGCAGAAAGCAGGGTTTTTGTCTCTATTAAAAAGTCAAACTGTTATGAGAAAGGAAAAAGCTATTCCAGTATATATACCTTTACCTTCTTACGCCCCCAATTTATGCATTGGGCTCTCTCTTCCATAAACAGGTCAATCCTGTCTCCTTTAATGGCACCGCCCGTATCTGCAGCTACAGCATATCCATATCCTTCCACATAAAGGCGTGTTCCCAGCGGAATAACACTGGGATCTACTGCAGCCATACCTACGGCCGGTTTTGTTCCTGAAGCAGTACGATAACCTGTATAAGTGTATGCAGAAGCTACCATATATCTGGCCTCTTTAAAGTCCAGCCTTTGTCCTCCGCGGGAAATAGAAGTTATACTCCCTACAGCAACAACTTTGTTTTGAGGTTCTACCAGGGTTTCACTGCTTATAACCTCGCGTTTTACCTCTTTTCCATTATTGTAGGTAATTTTTACAGTATTGAGGGCAATCCCATTTTTCCCTTGTTTCAGGGTTTTGGTCAATCCTCTTTCTAAAGTGTTGTCCGCAACTGTTTCTACCTCAAAAGGAATAGGTTCTTCAACCGTTTTCTCTTCTTGGGTCACTCTGATAACTTCAATCTCCTGTCCAGGAACTGTTTCCTGGGTAGGCAAAGTCTTTACTATATCATTTTCATCCAGTTTAAACCCAGCCATCTGGATAGCCTCTTTTATGGAAACCGGAGTGCTTAAGATCTCCACACTTCTCCCATCAGCTATTACCTTGACCTTAAATGCCCGGGTAACTACTATCTGGCCGTTTTTCTCTACAAGAGAACCCAAGGACGGTTCCACCTTATCTTTTTCCCCCAGAGCAATATCATTCTTTTTTAAAATGTCCTCCACTCTGCTGGTAAAGAAAACCCTGTCTTTTATTACTTTCCCATCAACTACAATACTGACCGGTTTCTGCAAAGCAAAAACCGCACCTGCCAGCAGCAAGACAGCAATCAAGATTCCCCCCAGAAGATACCCATGTCTTCTGGACCACACTATGACCATTTTTATCCTCCTTTGCTTCTCCAGCCGCCTTCCCTTTTTATAACTTACAAAGCTCAAGAAATCGACCTGCACATAAACCCAAAACCCGCTTTCATCCGGAATATCTGCCTGTTTATTCCAACAGCGGTCCTCTTAAATAATTATTATCTCTTTGAAATAATTTTATTCCTTTTTATGCCTAAAGATTTCTTGAGGAAAATTTCCCATCACCAGTCGCTGTATTTTTAACATCCGCAATTACCAATAAGCTAAGACTACAAAAAGGATAAAAATAAAATATGATTTCACTGCTGAAAGTTATAATCTGCTGGTTTAAATGTATAAATATTCGTCACCAGACTTCCGCATGGGCAACACCATCCGCTTGTCTCGCGACGAAAGGGGTACCGGGCTAATTCCCATCCGTGCTCAATATCCCTCTCTCCCCCTCCTTGGGGCTCGCCCCCTTTCGCTGCTTCGCCTTCGCGGGGTGTTGCTTCCATGCTCCGTCAACAGGCTCCTTCATATTTATACATTTAAACAAGCTAACTTAGGGTTTTTGCAGTGGATCAAATATAAGTTTAAAAATTTTAACCCGTTATCCTGAATACTTTTTTGGCATTAAGGCTGGTTATGTAAGCAATTTCCTCTATGTCCTTCCCTCTTATTTCTGCCATTTTTTGAGCTACATATTTTACATTGGCAGGCTCATTGCGTTTACCCCGCAACGGCTCCGGGCTTAAGTAGGGACAGTCTGTTTCCAGCAAAACCCGGTCCATAGGGATTTTAGCAGCGACTTCATGAGTCTTTTTTGCATTTTTGTAAGTCAACGGCCCAGCAAAAGAAATATAAAATCCCTCTCTCATCAATTCAACGGCCAGGGGCAAACGCCCGGAATAGCAATGCATCACGCCCCCATTTTTGCCAGCTCTTTCTTTTTTTATGATATCCAAGACTTCCTGGTGTGCCTCTCTATCATGGATTACAACCGGTTTATAAAGTTCCTGGGCTATTTTAATCTGCTCCACAAATGCTTTTTTCTGCTGGTCTCGCGGCGATAAATCCCGGTAAAAATCAAGCCCCGTCTCCCCAATAGCAACAACCCGGGGATCTCTTGCCAGTTCATAAAGCTTTTGCAAAATATCTTCGTTGACTTTTTTGCTGTC
Source organism: Syntrophomonadaceae bacterium (assembly GCA_014360155.1). Taxonomy (GTDB): domain Bacteria; phylum Bacillota; class Syntrophomonadia; order Syntrophomonadales; family Syntrophomonadaceae; genus JACIYB01. The sequence continues at coordinate 4,497 of JACIYB010000104.1, forward strand.
ATGAGGATGCACCCCTACAACTGCATAAATCTGCGGGAAATTGTGGGCTAACTTTACCGCTTCACGGGAGGTTTCATAATCATAGCCTATGCATATGATTTTTTCCAATCCGGCTTTTTGGGCATTCTCCAGCACTTCATCCAAATCATGCTTGAATTTTTCGTCCTGAATATGAGCATGACTATCAATCAACATTTTTGTTGCCCCCCTTTTCCTGAGATAAAACTGAACACAGCAAACACACGGGCTCTCCAGTATGTTCTTATAAAACAGGAGAGCCCCGGTCCAAATATCTATTTTAACTTACCCGACTGCCAGGTGCAATTTCTGATTGGATCGTCAGAACCTCGATACCCCTTCCATCAGAAGCTGCTAAAATCATTCCCTCAGAAAGAACCCCTTTCAGTTTGGCAGGTTTAAGATTGGCTACTAAGACCACTTTCTTCCCTATCAGTTCCTGTGGCTGGTAATGCCTTGCTATACCAGATACCACAGTCCTCTCTTCGTCCCCTACCTTAAGCCGCAAAATAAGCAGCTTGTCAGCTCCCTCCATCTTTTCACAGCCTGTGACCTCAGCCACTCGCAGGTCAATCCGGGCAAATTCTTCAATGCTCACTTGTTCCTTCTGGTTTTTCTTTTCTTCCCCGGTCTGCTCTTCCTCCAGATTTTTTATATCTATCCTGGGGAAAAGCGGCTCTCCCTTGCTGACTTCAATGCCTGGCTTGCACAAACCCCACTGCCCTGCCTCAGACCATTTCAGCCGGTTGGGGTCAGCAAAAAGCTTTATCTGCTTATTGCTTCTCTCTGCCAAAGTCGGCATAACCGGTGTAAGCAATATCAATACAATACGAATAGATTCAGCGAGGTTGTACATCACGCTTGCAAGACGATTTTTTTTGTTTTCATCCCGAGCAAGCAGCCAGGGTTCATTTTCGTCTATATATTTATTAGCTCTCGATACCAGTTTCATGGTTGCCGTCAGATAACCAGAAAGGTCCAGTTTTTCCAGTTTCTCTGTAGCTTCCTGGTAAACCTGTTCAGCTGTTCCAATCAGGTCTTCATCAATCTGCTCCCGTTTTCCCCCTCCTGGAAGAACCCCGCCAAAATACCTTATTATCATGCCTGCAGTACGGCTAATGAGATTGCCCAAATCATTGGCAAGATCTGAATTGATGCGGTTTATAAGCATTTCCTCAGAGTAATACCCATCCTGTCCAAAACTCAGTTCCTTTACCAGGTAGTAGCGCACCGCATCGACTCCATATTTATCAATCAGCACTACAGGATCCACCACATTGCCTTTTGATTTAGACATCTTACCGCCTTCTAACAGCAGCCAGCCGTGCCCAAAAACCTGTTTCGGAAGCGGCAGCCCTATGGCCATTAAAATAGTAGGCCAGATTATGGCATGAAACCGCAATATATCCTTGCCTATTAAATGCACGTCAGCAGGCCAGTATTTATTGAATTTTACATCATCACTACCATAACCGATTGCACTGAGGTAATTGATGAGGGCATCAAACCAAACATACACTACATGTTTGTCATTAAAAGGCACAGGTACGCCCCATCTGAAGGTGGTTCTGGAGACACAGAGATCCTCAAGCCCGCTTTTTATAAAATTGACTACTTCATTCCGCCGCGAATCCGGCTGAATAAACTGGGGATTTTGGTCAATATGTTCAAGAAGCCGTCTGGCATATTTTGACATGTTGAAAAAATAGCTTTCTTCCTTCAACATTTCCACCTTTCTCCTGCAATCGGGACAATTGCCGTCTACCAATTGTCTTTCGGTGAAAAACGTTTCACAGGGCGTGCAATACCATCCTTCATATTCAGAAATGTAAATATCTCCCTGGTCATAAACTTTTTGAAATATTTTCTTCACCACTTCTTCATGTCTTTTTTCTGTAGTGCGAATAAAATCATCATTGGTAATCAGCATTTTTTTCCATAACTCCCGAATATTCCGAACTATTTTATCGATGTATTTTATAGGCTGCATTCCCTTTTCTCGGGCAACTCTTTCAATTTTCTGACCGTGCTCATCAGTCCCGGTTAGGTAAAACACATCATAACCCTGCATTCGTTTGAAACGGGCTATACAGTCTCCAGCCACTGTTGTATAAGCATGTCCAATATGCAAATTATCGCTTGGGTAGTAAATCGGAGTAGTAATGTAGTATGTTTTTTTCTCTTCCACGGTAGTCCCTCCTGTGTAATTTGTGTAAGGTTATAAGGTATATTTTGTATAGTTTACCACATACCTGCCGTCATATCCTTTTTTGGTTACCAACCTTTTTCTTTTTCCCCGATTTTATGTTTTGTCGAATTGTTTCTATTTTTGTCAGAAAAAAATTCTGCAAATGAATTTTTATCCAAAAAATAATTTTTTTGTCTTTAATTGTTGGATTTTTCTTGACTATTTCTGCCATCTTTGGTATAGTTTATAAAAAGGTCAAGCTGTAGTAGAGGAGGAGGTGCAAGTATGATGAAGTCAACAGGTGTAGTTAGGAAAGTTGATGAGCTGGGGCGTATCGTAATTCCCATTGAACTCAGGAGAACTATGGGGATAGAAGAAAAAGACGCTTTAGAAATTTACGTTGATGATGAGAAGATAATTCTCAAGAAGTACGAACCTGCTTGTATTTTCTGCGGCAATGCAGAAGAAGTCACAAATTATAAAGGAAAGAACCTGTGCAAAAACTGCCTAACCGAACTTACCAAACAGGTTGGTTAACTACATACTATATATTTCTATAATCGCTGTTTTTGTTTTTTTGCAGAAAGAAATCATAAATAATAGACTTCTTTATATTATG
>JACIYB010000105.1 GCA_014360155.1 Syntrophomonadaceae bacterium
TATAATTTATATTGTTAATACTAAGTTGTCCTTCGACCTCAACAACATCAATAAGACTATTTATCAAATCCCGAGTATAATTTACATCTTCTTCGCTGCCCTTTATATATATTTCCGCCCCTCGCGCCCAGATTTCTGCGTCACATATACTCTTTAGATATCGAAAATTCTTATCACCGGTTCCAAAAAAAACAATTGCCTGCTGATTGTTTCCTATGGTTACGGTCGCTTCTTTTTGTTCCAATAAAAAAGCCTCCCCAAACCAAAATCTTATCACACTTAAATCAGCATTATTATATCATATGAGTATGTTCAATTGCCATTTTCATCTCTGTTTATAGGTTGGGGTACCGCTATGTTTTCAACAGCTTCTACACGGACTTTAACTCTTAATATCGAGTCACTGGGCAAAGATACAATTTCTGCCCGGGAACTAATTTGTTCAGAATTACCTATTTTACCCGCAAGAACCTCCATGGCCTTTTCCTCAGCAATAGCTGCAGCCTCATCCTCAGTATGCTCGACAACTTCCGTCACCAGCTCCTGAATAACGATTTTGCTAATACCAAACTCTCCCAAAGGGGATTTTATTACCCTAAGCGTCTTCTTTTTCTGCGACTGCGAATAATCTGCTATTCCACGGCCTTTAATAAGGATATCCCTGCCGAACAACTTAACATACACTTTGCTCATACTTCTGCCGCTAAGCATTTTCTTTTCCGTCTTCAGACTGCACTCACCATAGCCTTCATACCAAACACGCGCCTTTACTTCCCCTCTGGCCCTGACCAGATAAGGTTCTTCCTTTTGTTCTGTTTCATCCACAATATAAGGACTCTTTTCAGGAAAGACAATTCCCGATATTAATATATCCCCTTTTGTCACCACGTCCCCTTTTTCAACGCGGGCCTGCCCTTCTAGCACCAGAATCTCTTCCACAACTCCATCTTTTGCCGCCACCATATTGCAGGGACCGGTTATTTCTTTTTTGGGGAGAACCTTCTCAACAACCCTGATATTAGCTCTTACACCCTGAATATCTACTTTAACATAAGACAGCTCAGCTATATCACAAAGCATAGCTTTTTCCACCTCACTCCGGCTGAAATTCCACTTGGCCGCACCTCTATATATCCCGCGTTTTGCTGCAGTAAGCAAAATACGGCTTTCGCTTACATTTCTGTTGCCAGTCACATCGACAAACCAGATGAATGCCGATAATATATATAAAGTCAATACAAAAACCAGGGCTCCCCCGATAAAACCTATACGCCTTTTTATTAACCCTTTAAAAAAAGGCAGACCTTTTTGTTCCCTAATTTCCAGGTTACACCCGTTTTCATTCGCTATATTCACAAGAGCCTCGCACCCGCTGGACCTGACCTTAAAATCTATGCTGTCGCCAATTTTCTTAACATCCCAAATGTAAATACCCCTAGCTAAGGCCATGTTGATAATTTTTTCCAGGTTTCGCCCTTTTACCCTTACACTTATTATCCCCCCAACCTGGTCGAAGAGTTTATTCACCGCATTTCCCCCTTGTCCAGATTTAATCAAAATATTTTATAGAATGTATCTTCCCTGTTATACTCATCTCATCAGGCATGAGCGCTTTAATCTCCAGGTTATCTCCCTCTATCTCCAAAAATCCCCGGCTGAGATTTACACGCAGACGGTTAAGACCGTATTCGATAATTCCCCGATGGTTCTCGAGATAAATCTCCGTTCTCCCTATGACAATTACTTTAGGCAAATCCAGAACTAAATCCCCAGGAATCTCCAGAAAATCTGTCACAGCTTTTATTGCTTCTCTCCGCTTATCCATCCTTTTCCCTCCATTCCTAAACAAGGTTTTTTCAATAAAGAAAACATCTCTTCTATAAATGCGCACGATTTTCCCCCGCGATTATCACGAACTTATAGAAATATATGCTTTTGGAGATTAGTAAATTCAAAAATAGCTCCTGTTCTACAATACATTCATATAAATAAAAAAATTAGCAGAAGCCGTATTGCTTAAAACCTCTGCTAATTTAAAAGACTTTGTTTCGAATAAAATATCTAATTTTCCCTTAATTCTCGATACAGCTTGTATCCCCCGTCAATATTTTTGACATCATACCCATTTTGGGCAAGAATCCGGGCAGCAATATACGCTCTCAGCCCAACCTGACAGAAAACAAGTATTTCTTTATCTTTGGGAATTTCATCCATCCGTGCCCGCAGTTCATCGACCGAAATGTTGCAGGCACCTTCCACTCCACCCTTTTCCACTTCCTTGGGAGCGCGAACGTCAATAAGAAAAGCCCCGCCAGCAACCCGTTCCGGCACTTCCTCCCAGGGAACTACCTGAACAGCTTTCTGCAAAATATTAGCCGCCACGTAGCCAGCCATGTTAACCGGGTCTTTGGCAGATGAGAATGGAGGAGCATAAGCCAGCTCCAGTTCCTGCAGGTCATATACGGTCATTTTAGCCCTGACCGCAGTCGCCAATACGTCAATGCGTTTGTCAACTCCGTCATAGCCAACAATCTGCGCCCCTAGTATCTGTCCCTCACCCGGAGAAAACAGGAGCTTAAGCGTCATCTGAGTGCTTCCAGGATAATAAGTGGCATGAGAATTGGGATGGATATGACACGTCAGGTAATCCCGTCCCAACTTGCTGAGGCTTTTTTCATTTTTTCCAGTAACCGCGACAACCATATCCATAATTTTAACTATAGCAGTACCCTGCACTCCATTGTATTTAACATCCCGGCTGGCAATATTATTCGCTACCACCCACCCTTGGCGGTTAGCAGGCCCTGCCAGGGGAACCAGGGTCTTCTCCCCAGTAACAAAATCTTTAACCTCTACAGCGTCCCCAGCGGCATATATGAAAGGATCAGAAGTACGCATACAGTCATCTACTAAAATGCCCCCGGTAGATCCAACAGCCAGACCCGCTTCTTTCGCTAGCCAAACCTCTGGCCTCACTCCTATTCCCATGATTACTATGTCGGTATCCAGGGTCTCGCCGTTTTCCAGTATTACCCTTTCCACTTGGGAAGAACCTTCCATTCCCACGAGCTTGCTGGACAAACAGAGTTTTACTCCCTGCCTTCTGAGATATCGGTGCACTATAGCCGCCATTTCCGGGTCTAATGCTCCCATGACCTGAGGGGCAGCTTCTACAATGGCAGCTTCAATCCCAAGTCCATGCAGCATTTCGGCCATTTCCAGACCTATAAAACCACCGCCAACCACTACCGCCTTGGCAGGCTTTTTTTCTTCCACGTACTGTTTAATGATGTCGCTGTCAGGGATGTTTCGCACTGTGAACACGTTAGGCAGGTCAACACCTTTAATATCAGGCATTATGGGACCAGCACCTGGACACAGCACCAAGTAATCATAGCTTTCCCGATAAATCTCGCCTGTTAATAGATTTTTAACTTCTACCTCTTTCTCTTCGGGCATGATTTTCTGCACTTCACTCATGGTTCGTACATCTATGTTGAACCTGTCCCGCATGGCTTTAGGAGTCTGCACTAGCAGACGCTTTCTCTTTTCTATAACTCCTCCAATGTAATATGGCAAACCACAATTAGCAAAGGAAATATCTTCCCCGCGTTCAAACATAATTATCTGAGCACCTTCGTCTAACCTCCTCAGCCGGGCGGCAGTACTCGCCCCTGCAGCAACTCCTCCTACAATAACAACTTTAAGGTTTTCTCCCCGCATTAGCTGCACCCGATTCCCCGCAATCGGGAAATCGAGCTTTTCACCTGCCTTTCTTTTTATAAAATATTTAAATGCTAAACCTCCTCATTATCTACAATAACATAATAACTCAACCAGTACATGTTTGTCTCCAACCAGCAACTGAAAGTCGCTGTGATCATAGGTCATGTCAAATAAAAAGTGAGGCCTGCTGTCTATGGTTTACTGAATCACTGCAACGGCAAAAACCCTGATAATCCTACGTAATTTCCATAGATACAGAGGCCTCCCTAACATTAAGAAGGGGGAATGAAAAGAGCGTGTATGTGTTATATTGTTTTGCTTTTTAATTTACCCAGAACACCGAGCATTAAAACTCAAATGCTAGAATATTGTTAGGATCTACTTTCTTAATCGCTGCCAGCTCTTCCTCAGTTGGCGGGGCCATTACCGGCACATCCTTTTCCTCGATCTCCCACCCTGTATTTTCCTTTACTTCTTCCACAGTAGTATATGGGAAAATACAGTCAAGTTTCAGATATTTCTCCCCAGCCGGTTTCCTAAAAATACAAAGCGGCGTAATCACAGTAAACGGTTTGTCAATCGCTGGAGATGTAGTGGCAAATTGCACATGCTCCACAAAAGTTCTTTTGTCATGGGCAGTTTTCCATATAACGGTTCTTTTAGTAACAGGAGTCAGGGTAGCACTGCCAGCTCCACCAGGTCCTCTTAGTTTTGGATGATCGTAGTCTTTTCCTCCCAAAACAGACATCGCAATACGACCTGTTTTGTCCATTTGCAAACAGGATAAGAAAGCTATATCTCCCTTTCCGGACGCAAAAAGATCAAATATTTCATCCAAGCCAAAGGTGGCAACAGAACCAATATAGGTATTCTCGCTGAGTGTAGAAGCAAAATACGGAGGCCGTGACCAATCATGATCCAAGCCGTCGCTCAGAGTAACATAAGTGAAATCCTTCCCTAGAGCTTTGGCTGCCTTCATAGCCACCATCGGTGTAGGTGAAGCAAGGCCGTGGAATACCACATCACCCTCTTTAATCTCGCGTATGATAGCCGTTGCCATCATCTCGGGTTTGCCATAATCTTTACCGTATTCCATCTTTATAGCCTCCCTTCTAGCATCTTAGCAGCAAACTGTGGAACTTCACCCGCTTTAACCGCCTTCTGGTAAGCCTTATGGTCATCCCAGTCCACCGTCAGGTATTCAGGATAACAAATTCCGGGTTTAGCACCACCGGGCAGTTCAACAACAGCTTCCACCAGCATATGAGGAACCGCAGTCAGCTTGGGTTCTTCCTGCATTCGGTAGGTCCCCACAATACGTTCTGTAGTCAGTATAACCTTTTTAGCTGCCCTGGCCATCAGTACATCCTGGTAACTTGGCCCGAGTATACGGGCATTGCCGTAAATATCAGCCTCTTGCACATGGAGAATCGCATAGTCCGGAACAAGGGCCTTTACGCAGACGACCTTTTCTTCGCTGAAAGGACTCTTCATTACCTGGAAAAACTCGGGACGAATGTCCACTAGATCACTTCCCCACATCCCGCCAACAGGCATAAAGGGAATACCGTATGCTCCCGCACGGAGAGCGTGAATAATAGCAGTTCAGGAACCTTCAACAGCCCTTGCCTTAGGTTCATCTCCCTCCATTGCCTTGCGCATTCCCGGTGCCAGGCCAGCCTCGTTTTCCAGACCAAAGAAACCGAAATACGCAGTATCAGCCTGGAACGTGGAAAACAAGATATCTGCCGCAATTCCTGGTGCTGCACCGCAGACCTTGAGCTCTTTCACCGGCTTTTGGGTCAATGCCAGGGAAAACAAGGTTGGGTTCCGGTGCATAGCATTTCCGCCAATAGCCAGCAGCATCCCGTCTTGAATCAGGTCAGTAGCCTGCGACAGAGACATGACTTTTTCTCTCATACTCTCATCCTCCTTTTTAGAATTTTCTTCTTGACCTCAGAAGATTAGTTTTCCTTAAAAGCCCAACCCTCTTTTTGCAATTATATTTCCTCAATGACATCTTCTGGGCGTTTCTGAGTAGCAAATGCAGCCAAGCCTATTATTAACATTATGAACAGGAATATAAACGCCGATTTAAAACCTGCTGTCGCAATCGCTCCACTAGCTGCTTGATATTTAGCAACAATGATTGAGGTAACCTGCTGACATACTGCGCCACCGATGAATACCCATGTGTTAAGAAATCCGGTAGCAGTGCCCTGTATGGCCGGGTTTACGCTTTCCTTTAAATTGGCATACATCACGACAAACCAACCGGCAAAGAACCCATATAAAAAGAACAGAACCGAAAGAAAACCTGGAGACATTTTGTCAATCATCCATATCAGCGGTATCCACAAAAGAATATTGACAAAGGTCCCAATCATCACTGTCTTTTTGGGAGATTTAATGACCTTGCCAGCCAGAATCCCTGAAATAGGACAGCCAAAGATCATGCCTATGGGAATCATGCTCACGATTTTACCTACCTGGGCTTTATCCATTCCATAGACATTGGCCAGGAAAGGCCCGGCCCACAGCCCTTGAAAAGCCATTATACTGCCGTATAAAACGAAGAACAGTATCGATATCATCCAGAAGTTGTAGTTTCTAGCCGTCATCGCTATGGCCTGGCCGATGGAAATAGCGTGTGAAGAGGCAGCCCTCGGAAGGCCCTGTATGTCCTTAATATCGGCACCTCCAATATGCTCAGGTTTATCCCTTATTATCAAGTAACATAACACGGCGATGGCGATTGAAATAATACCCACGCTGGTCATCGAACTTCTCCAGCCAATAGTTGCCATCATAGCCACCAAGGGTGCAGCAGCAGCTAAAGCCCCTGTATTGCCTACTGCCAGCATTATCCCGGAATAAGTAGCAAATTCATCGTTCTTGAACCAATCAGCCAAGAAGCGCATCGTGGGAACATAAACAAAACCGACTCCGAAGCCGACTAGAAACCGGCCCACCAATGCCATATTGAAGTTTGAAGCCCAACCAAAGATCAATGCTCCAATACCTGCGACCAATACCATAACAGACATGGTCTTACGAACTCCTAAGCGGTCAGCCATGATACCAGACGGCAGTTGTCCCAAAGCATAAGCGTAAAAATACATAGAACCGAAAAGGCCTAGGGCAGCTGCGTCGATGCCAAAACTTTTGACTAGCTCCGGAGCCATAACTGCAGGAGAGACCCGGTGAAAATAGACAAAGAAGTAAGCCAAAGCAATCACCAGGTAAACCCAATAACGATAAGTCAAAGTCTTTTTTACCGCTTCCTGTGAAAGCCCTTGGAGTTTATTCAAATCGCGACACCCCTTTCATATCTTTAACCCAAATGGAGGACCGGGAGATTACAATCGACCCGGCCCCGTAATACTGCTGCCAGGCTACCCTGATCGCACTGTTGCCCAAATAATACTGACCCTTTTTCAAATACGGGTATCCTGTAAAGACCAGCCCGAATATAAGAAAGTTATTTCTTTCGTAAAGATCCGGTTACATCCACTTCTCTCAGGTTTTTCAGTTCTTCTGGAGTAGGTTCCGGCACCATTTTTACGTCAGGGGAAATCTTTATTTCCCATC
>JACIYB010000106.1 GCA_014360155.1 Syntrophomonadaceae bacterium
AAATTCACGGCTAAAAAGGCTGGCCCTTTCAGGATCAATATCATTGACGTAAATGCCGGCAAAATCCACAGAAGACCTGCTGAGTATACCTTTTAATATAGCATAAGCCATCTTGCCACAGCCAATAATGCCCAGCACTCGTGCCATTATTTTTCACCTCCAAAAGGATCCAAATTCTTGGTCCTACGCATAATAGAACGATGATCTCTGGCAACTTCCACATTGCTAGGAGTAAAGAGAAAGATATTTCTGCCCAGCTGCTGGCTGCTGCCGCCTAAAGCATATGTAGTACCGCTTATAAAGTCAATTATCCTTTGCGATAATTCCGGAGAAGTATTTTCAAAATTGATAATAACCTGTTTTCTATTTTTTAAATGGTCTGCCAGAACCTGAACTTCATCGAAACTTTCCGCTTCACACACTATGACCTTCATAGTTTTATTAGCATGAATACTGACTACATTGGGGGTCAATTTGTCTTTCCCGCTATTTTTCCCCGGCAGTTCTATAAATTCCTCCTTTATTTCCTCCTGTTCTACTCCCAGCCATGTCCAGAATTTGTCCATTATACCCATTAAAAAACCTCCTTCCCGCCTTTCAGAGAGATTCTTGTTCTTTCCCTGACTCCTCCTAGTACATGGGACTGTCTTTCTGATCGAATATAGCACTTCCAATGCGAACAATATTAGCTCCTTCTTCAATAGCTACCTCGAAATCCTGCGACATCCCCATGGATAAAAACTTCAGTTCCACATTTTTGTAGCTTTTCCTAGCCAACTTCTCTTTCACCTGATACAGTTCTCTAAATATAGGTCTCGCTGCTTCCGCATCCTCAAGCAACGGGGCTATTGTCATTAAACCATAAATTCTAAGCGCAGATAATTCACCCACAGCGCTGAGAAATGCTTCTACATCAGACATTTCTACACCTGCTTTTTTTTCTTCCCCTGCAATATTGACCTGGAGGAGAGCTGGCACCGTAACACCTTGAACTGCAGCCCTTTCATTAAGTTTCTCTGCCAGCTTCCATCTATCCAGGGAATGAAGAAGAGTGACTTTTCCCACAATATCTTTCACCTTATTCGTCTGCAGGCGGCCTATCATATGCCATTCCGCCTCGGGTAAAGCTTCCATTTTACGTTTCAATTCCTGAACCCGGTTCTCTCCAAAATGCTTAATCCCTAGCTGATAAGCCTCATGAACTTGAGCAATATCTGCAGTTTTACTCACAGCAACCAGGAGAATATCGGAGCCGTTCCTGCCGCTTCTCAATGCAGCTCGTTCTATCCGCTGCCTAACTTTCTGAATATTTTCTCTTAATTGTTTCATAAAACCACCTGCTTCAAATTTGAATAAATGTTTTTTCCTAGATAAAGCGGCTATTTTTTAGAATCCCTATTTTTTTATCCCCATCTGTAATACAGTCGTTTATAGAATCTAAAACTAGACCACCAAGAAACTGACCCCGAAAGTTGAACCTTTGCCGATTTCACTATCGACAAAAACTTCTCCTCCATGCGCCTCCACTATATGTTTAACTATCGACAAACCAAGGCCGGTACCTCCCTGGGACCTTGAACGGGCTTTGTCCACACGGTAAAACCTTTCAAAAATACGAGGCAAACTCTCGTGGGGGATGCCCATTCCAGTATCTGTTACAGTAGTTACTATACGGCTGCCGCACCTGCGGGAACGAATAATTATTTTTCCCCCGGCGGGCGTATATTTAATAGCATTGTCAAGGAGATTGATCAAAACCTGTCCCAGCAAATCCTCATCCGCATTGATAAAAGGCAAGTTCGAAGAATAAATAAATTCAACACGCAGAGTTTTCTCGCTTATCTGGGGACCTAATATATTCATAACACTGCGTATAGAGCGAACTATACATACTGGTCTGGAGTATATTAAACGCTCTTTGGACTCGAGGGAGGAAAGAGTCAGCAAATCCTCTATCAAGCGACGCAAACGTTCCGTCTCGGCATCAATAATAGAAAGAAACCGCCGGCATATAGTACTGTTTTCCATAGCTCCATCCATAAGGGTCTCAACAAATCCTTTTATACAAGTTAAGGGCGTTCTCAATTCATGGGAAACATTAGCTACGAATTCTGATCTCATCTGATCAAAATTGCGGGCATCGGTAACATCGTGAAACACTGCTACAGCCCCTTCGATATTTTCCGCTTCATCCCTAATTGGTGTTACGTGAACCCTAAAAATCTGCGTGCCGGGCCTTATCACAGTTTCAGTAAATACTTCATTTCCGACCTGTAAAACTTCACATACCATACGATTTATATCCTGGTCCCCACACACCTCATTAAACTGCTTCCCCAATAATGAACCCTCACGTGCTAGAAACAGTCTTTCCGCCGCTTTATTTGCAACTATTATATATCCATTGAGGTCAAATACTATTATGCCATCCAGCATACAGCTGAGCATAGCCTGCATTTTATTGCTGTCTCGAATAATCCCCAACACGCCCAACACCTTCTACCCGTTTATTTGCTCTTCGGCAAACTTGTAACCAATACCTCTTACGGTCTCTATATAAGCTGGATAAGTCGAATCATCACCCAGTTTCTGCCGCAGATGCCTTATATGGACATCAACTGTACGGGTATCACCTGAAAATTCGTAACCCCATACCTTCTCCAGCAGCACCTCTCTGGTAAAAACTTTGCCTTGATTAAAAGCCAATAAACTCAGAAGTTTAAATTCTTTAGGAGTTAATTCCAGTTTCTCCTCTCCTAAAAAGGCTTCATACTTCTCCGGAATAATTATTAAATCTTTATAAACATAAATCTTCTGTCCCACTGCTTTTTCTGCCTTGAGAATCTTTAAGGCCCTCAGGCGAGCTTTCACCCTAGCCACCATCTCGCGAGGACTGAAAGGTTTTTTTATATAATCATCAGCGCCCATTTCCAGTCCCAAAACCGTATCAAACTCCTCTGCCTTGGCAGTAAGCATTATAATGGGAATAGTATTGTAAACTGGGTCTTGCTTGAGTACACGGCACACTTCCAGCCCGTCTACATTAGGCAACATTATATCTAAAATTATCAAGTCCGGTCTTTCTTTTTCCACTGTTTCCAAAGCGTTCTGGCCATCATATGCAACCAGCACTTTAAATCCTTCTTTTTCTAGATTGAACTTTACTAATTCAACTATATATGTTTCATCATCCACTACTAATATTTTGGACCCTTTCAATATATCACCCCGAATTTGCATTACTTTAAACCTATAACAGCTCCCATCCTTCCTGTTCTCCCATTTTCGCGTCGGTATGAGTAAAATATATCGGTGTTGCACGAGGTGCAGATGTCACACGTTATGATATTTTCCGATTTTATCCCCGATTCAACAAGTATTCTCCTGTTGGTAGCAGCTAGATCCCAAGTATACCCTTTCTCATTTATATTAATTATATCATCTGCGAAAACAAACTTCTTTTTTACCTCTGAAACAATATCCTCGCTAACCTTAAAGCAGCATTTTCCAATACCGGGCCCAATAAATACTTTAATATCAACAGGATCACAGCCGAATGCCTGTTCCATTTTTTTTGCTGTATTAGCAGCTATCCTGCTCATAGTCCCTTTCCAGCCGCTATGAGCAATAGCTGCCGATCTCCTAAACGGGTCAAAAAAATAAATAGGCAAACAGTCTGCAAAAAAGGACGCGAGAAAGATGCTGGGAGTCGCGGTAACCATAGCGTCATATCCGGGCAAAGCAGTTTCCATTTCCAGGGCTCCTCGTCCCGCATGTCGAACGTCAACTGCCGCAACCCTGTCACCATGCACCTGCTGGCAGCAGACCATACTACTCAAATCCCCATTAAACAGTTGCAAAAACCGACGTCGATTTTCCAATACGCTTTCTTTCCTGTCCCCTACATGAAGCCCCAGATTAAGAGAAACAAAAGGAAAAGCGCTCGTCCCTCCTTCACGCGTAGAAAAAGCAATATTTATCCCCTGCTCTTCCCATTCAGGTAAAGTTATATATCTCATTCCATTTAGTATTTTCCATTCCCAATTACGCATTTGTCTACCTTCTTATTTTAGCATACAATAACCTTGGGAGATGATAACAAATGAACTGCCCTGACTGCAAGCACTTGCTTGAAGTTAAAAACGGCAAATGCGCTAACTGCGGTTCCGATTTAAGCAAATACTCCTGGATAGTAGTAAGCAAAGTCTATCCTCCGAGTGACATTATTATAGAAAGCCTATTAAAATCCTGCGGGATACCGGTAAAAATATTCCGCAGAGAAATACCGCAAATACCTGTCAATATCGGCCCCCTTGGCGAGATAGAAATTGCTGTCCCCGGACATATGCTGGAAAGCGCCCTTGCTTTATTAAAAAATGCGGAATAAAGCAAGTTTATGCTGCAAGCCGCCTGTTTCTATGTTTCTTTGCTGAAAGAAAATACCAGCTTAAGCCTGCCTTTTTACCGCCCCTTCATCTGTTCAATTGTCTTGATAAAACTGTTTAAATCTTTGAACTGCCTATACACAGAAGCAAAACGGACGTACGCCACTTCATCTAAATCCTGCAGCCTGTCCATTACTTTCTCACCGATTACTTTACTGCTCACTTCCCGCTCATAATTGTCCCTCAATTCCCTTTCTATCTCTGCTGCCACATTTTCAATATCTTCCATACTAACCGGCCTTTTCTCACATGCTCTTGTAATACCGCTCAGCAACTTCTCTCGAATGAAAGGTTCGCGCCCACCTCCCTTTTTTATAACCAGCAGCGGCCTTTCCTCTACACGCTCATAGGTGGTAAATCTCCTTCTGCAAGCGTTACATTCCCGGCGGCGACGTATAAAACTCCCATCTTCGCTGGACCTCGAATCTACAACCCGGCTTTCGCCTTCTTGGCAATACGGACATCGCACGTTCTTACCACTCCCGTATCCTGATTAACCTCCGGTTAACACCCATCTGACTTTATTATGAGTAAAATAGAGGCACAATTCAACTTGTTAATTACCTATAAAGCTGTCTTTTCTCCTGGATTCGATCTCATTAGCAACAGGCACTTCGACCAAAATCACGTCTTTGCCTATTCGAACTATCTTGTTCCAAGGAACGACAACTTCTTCCCGCCTGGAAAAAATATTGAACCTGCCTGAGCGACCTGGTAAAACTAAAGCCATCACCTTCCCATTCTCCAAATCCAAGTCTATATCAATAATATGCCCCAGTTTTCTGCCATCCAATATATTAACTACGTCACGTATCCGAAGATCTGAAATCTTTATCACAGCCTTCACTCTCCTGTTAGAAAAATATGTGTACACTTTCAATATATGAAAAACAAAAAAGAAAGTTTCATTTAAACAGCAGATTATAACTTTTAAACAGCAGATTATAACTTTCAGCAGTGAAATCACAGTTAAAATCCAAATTATTCTTTGAAATATTAAACTTAGAAATCCAATAATTCGATAATATGAATATAAACAAATAATAAGAAGATCAGCCCCGGCCGAGAAGCCCCTGGAATGACGAACAAGCGAAGCAGCGCCACGCTGTAATTAAAAATTAAATTTCGAGATTAAATTTCGAGGAGGAAAATTATAGATGCTCAGGTCCCTCTATATCGCAAGTACGGGTATGTCTGCACAGCAGTTGCAAGTTGACACTCTTGCCCACAACATCTCCAATGTCAACACCACCGGCTACAAACGACAGCGCGTAGAATTCCAGGACCTGCTTTATCAAGTCATCAGACGTCCTGCTGTTAATTTCGATATAAACGAACCGGTCGGGCTAACCGTTGGTTTAGGCGTAAAACCGGCAACAATAAACACCATATTTTCCCAAGGCAATCTTCAAGCTACTGACAACCCGCTTGATGTAGCCATAAGCGGACCCGCCTTCTTTAAAATAGAAGTACCCGGTTATGATGATTACCTTTATACAAGAGACGGAGCTTTTAAAATAGACTCTGAAGGGCAGCTTACCACTTCAGACGGCTACCTCCTTGTCGGTGTAGACAGCTTGGAAGAAGGCGCTTATAACATCGCCATCGAGAAAGATGGACGGGTTACCTACATGCTCCCGGACGGAGACGAACCCCAGGAGGCCGGCCAGTTGGAACTAGTCAAATTTATCAACCCTGCCGGTCTCGAAAAACTGGGCAGCAATTTATACCAGGCAACGCCCAATTCAGGTGAAGCTATCGATTGGGACCCTGAGTACGACCATACTGTTTCCCTGGAATCAAGCTGCTTAGAAATGTCGAATGTCCAGATAGTTGAAGAAATGGTTGGTCTGATAACTGCCCAAAGGGCTTACGAGATTAATTCCAAGGTTATACAATCTTCAGATGAAATGCTGCAAACAGCCACCAATCTACGCAGGTAAAATTTCAACAGGAGGAATCCTTCCATGAATACTGTCAGTTCAAAAGGGATATTCTCTCTTGACAGCCAAGCTAAAATAAATATAAGCCCTATCACTAAAGACAGCGGAAAAACTGAAAGCTTCATCAGGCAACTTGAAAATGCCGCAAAAGAAGACAATAAAGGCAGGCTCTATTCGGCCTGCCAGGAATTTGAAAGTATCTTCTTGAACCAAGTTTTCGATTGTATGCGCGCTACAATCCCCAGAAATGATTTCACCGGCTACAGCTTTGCCAGAGAAGTTTTCGACTCAATGCTCTACCAGGAATACTCGAAAGAAATAAGTAAAACAAAATCCATCGGGATTGCAGAAATGCTCTTCAACCAGCTAAATCAAACGGTTTAACCTATTTTATAAATTTTACCGTTTCTGTTTCTTATCACCAACATCAATGAAGACGGGCTTGTTTTTCCCTCCTGTTTGGGTTTCCAGTTTACTCTTTAGGCTTTCCGGAAAATTTTGCTTCCCTTTTTCCTGGATTTGATCTGCCGTTTTATCTCCATGTTCTGTCCAAATTCCCTTTTCTGTTTGCTCGCAATCCCCAGTCGGGAGATTCTCAGACATTTTATTGCTTTCGTCCTCTATCCACTTTTCCCGAACATTTAAGGAGTTTTCGTTTCTTCCATTACTCCCGTTCCCTGCAGAAGAATCGGCGCCGGTATTGGTAACATCCTCATCATTATCACTGTCTGGAGCTGATACTTGCTCTTGTTTCACAGGTAATACCAGTAATTTATTCTTCTTTTTAATTACCTGGAACTTGCTATTTCCCCCGCTGTTTTGTTCGATTACCTTTTGCACAGCGGCGTCAATCCGGGATAACAGCTTTTGTTGGAGCCTTTCAACATTTTGT
>JACIYB010000107.1 GCA_014360155.1 Syntrophomonadaceae bacterium
AGGCGAAAATCCATTTTTTTCTTTCCTCCTCGTTTTTAAGATTTTTATTGAACCAATCCATCATTTATATATATCAAGTGACTTTATTTTTTATATTCAAAGAAACCTTTGCCGGTTTTCATTCCCAGCCATCCAGCGCGTACAAGCTGTTTAAACGGGGGGGCCGGGCGATATTTAGGATCTCCTGTTTCGTTATAAAGGGTGTTGCACACTGCCAAGGCTATATCCACGCCTACCAGGTCGCAGAGGGTAAGGGGTCCCATGGGCCAACCGGCTCCCAGCTTCATAGCCGTGTCAATATCTTCAGCGGCTGCCAGGCCTTCATAAAGAATGAAAGCCGCCTCGTTCATACCCGGCAGCAGTATCCGGTTGACGACAAAGCCGGGGCCTTCCTTGACTTTAACCGGTGTTTTGCCAATAGCTTTAGATAATTCCATCACAGTTTCAATAGTTTCTTCAGAGGTCTGCACAGCAGGGATTACTTCGACCAGTTTCATGACATTTGCTGGGTTGAAAAAGTGCATGCCTATTACTTGGCTGGGTCTTTCAGTGATTGCGGCTATTTCAGTAATGGAAAGGGAAGAAGTGTTGGTGGCTATGACAACTTCAGGCCTCAACATTTTGTCCAATTTGGTGTAAACTTCTTTTTTTACGTCCATATTCTCAAAGACACATTCTATGACAAAGTCAACGTCTGCTACATCTTCAAAGTTCCCGGTCCCCTGTATGCGAGAGATTACTGCATCTTTGGTCCCTGCAGTTACTTTGCCTTTTTCTTCGGCTTTAGCAAGACTTTTACTGATTGTGCCAATTGCCCGGTCACAGAATTCCTGCTTGATATCGTAGAGCACAACTTCTTTGCTTGCTAAAGCCAGGGCCCAGGCTATGCCTTGTCCCATTGTTCCAGCGCCTAAAATTGCAATTTTTTTGATTTCCATAGTTAATTAAAACCTCCTTTGTGTTTTTTAATGAAGACAATATTTTTAGTCAAACTGTATAAAAAAATCACCCCCTAAGTTTCAAAAACCTAAAAAATAAAAAACAAATATTTTTTTTATTAAAATGCAAAATTTATACCAGCTCGCGATTTTAAATTAGAAACGCTGGCAATAGGCGAATTCAATGCTATTTCCGGCTCTCTCTTTTTTAAAAGCCGCAGAAAGATATTGCAGATATTTGTACCAAAATAGGATAATTATAAACGGTGAAGTGGAAGAAAACAGCAAGATTTAGCAGGGAAACATCCCGGATTGCGCAAATATTATTTATCCTAAAATAGGATAAATAATATTTGCTTTAACCGAAATCCAAGGCTGGAAAGGGCTAAAGCAGCGAAATGGCTGAGAATAGTTTTTTTGCTGGGCAAAAAAAACCCCCCTTAATGAGGGTAAACGGGTATAAAACACAATAAAACAAGAGGGAGAACCAAATTATAACATTAGGGGGATAAAAAAATTAAACTGCTATTTTATAAACAAGCAAATTTTGTGCCAACATTGGCGGATATTGAAAAAAACAAGGAAAACAAGGAATGTTGAGCGATTTAGCTGTTTAATTTTTCAGTTGGGCTGCCTGAAGATATTCTTGCATTTATCCCAAAATAGGAGAATAACTTTAACACAATGGGTGTCAAGGTAATGGTAGAGGGGATGGAGACTTAAGGACGCTCAGGTCCGGTCTTGACTTTTACCGGTGAGCTGAAACGAGAGGATCTAATCTAGCCCGTATTTGCTAAGTTTCCTGTAAAGGGCCGAATTATGGATGCCTAACAGTTTTGCGGTTTTTGTTTTATTGCCGCCTGTTTTGGATAAGGCCTGGAGAATCATCTTCTTTTCTATGCCTTCGATTGTATCCGAAAGTTTTTCTCCGAAGTTATCGGGAATTATTATTTCCGGCAAAGTATCGCTTGTTGCTGTTTGTGAAATGTCGTTTTTTTCTATTAATGAAGGTAAATGGCTCAAGCGGATACAATATTCATTGTTGGCGTTAGCCAGATTGATGGCCCTCTCCAGGAGGTTTTCGAGTTCGCGTACGTTTCCCGGCCAGGAATAGCCTGTCAGCAGTTTTATCGCTTCTTTTGAGCATTTGGCCACCCTGGTCCTCAAGCGCCTGTTTATCCGGGCCATCAGGACTTCCACCAGGAGCGGCAGGTCCTCTGTCCGCTTTCTCAAGGGAGGAATGTTCAACCTCACAACATTAAGCCTGTAATAAAGGTCTGACCTGAACTGCTTGTTTTTTACCATCTGTTCCAGGTTCTGATTGGTAGCAGCTATTACCCTCACATTTATGGGTATCGGTTCTGTTCCTCCAACCCGTTCTATTACTCTTTCCTGCAGCACTGACAGCAGCTTGGTCTGCATGTTCAAAGGCATGTCTCCTATTTCGTCTAGGAAGACGGTTCCGCCTTTGGCAAGTTCGAATTTACCGGGTTTACCTCCTTTTTTGGCGCCGGTGAACGCGCCTTCTTCGTAGCCAAACAGTTCAGATTCCAGAAGGTTTTCCGGCAGCGCAGCACAATTTATCCTGATAAAGGGGCCTGCTCTCCGGCTGCTGGCATTGTGAATGGCCTGAGCGAACAGTTCCTTGCCGGTTCCGCTTTCACCTGTGATGAGCACTGTGGAAGTAGTGTTGGCCAGCTGCTGGGCCATCGTTTTGACCTCATGGAACATGTCGCTCTCGCCTATTAAATCTTCAAACTGCCATTTTGCCTGGTAAATTCGGCATACTTCATCTTTATAGATATTTAATTCGTTTTCTGTTTCTTTCAATTTTTCCATCAAAATATTAACCCCTGATAAGTCCAAAAAAATGCTCTGGCAGATAGCGCCTATAATTTCGCCCTCTTTTTGGATGGGAAACCGGTTTACTACTATATCCTGGCCTTTTATGTTATAAATATCGGCTTTATCTATGCGCCCGGTTTGCAGAACTTCGTGGAGTTTGGAACAGGAAGTTACATCGAGGATATGTTTGCCGATAGTGCTTTCTTTTTTCAATCCCAGTAACTCGAGGTAAGTCTGATTTATGGCAGTAATGAAGCCTTCTTTGTCCACGATAGCATAACCCATATGGGGACTTTCTATAAGTCCTTCCAACATAATATTGAATTCTTTTTCCTTCTCCTGCAGCTTTTCCACCAGGATTTTGGCTGCCGATATGTCGAGGAACAAGCCGTGGCCAATAGCCCCGATTATTTCACCATTTTCCCAGATAGGCAAACGGTTTACTACTGCGTTTTGGCCTTTGAAAGACCATATATCAGCCTTATTGGGACGTCCGGTCTCCAAGATTGCAGGCAGTTTGGAGTCGGGAATAACATCGAGGATGTGTTTATTTTCCACATCTTCCTTTTTGGCTTCGATAAGGTCTAGGAAGGTCTGATTGACATTTATAATACGCCCCTCTTTGTCTGTGATTACAAAAAACATGTAGGGGTTGTCTATCTGTTCCAAAAAGTTAGTGATCTTAAAAGCTGAAAGGGTTGACAACTGAAGTCCTCCTCCCCCGTTTTGCTAGAAGTGTTTGTCGGGTATTTAGCAGGCCGAGAAAAAACTGGAACCCATCTTTATCACTCGGGTCATCGATTTCATTTAAAGATTATTTATTAAATAATTATATATATTATTCGGGCAATAAAATCAAGGGACATGCAATAATTTGACAAAATATTACAACATATGACTTAAAAGGTTGAAAATAAGGTCAAGGCTGAGCTGTAATCATTCCTGCTGACATGAGTATCTCAATTCCTTGTTCCACGCTGATATCAAGTATTTTAACCTGATTTTGGGAAACAACTATAAAAAAACCAGAAGTTGGGTTCGGGGTAGTAGGGACGAAGACCGAATAGGTGTCTTCTCCCACAAACGGAAATTCGTCGTTGGTTATGAACCCTAAGGAATATGCTCCTGTTCGGGGAAATTCCACCAATACTACCTGGCGGAACGACTTTTTTCCCGGAGAAAAAAATGCCCGCGTAATCCGCTTGACGGTAGAATATATTTTTCCCAGGAGAGGGATTTTTAAAAGAATCTGTTCTGACCATAGAAATAACTTGCGGCCTATCAGGTTTGTAGCCATAAAACCCACCATAATTATCATAATTATAGTAAGCAAAAATCCTGCTCCCGGAATTGTTCTCCCGAAAAATTTTACTAACAACGGCGCTAGTATACCATCTATTTGAACAAACAGCCACCATACCAAATATAAAGAGATTGCCACCGGCAATAGAACAGCCAGACCGGCAAAAAACATGGATAAAAGTTTTTTCATTTTATACCTCCTTAACAATAACTGGAACTGGGAATCAAATCCGGACTAACCTCCTATGTTCGCGGGATACGTTTCCCCCGGAGGCTGACCTTAAGCCTTCATCCCCAGGAGTCGTTTTTGTACAAAAATTATATCTTATTTTTAGAAAGGACGTAACAGGTTTTACTGGGATTTCAGCCAAACTGGATGATATCGGCAATTATTTATTATATAATTTAGCCTGTAATTAATTTATATGGCAAAAAAAACTATAAATTTTTATCAATTACTGACTTGTACGATTATTGGCGAACGGAAATACTAATTAAGGCAAGATTGGCGTCCGGAGCAATTGCCTTATGCAACCCTAAGTGTCCTTGAATTATTGAACAAAGGGGATTGTGGTATGGGAGAATATTTGAAAACACGAGACGAAATTGACCCGAAATACAGGTGGAGGCTTGAGGATATTTATGCTCAAGAAGGGGAGTGGGAAGAGGATTTAAAAGAAGCAAAAATGTTGTCTGCCAAAATAGAAGCATATCATGGAAAGCTGGGGGATTCTTCCGACAGTTTGATAAATGTATTGAAACTTTTGGAAAAAGTGGAGCGAAAGACAGAAAAGCTCTGCGTTTATGCTAAAATGCGACGGGACGAGGATAATGCAAATCCTCGTTACCAAGCTCTGTTTGATAGGGCGCAGAGCTTAAATATTCAAGTTAATAGTGCCGTTTCCTATATTGCGCCGGAAATAATTGCGATTCCAGAAGAAAAACTCAATGTTTTTTTAAATGAGAGGGGAGAATTGCATTCCTATAAGCATTTTTTTGATCAGCTTTTACGGCAGAGACAGCACGTGCTTTCCCCAGAAGAAGAAAAGCTGTTGGCTATGGCTGCTGATTTATCCCTGACTGCGAGAAATGTATTTTCAATGCTAAACGATGCTGACATAAAGTTTCCCGTTGTTCATGATCAAGAGGGGCGAGAAGTCGAACTTACCAAAGGGAGATACGGGAAGTTAATGGAAAGCAGTGACCGGGAAGTTAGGAGAGAAGCATTTAAGGCTCTTTACAGCACATATAATCAGTTTCCCAATACCCTGGCGGCAATGCTAGCTTCCAGTATAAAAAAAGACGTATTCTATGCTCGCAGCAGAAAGTATTCTTCTTCCCTGGAGGCCGCTCTTGACGAGGACAATATACCTGTTGAAGTTTATGAAGGGCTTATCGAGGCAGTGCATAATAATCTGGGTCATCTGCAGCGATATATGCAGCTGCGGAAGAGGATTCTGGGCCTTGATGAACTGCATATGTACGATATCTATGCCCCTCTGGTAAAGGAGCTCAAAATGGATATCCCTTATGAAGAAGCAAAAGAGCTGATAGTGAAGGCGCTTTATCCCCTGGGACAGGAGTATGCGGCAAATCTAAAGAAAGGCATAGATTCCGGCTGGGTAGATGTTTATGAAAATAAGGGCAAGACCAGCGGTGCCTATTCATGGGGTTGCTATGATGCTCATCCCTTTGTTTTACTCAACTATAACAACAGGTTTGCTGACGTTTTGACCCTTGCTCATGAAATGGGGCACGCTATGCATACCTATTATTCCAACAGGACTCAACCCTACATATACAGCCATTACAGCATTTTTGTAGCCGAGGTTGCTTCGACAGTAAACGAATCTCTAGTTATAGATTATCTTTTGAAAAGCTGTAGTGATGCGCAGGAAAAAATGTACCTGCTAAACTATTACCTGGAGCAATTCAGAGGCACGGTGTACAGGCAAACCATGTTTGCTGAATTCGAAAAAATTATCCACGCCAAAGTAGAGGGGGGCGAGGCTCTGTCTGTAAAAGAATTTAATACGATATATCGCGATTTAAATCAACTCTATTACGGTTCTGAGGTGGTGCTGGATGAGGAAATAAATATTGAATGGGCCAGGATTCCCCATTTTTACTCTGCATTTTATGTGTACAAGTATGCTACCGGTTTTTCTGCAGCTGCTGCCATTAAGCAGAAAATTTTAAACGAAGGAGAACCTGCTGTCCGGAGATACCTGGATTTTCTAAAATCGGGAAGTTCAGATTATCCTTTGAATTTATTAAGGGAAGCCGGTGTCGACCTTGCTAGTCCGCAACCGGTGGAAGAAGCGCTCGCCTATTTTGGAGATCTGATAACAGAGATGGAAAAGATCCAAAATGTACGGAGTGGGAACAGCGGCGGTTAGAAAGGAAGATTACGGCATATTGAAGTGCGGAGGTTCGTTGTTTGGATACGTCAAAAGAGTTCTAATATAATATGTTGAAAATGAGCATAATTATGTAGAGACTATTAAAGAATCTAAAGGGGGTTCCAGGCAATTTGACCCATTTATTAAATAATAATATAAATGTAGAAGCGTTATTTGACGAAAAGATAGAAGAAATAGCACCCAGTCTCAGCTATTTTGCTGATTATGATCTGATTATCGGTATTCCATTCTCAGACGAAGATGATTCTTTAAAGCCTCTTCTCCAATCTATAGATGAAGTTCTGCAGTCTTGGATTGGGAGGAGACAGCTTATAGTGTGTGTGGGCAGCTCTTCAGCGCGCGAGACTCTGGAGTCTATCCAGGAGCTGGGTTTGCAGCACCCGCATATAGAATTTCTCCTGCCTGAGGAGATAAGTGGAAGGGGGATGAGCATAAGGGCAATTCTGGAAATAGGTGACCGTATGGAAGCGGACCTGCTGCTTTTCAGTCCTAATATGGCAACCGAAAAAGGCATAGGAATAGACGACAGCTGGCTGGAAGGCCTTTTGACTCCTATCCAGGGTCCTTATGACTTAGTTTTGGGGAGCCTGCGCCGCTACCTAGGCATCGACAGCATTGCCCATATGATGGCTGCTCCTTTTTTAGAAACTTTTTATGGTTCGCG
>JACIYB010000108.1 GCA_014360155.1 Syntrophomonadaceae bacterium
AAGATCAACTCTTTTGATCTTAATAAACTTGAGAGGATGATACGGGAGGTTTCTTCTTCAGAGTTAAGGTTTATTGAAATTTTAGGAGGAATTCTCGGCCTGATAATAGGAATTTTTCAGGTCGGTATACTCTGGATGCTGTCGCGGTAAAAGGATAGTTTTCATAAATTCAGGAGGTTTTGCAAATGCTAAAAATCGAGTTCAAAAATGGAGACCAGAGGGAATACCCTGAGGGTATTACTCTCCTACAGGTGGCAGAAGAGATCAGCACTAAAATGGCGAAAAATGCAGTCGTAGCTGTTTTTAACGGTGAATTGGCCGACTTAAATACCCGAGTTCAGGAGGATGGATCCTTGGAAATAATCGGGTTTGAAGATGAAAGGGCACGGAGTGTTTACCGCCATTCTTCAGCGCATGTTTTAGCTCAGGCTGTAAAAAGGTTATGGCCTGATACTAAGCTCGCCATAGGGCCATCCATCGACAAAGGTTTTTATTACGACTTCGACAGCAGCCACACATTTACGCCTGACGATTTTAAGCTAATAGAGGATGAAATGAATAAGATAATAGATGCCGATTATCCTATTATCAGAAAAGAATTGAACCGTGACGATGCCTTGAAATTTTTTGCGGAGCGCAATGAGGTTTATAAAGTGGAGCTTATAGAGGAATTACCAGAAGAAGCAGTTATCAGCGTCTACCAGCAGGGCGAGTTTGTTGATCTTTGCGCTGGGCCGCATGTTCCTTCAACCGGCAGGTTAAAAGTGATAAAGCTCACGAGTTTAGCAGGAGCTTACTGGAGGGGAAGTGAAGATAACAAAATGCTGCAGAGGATCTACGGTACTTCATTTCCTCAAAAAGCTATGCTGGACGATTATCTGCACAAACTGGAAGAGGCCAAAAAGCGCGACCATCGCCGGCTAGGCCGGGAGCTAGGGCTTTTTGTGGTTCTGGAGGAAGGGCCGGGTTTTCCTTTTTTCTTGCCCAAAGGGATGATTATAAGAAACGAGCTGGAAAAGTTTTGGAGGGAAGAACATAGAAAAGCAGGTTATCACGAAATTCGCACTCCAATTATACTCAGCCGGGATCTATGGGAAAAATCAGGGCACTGGGAGCATTATAAAGAAAACATGTATTTTACCAAGATAGATGAACAGGATTATGCTATAAAACCTATGAACTGTCCTGGTGGGATGCTTGTTTACAAGCAAAACCTGCATAGTTATAGAGAACTGCCGTTGAGGACAGCAGAAATGGGCTTAGTACATAGGCACGAGCTGTCTGGGGTCTTACATGGTTTGATGAGGGTAAGAGCATTTACCCAGGATGATGCTCATATATTTATGCTGCCGGAGCAGATTATTGACGAAATTAAGGGAGTAATTGACTTGGTTGATCGCTTTTACAGCCTCTTTGGTTTTACTTATCATGTGGAATTATCAACCAAGCCGGAAAAAGCCATGGGTTCAGATGAGATATGGGAGATGGCTACTAAGGCTTTAGCCCGGGCTCTGGAGGAAAAAGGACTTGACTATAAGGTGAATGAAGGAGACGGTGCTTTCTATGGTCCCAAAATAGACTTCCATTTGCGAGATTCCCTTGATAGAACCTGGCAGTGCGGGACGATTCAGCTTGATTTCCTTATGCCGGAGAAATTTGATCTGACTTATATTGGCGAAGACGGGGGAAAACACCGCCCGGTTATGCTTCACCGGGTTATATACGGAAGTATTGAGCGTTTTATAGGAATACTTACGGAACATTTTGGGGGTGCTTTTCCTACCTGGCTCGCCCCGGTTCAAGTTCGTATTCTTCCTATTACTGAGCGGCAGCATGATTATGGCCGGAAAGTGCTGCGAGAGCTTGAAAATGAGGATATAAGGGTGGAAATCGATGATCGCAGTGAAAAAGTGGGCTACAAAATTAGAGAAGGACAGATGCAAAGAATACCTTACTTACTTATAGTAGGCGACAGAGAAGCTGAACAAGGAAGTGTTGCTGTTCGGCACCGCAAGCAGGGTGATCTTGGTCCTAGACCGCTGCAGGAATTCAAGGTTATGATAAAGGAAGAGATTGCAGGCAAAGTTATCTGAAATTATTGCTTATTTTTGATTTCACAGAATAAGAATTAAAGAATTGCAAATTTCCTTTATATATGCTAGAATTTATAGCGGTTAAACATTGACTAAGCAGAAGCTGTGCTTCTCACCTTACAACTGGCGTTCGTAAGGTATTTAACGGGATAGCCGTATAGTCTGGTGGGACTAGTTGCTATTCGTTTAAAGGTTATGGAAGAAGCGGGCTTTTGCAGCTCGTTTTTTTATTTTATCAGGAGGTGAACTTACTATCAGTAAAGACTGGAGAGTTAATGATGACATCCGAGTAAAAGAAGTGAGGCTGATTAGCGAGACCGGCGAACAGCTTGGGATAGTTCCTATTAAAAAAGCTTTAGAGATATCGGTGGAGAAGAATTTGGACCTGGTTGAGGTAGCACCTTCAGCTAAACCGCCTGTATGTCGTTTAATGGATTACGGGAAATTTAAATTTGAGCAGAGCAAGAAAGAGAAAGAAGCTCGTAAAAAGCAGAAGATAGTTTCAGTAAAAGAAGTTAAAATGAGGCCTAATATTGAGGAACATGATTTTAAGGTAAAAGCCAAAAATGCTAGAAGGTTTTTGACCTCAGGAGATAAGGTGAAATTAACTATTATGTTCAGAGGAAGGCAGATTACTCATCCCGAGTTGGGTGAAAGATTAGCCCTCAAACTTGCAGAAGAATTGTCTGATATCTCGACAGTTGAAAAGGCCCCCAAAGTTGAAGGGAGAAATATGGTTGCTGTATTTGTGCCCAAAACGGAAAGCGAAAAAAAGGAGGAAGCCTAATGCCTAAGATGAAGACTCACAGAGGTGCAGCCAAAAGATTCAGAAAGACCGCTAGCGGGAAAATAAAGAGGTCTAAAGCATATGCCAGTCATTTGTTAGGAGGGAAGAGCCCAAAAAGAAAGAGAAGACTTCGTAAGGCTGGACTAGTAAGTAAAAAAGAGACTAAGAGAATATCGCAGTTGATTCCTTATTAAAGATTAGGAGGGTTCTGATTTATGCCGAGAGTGAAACGCGGGGTAACTTCTCGCAGGAGACGTAAGAAGATATTAAAGATGGCCAAAGGCTACAGGGGAAGCAAATCCAAGCTTTTTCGGGTAGCGAAGCAGCAGGTGATGAAGTCAGGAAATTATGCTTATGCCCATAGGAAGCTTAGAAAAAGGGAATTCCGCAAATTATGGATTGCCCGTATTAATGCTGCTGCTCGCGATAATGGGACCACATACAGCAGGATGATCCATGGACTTAAGATGGCCGGGGTTGATATAAATCGCAAAATTTTGGCAGAGCTGGCGATAAGTGATCCTAAGGGATTTGCGGAGTTGGCTGAATTATCCAAAAAAACTGTTAATGACAACGGATAGAGCAACAAAAAGTATGGTATTAATACCATACTTTTTGTTGCTTGCTTTTAAGCGGCGTAAAGGTGTAGGTTTTATGGAGCGCATCTCATCCAGGGATAATCAAAAAATTAAACATGCCTTAAAGCTTAAAAACAAGAAATTTCGCTATAAGGAAAAGATGTTTTTTATAGAAGGGCAAAAGATGCTGGAAGAGGCTTTGCGGCGTAAAAATTTGCTGGTGCGGATTTTTGTCGAAGAGGGGCGTGAAGAAGAGTACTATTTGATGAAGAGACCGGATTTGGAAGTAGAAGAATATCTTTTGGATGAAAAGCTGATGAGGTTGATCTGTGATACAGGATCTCCTCAAGGAATGGCTGCAGTTCTAAAAATGCCGCAATGGTTCTGGCCGAAGATTATAGATACTGGCGGTTTTTTTATTCTCCTGGATCAGGTATCTGATCCAGGCAACATGGGGACAATAATACGTACTGTATGGGCATTGGAAATGGACGGTGTATTATTGACACCGGGCTGTGTTGATCCGTTTAATCCTAAAGTTGTTAGAGCCAGCATGGGAGGGATTTTAAACCTGCCTATTTTCCCAGATATCGGTATAAAAGAGCTTGTTCATTTAAAAGCGAAGGGATATAGTCTGCTTTGCGCGGATCTTGATGCAGAGGACAGCTTCCTGGAACATGATTTTACCGGCAGCAAAATAATCGTAATCGGGAATGAAGACCGCGGGGTAGATAAGGATATAAAAGCTGCCTGCGATGCTTGCTTTAAAATACCAATAAAACCTGGTGTTAATTCTTTAAATGCTGCGGTAGCCTGTGCTATAATTACAAGTGAGGCTTGGAAACAGAGACATGGTCATTCCCTATGCTAGAGGTTCTGATATGCTGAAATTTTGGTAATTCGCCCCTACGTTTTAATGAAGGCGGGAGAGTGGAACGATGAATCGAAGTCAGGCTGATAGGTTTTGGCTTCTCTTTGAAAAATCCGGCTGTATCGTATATTATCTTTTATATAAGATGCTGGCCACACAATAAGAGCAAATGCTATGAACAGGACAAGTAGCTTGCTGGGAACCTTCCAGGGAGGCTGTACCAGGGACTGGAAGTGCAGCTAAGGGGAACGCAAGGTGAATTCACCTGGGAGCAGTAGATTGAAATGGGAGTAGGTCTCAACGGGTGCCGCCGTTAAAGGCAATGGAGTGAATCAAGCTTTTCTAGGCTTTGATTAATAAGGGTGGTACCGCGGAACCGCTTTCGTCCCTTGAGGAGGATGAAGGCGGTTTTTTATTTTAATAGAGAAAAGGGGGCAGTTTCTATGTTGGAGAAACTGAAGGAAATTAAAATTATTGCCGAGCAGAAAATAGCAGAAATAAGCGATATAGATGAAGTAAATAAACTCCGGGTTAGATTTCTGGGGAGAAAAGGTGAAATTACCCGTTTATTGAGGGGGCTGAAGGATTTAAGTACAGAAGAAAGGGTTTGTGTGGGAAAGGCCGCTAATGAACTTAAAGAAAAGCTGGAGAGGATGATCAGCGAGAAAGCAGAAGAGATAAGGCGGCAGGAAATGGCTGCTAGGTTATCTTTGGAAAAGATAGATGTGACCCTTCCGGGCTTTCCGTTTTTAGGAGGCGCCAAGCATCCGCTTAGCCAAGTTTCCGATGAGATAAGGGATATATTTATCGGTATGGGTTTCAATGTGGCTGAAGGCCCAGAAATAGAATCGGATTACTATAACTTCGAGGCTCTCAATGTAGCCAAAGATCACCCGGCTCGTGATATGCAGGATTCCTTCTATATTGATGAAGATACGCTCTTGCGGACCCACACCTCCCCTGTACAGATAAGGGTTATGGAGCAAATGGCTCCGCAAATCCCTGTGAAAGTTATTGTGCCGGGGAAAGTATATCGCCGGGATGATGATGCCACTCATTCGCCTATGTTCAATCAGGTAGAAGGGCTGTTAATAGACAGGAGGATTACCTTTGCTGACCTTAAGGGGGTTTTGCTGGAATTTGCCAGAAAGATTTTCGGTCAGGACTTAAAAGCCCGCTATCGTCCTAGCTTTTTCCCTTTTACTGAACCCAGCGCCGAAATGGACATATCCTGTGTAAGCTGTGGAGGTACAGGGTGCCGGGTTTGTTCTAACTCTGGCTGGCTGGAAATCTTGGGCGCGGGTATGGTCCATCCGCGGGTTTTGCAATACGGGGGCTATGATCCTGAAAAAGTTACCGGTTTTGCATTTGGAATGGGGGTAGAAAGAATAGCTATGCTTAAGTATGGAGTAAACGACCTGCGCCAGTTCTTCGATAATGACTGGAGATTTTTACGTCAATTTTAGGGGGGAAAATATGAGAGTTCCGATAAAGTGGTTAAAACAGTATGTGGATTTTGAGTGGCAGCCTGAACAATTGGCTCACAATTTGACCATGGCTGGAATTGCTGTCGAAGGTTTAGAAAAAATTGATTCAGATATTGTGCTGGATCTCGATTTGACTCCTAACCGGGGGGATTGCCTGGGTCTTATTAATTTGGCGCGCGAAGTTGCTGCTTTAACAGGCAGTGAGATCAGGATCCCTAAGATTAATCTGAGGGAAAGCGACAAAAACATCAGTGACTATATAGCGGTAGAAATAGCAGCGCCGGATTTATGCAGGCGCTATGCCGCACGCATAATAAGGAACTGTACGGTTAAACCATCGCCGGCTTGGTTGCAGGAAGTTTTGCTCAGTGCAGGCATCAGACCTATAAATAACATTGTGGATGTAACTAATTATGTTATGTTGGAGACCAACCAGCCTTTGCATGCGTTTGACTATGATTTATTAGGAAAGGGAAAAAGGGTCCTGGTCAGGAAGGCCGCGGCGGGAGAAAGGATAGTTACCCTAGACGGAATCGAGAGAAAGCTCGATGAAGAAATGCTGCTGATTACAGACGGCAGTCGGGGCATTGCGCTGGCGGGCATAATGGGCGGAGAAAACACCGAAATTAATGAAAATACTTCCTGCGTTTTGTTGGAGTCAGCCAATTTTCTTGCAACTAATATCAGGCAAACTTCTCGTAAGCTTGGCTTGCGCAGTGATTCTTCGGTTCGCTTTGAAAAAGGTGTTGATGTGAATGGCGTTATTTATGCAATAAACCGGGCTGCTCAACTTATTCAACAATTGGCGGGAGGAGAAATCTTCAAAGGGGTTTGTGATGTCTATCCGGAGATTCAGGTTCCGGTGCAGGTAATTTTGAGGCCGGATAGGGTAAATTATCTTCTGGGGACCGATTTGTCTCCGGAAGAAATAAAGAACTATCTACGAAATCTGAAGTTTGACGTGAAAGAAAAAGGCGAACAGTTCATTGTTGATATTCCCAGTTATCGGCCGGATATTACAATAGAGGCAGATCTTATTGAAGAGGTAGCTCGCTTATACGGCTATGATAAAATTCCTGCCAGTCTCCCCTGTATCGATATTACTCCAGCAGGATTAAATTCATATCAAAAATTGAGGGATGAAGTTAAAAGCATTATGGCCCAGAACCTGTTTGAGGTTATAAATTACAGTTTTATAAACCCGAAATTCTTTGATATGCTTTTGCTTCCCCAAAACAGTGACCTCAGGAGAACAATCAAATTGAGCAATCCCCTCTCAGAAGAACAGAGCGTAATGCGTACTACTCTGCTCCCGGGATT
>JACIYB010000109.1 GCA_014360155.1 Syntrophomonadaceae bacterium
CTCTACTCCTAAAATCGTATTTATAAACAAAATGGATCGTGAAAATGCTGATTTTTATAAGGTTTTAAGTGAATTAAAAGAAACTTTTTCCGATAACATTGTGCCGATTCAGTTGCCAATAGGTGCAGAGTCCGACTTTAAAGGTGTTGTAGACCTTATTCAAATGAAAGCTTTGCTCTTTGAGGCGGGTACGGGCAAAATCTCTGTAGAAGATATTCCCGAAGATATGATGGAAGAGGTTGAGACCTACAAGGAAGAACTCGTTGAAGCTGCGGCTGAAGCTGATGATGAGCTATTGACAAAGTATCTGGAAGGTGAAGAATTGAGCGATGAAGAGATAAAAGCGGGGATAAAAAGGGCGGCTGCCCGTGGTTCAACAGTATTTGTGTTTTGCGGATCAGCCATAAACAACATAGCAGTGACTCCTTTGATGGACTTTATTGTTGACTGCGGTGCGACACCGGAAGATAACCCCCTGAGCCAGGGCAAGGCCCTGGAAAGCGAGCCTATGGCTGCCCAGGTATTTAAGACAATAGCCGATCCTTATATAGGTCGTTTAACTATTTTTCGCCTCTTTACGGGCAAAATGCGGTCCGATAGTATTGTTTACAACGCTAATAAAGAAAAAGAAGAGAAGATCGGGCAGATATTGATTATGAAAGGCAAAGAGCAGACCAATGTGCCTGAAATTTACCCCGGTGACATTGCTGCAGTAGCTAAATTGTCTGTAACTTCTACCGGCGACACCTTGACAGTAAAATCCAATCCTGTCCTAATGGACCCCATAGACTTTCCCAAGCCTACGCTGGGTATGGCTATTGAGCCCAAGAGCAAAGGCGATGAAGACAAACTGAGCAGCGGTATTCAGAGAATAATGGAAGAAGACCCGGTTGTTGAGATAGAAAAGAACACAGAGACCAGGCAAACTATACTAAAAAGCATGGGAGATACACATTTTGAGATTATCATGGAGAAATTATCCAGAAAATTTGGGATAGATGTGGTAAGCAGGGAAATGAAAATCCCATATCGGGAAACTATCCGGGCCTCAGTCGAGTCAGAGGGGAAACACAAAAAGCAAACAGGGGGACACGGCCAGTATGGCCATGTATGGATTAAATTTGAACCGTATTCCGAAGGAGAATTTAAATTTGAAGAGACTATATTTGGCGGAGCTGTACCCCGGCAGTATTTTCCGGCAGTTGAAAAAGGCCTGGTTGAAGCTATGGAGGAAGGGGTATTAGCAGGATATCCGGTAACGAATGTTAAGGCGACATTATACGATGGTTCCTATCATACGGTGGATTCCTCGGAAATGGCTTTTAAAATGGCGGCCAGGCTGGCATTCAGGAAGGGTATTGAAGCAGCCAAACCCGTTCTTTTGGAACCGATTATGAACGTCGAAATTGAAGTCCCGGAAGTATACATGGGGGACATTATCGGTGATTTAAACAGCAAACGGGGCAGGGTACAGGGTATGGAGCCAGCGGGGAAAAAGCAAATCATCAAGGCCCAGGTCCCCTTGGCTGAAATGACTAAGTATACTATTGATCTTAAATCTATGACCCAAGGTCGGGGAAAATTTAATATGACTTTTTCCCATTATGAAGAAGTGCCTCCACAAAATGCTGAAAAAATAATAGAGAAAGCGAAGAAGGAAAAAGAAGAAAAATAAGACATTTTACAGTGATTGACAAAAACCTGTTATAAAACACTCTTAGACCGAGAAGTTCCTGGATGCGTAATAAGCGCAGCCAGGAACTTTATTTATCGGGGTCTTATATCGGGTTTGCTGTTTCCGGGCTGCACTCACTGTTTTTCTGTCTAAAGTGCATTGTAAAAGTAGAAAGATAGCCTTTGAAAAATAGGATACTCCCCTTAAAACTACAAAATATTAAAACCCTCTTTGGTATAATTTGGCACACATTAGTTTGAAATCAAGCGCATATGAATTAAGCAGCGTAAATTTGGCCTGCTTTTACGCAGAGGCGCATAAACCACTTTCATGTTTGTTTTATGGGCTTCAGGCATTAAGAACAGCTAGCAAAGCATTTCATAAAGAATTTATCTTTCGGGCCTTTACTAAGCTAAGCCAGGTGATTGTATGGATGGGCCTAAAGTTTATGCGGATCTGACCTTTGCCATTAATTTTATTATGGACTTTTTTTTACTATGGGCTACTGCTCGAGTTGCGGGGATCAAGGTCATATATTCAAGAATAGCGGCTGCTGCACTTTTAGGGGGGATATATGCAGTTGGTTTTCTTTTACCTGAGCTGTCGAAATGGTACAATTTACAATTTAAAATTCTTTTTTCTTGTTTATTGGTTATTTTCGCTTTAAGTCCCCAGAATTGGACGGAATTTAAAAAAATCATCTTCTATTTCTATGGAATTAATTTTGCGGTTGCTGGGGCAACCGTGGCTACTTCATATTTATTCTCTTCCAGTATGCAGATAGTATCTCTCCCTTATTTTTGGCTTTTGGGCGGTGTATTCTGCGCAATTGCCATAGGGATCTACGGTGAAAAATATTTTGTCAGTCATATAATTCCTAAATTATTGAATTTTGATATTGAATTGCGGTTTAACAACCTGAAATGCAAAGGAAAAGGGCTGCTGGATACCGGAAATGGGCTGCGTGATCCCCTTACTAACAAGCCTGTGCTTGTAGCTGAATACGGATTATTAAGAGATTGTTTGCCTGATGATTTCAAACAAGCAATAGAAAACGTTGGGGATGAAAACGAGATGCTGGACGGTTTGGCTCAGAGCAGCTGGGCAAACCGGTTGCGTTTAATCCCGTTCACCTCTATCGGCAAAAAAAACGGACTTTTAGTAGGGATACGAGCTGATGAAATTATTGTAGATATAGGTAAAAACAGTATATTTCACAAAAACTTGGTAGTCGGGATTTATAAGGAGCGGCTTAGCAAAGAGGGAAACTATCAATTATTGATACCCTCCGAAATATTAGAAAATATATAGGGGGAATGAGAAGTATGAAAATACTGGCCAATTTGAAACAGTGGAGAATTTGTCTAATCAAACTCTATATTAAAAAGAAGCTGCCTGAGGTTATACACTATATCGGTTCCGCAGAGGTGCTTCCACCACCCCTAGAAGAAGCGGAGGAAAATGTTCTGATATCGAAGCTTGGACAGGGGGATATGACGGTAAAATCTACTCTGATAGAGCACAACCTGAGGCTGGTAGTATATATAGCCAAAAAATTTGAAAACACCGGTATTAATATAGAAGATCTGGTGTCCATAGGAGCGATTGGGTTGATAAAGGCGGTTAATACCTTTGAACCCAAAAAAAACATAAAATTGGCTACCTACGCTTCTCGCTGCATAGAGAATGAAATCTTAATGTATATGCGCCGGAACCTAAAAAATCGAGCGGAAGTGTCTTTAGATGAGCCGCTGAATGTTGATTGGGATGGGAATGAACTTCTATTGTCCGATATACTCGGTACGGAAACAGAAATGATATATAAAAAGATAGAAAGCGAAGTGGAGAAAAAGTTATTGTGGCAGGCAATGCACAGGCTGAGTTCCCGGGAAAAGACCATAATAAAACTGCGGTTTGGGTTGGGTGAAAGTAAGGAAAAAACCCAGAAAGAGGTTGCTGATATATTGGGAATATCGCAGTCATATATCTCGAGACTGGAAAAACGGATTTTAAAGAGATTGCAGAGGGAAATTCGGAAAATAGAATAAAAGGGTAACAGCGGATAAAAAGAATGGGTGGAATAATATTTTTAAAATTAGTAAATAATTTTATCAGAAAGAAATTAGTAAAAGCAAAGCCGGCACCTTTGAACTGTTGGGAATGAATGTGGCATTGATTTTAACAGGAAAAGGGGTAAGGATCCTTGATAAATAAAGTTGAAATCTGCGGCGTAAACACCTCCAAGTTACCGGTATTAAATAATGACGAGATGAAAGAATTATTTCAAAAAATGCAGTCTGGTGATTCCAAGGCAAGGGAAAAATTAATTCAGGGAAACCTGCGGCTTGTTCTCAGTGTAATCCAAAGATTCAGCAACAGAGGGGAATACGTTGATGACCTTTTCCAGGTAGGATGTATTGGGCTAATTAAAGCGATTGACAATTTTGATTTAAGCCAGAATGTAAAATTTTCTACCTATGCAGTTCCTATGATAATCGGCGAAATACGCAGGTACTTAAGAGACAACAACGCGGTAAGGGTATCGAGATCCTTGAGGGATATAGCCTATAAAGCTCTCCAGGTGAGAGAGAAACTTGCGAATAATAATTCAGCAGAACCAACTGTAGCGGAAATAGCGAAACAGCTCGATGTTTCTAGAGAAGAAGTGGTT
The DNA here is from genome assembly GCA_014360155.1 of Syntrophomonadaceae bacterium. Lineage (GTDB taxonomy): Bacteria > Bacillota > Syntrophomonadia > Syntrophomonadales > Syntrophomonadaceae > JACIYB01. Next base: position 4,347 of record JACIYB010000109.1, read on the forward strand.
TTCGCGCTCGATGCCATACAGGAACCGGTTTCTCTTTTCGAACCCATTTACAATGATGGCGGCGATCCGATCCTGGTTATGGATCAGATAAGTGATGATAAAAACGCTGATGAAACTTGGTTGGAAAATATAGCCATCAAAGAGGCTATTAATAAACTGAATCAAAGAGAAAGGCACATAGTGTTGTTGAGGTTTTTTCAGGGAAAAACACAAATGGAAGTAGCTGAAGAAATAGGTATATCGCAAGCCCAGGTTTCTCGTTTAGAGAAAGGAGCGCTGAGGCAGTTGAGAAAATACGTGTAGGCAGTAAAAAAGGGGAGATACAGGTGGGCCGCAACCTTTTTATTATAATTCTAGTAGCTGCAGTTTTTGCGTTGCTGGTACCGATGGTTAACCAAATTTTCAGTACCGAGTGGGCATTTACTCCGGACAATCTGGTTAAGGTTGATATCGTTTCACGGTGAGAGAACTAAACTTCATTACAACTGTAACAACTTAAAGTCCTGGTTAAACAGGGCTTTTTTAAATTTACTGGATATATCGGGTTAGATTGACTGTCGGCTGCAGTTTATACGGGATTTAGTCGGGGAATTTTTACGACTACCTTGATAATGAACAAATAAATTTGAGCAAATTGGGAGTAAAGGGCGGATGGCAGTTAAAATTTTGGCAAAAATCGAGCAGAAGTGTTAAAATAGTTTTGCTATAGAAGTATTGATTTCACTGCTGAAAATTATAATAAGGGGGTTTTAATATGTTCAGGCTGATTATTGGCGGTTCCAGATCATTTAAGGATTACGAATTATTAAAGAAAGAATGCGACCTGTTTTTGCAGGATGTAAAAGAGGATAAAATAGTAATCATCACTGGCGGGACTAGGGGAGCAGATAAGTTGGGAGAAAAATACGCTGATGAAAAAGGATTCTGGAAAAGAAGTTTCCCTATCAATTTCGAAAAATTTGGTGACGACGCCACATATATCAGAAATGAAGAAATGGTGGAAGAGGGCGACGCCCTTATCGCATTCTGGGACGGCAAGAGCAGCGGTACTAAAAACCTGATAGAACTGGCTAAAGAAAAAGGGCTGCAGGTGAAGATAGTCGGTTTTTAGCTGATTAGCATCACGATAATTTTTTGGAGGCAAAAAACCGGCTGTGTTGCAGCAGTTTTCCCAGTCGGCGGTTCGTTTGAATCTTTTATTAGGTATAAACGAAGCTGCCGCCCATATCTTGGTATGAGAAGGACTGCTTTTGCTTATATTTTAAGTGCCCGGCCAAGAAGGCAGGGCTGCTTGGGCAGGAAACAGATCCGCATATAGTCTCTGATTGTACTCCAGAGCCTCAGCTTGCTGGGACTTTTTTTGCAGTCATAGCGGAGGACAAAAGGGACTTCTTCTATTTTTCTTGCCTTTCCTGCCATTTTAAGCAATATTTCAGCATTGGCAGCGAAGCTGCGGGAAGTTAAGAAGCTCCCCGCAGCTTCTTCTAAAACAGCATACACTAGGGAAGCCCTGTACGCCCGAAACCCGATGGTATAATCTCTAACTCCCCGTAGAGGAAAAACGAGAGACAGCAGCAGCTTCGCTCCTAGGCTATACACGTTTCTCAAGAAGGGGACCCCCGACTGTTTGCTGCCGCTGGCGAATCTCGAAGCTATAGCTATATCTGCTCCATCGATTATTTTTTGGATTAGTGCGCCGATTACACGGCTCGAATGCGAGGCATCAGCATCCATCACGACTATAAAATCTGCCCCCATCCTCAGTGCCTCATTAAATCCGGTTAAAATAGCCTGTCCCAGTCCCATGTTTTGTATATGGGAAACAACCGTTATTTTCTGGTTTTCCCTGGACCAATTGTCAACAAGTTCCAGCGTCTGGTCTTTACTGCCGTCATTCACGACTATCAGTTGGGTTTCGCACCCTGCTGGAAGAAGGAGATCCTCATCGAACATAAGACGAATATCCGGAATTGACAGTTCTTCATTGTACATAGGGAGGACAACTGCTACGAGTCCCCGCTGCATATAAAAACCTCCAATCAAAGAGTGTCAGGTGTTTAGAAAATAAACACCCGCTATTACCAAAAGCAGCCCCGCCAGCTTGCCGGCAGTGACACTTTCCTCAAATACGGCTATTGAAAAGAGGAAAACTATTATATAGGACAGGCTTACTGAAGGGTATGCCCTGCTCAGCTCCATCGTTGAAATAACCTTTATCCACAGGATCATGCTTGCCACAAAAAAGCATATGCCCGATATGACAAACAGGTTGGTAAAAATATTGGAAATGGTAAAAATGATTCCTGTACGGCTCAGGTCAATCTCTCCCATCTGGTTCACACCGTACTTCAGCAGGATCTGTCCCCCGGCGCCCAGAAAAATTGAAGAAAACAACCATAATAGTTGGGCTTTCAAATCGTTCACCACCTTTGCCCAAAGGATCTTTTTAAATCTTCGGCTGCGTTTCGTACCTGTGAAATAGGGGTCTTTACTTTCCAGCTTTTTTCTTCCATCAACCCTATCATAATTCCGGCAAAGCGGAACCAGT
>JACIYB010000011.1 GCA_014360155.1 Syntrophomonadaceae bacterium
AACCCCGATTTTCCTCCTTACTCCATATTTTGAAAACCAAAACAAATTTACCTGTTTCACCGCCAGAATCATATTTTAGCAAGTTCTTTAATAGCTGATTTCTGCCTTCTTTTAAGAAATTTTTCTTAGGGCAAATATAAGTTACCCTTAAACAACGTATTCCTTTAAAAAGGATAGCAATTCCTTCGGAATCCTGCAACCGGAAATAGATTTTGAGCAGTGCCAGGATAACCACTAGGTGCGGTTCTGGCCACATCCGCTAAAAATGCGTGAAAAATAAATGACTTCGCTGGTCTCTTTTATGTTATTATAAAATATAAGCATGGTAAAAGGTGGTTATTATTTATGAATTGCAGCCTGTGCAATAGAAATCCTGCACGAATTAGGTGTCTGGAATGTAGAAATTGGTTATGTGAGACATGTGCAGAAATGTATCTCGTAGGCAACGGCTGTTCTCCAACCCCCGTATATCTGTGTCCAAGCTGTTTAAAAGATTACGCGGAAGCCGTTGATTACTAGAGTCTCGAGTTAACCGTTTTAATGATCCACTGTTTGAATATATCAACTACTGCAAACAAATAATTATGATGATGAGAATTTTAAATTTTAAAAAATCAGCAGGGCGGAAACGCGGATAAGATCAATTAAAGAGGAGGGATCTGCATGCCGGGAGGAGATGGAACTGGACCAAGGGGACAGGGACCCGGGACAGGTAGAGGAATCGGCAGAGGCCGCCGGCAAGGCGGCGGTTTTGGTATAGGACCAGGCGGATATTGTGTTTGTCCCAATTGCGGCAAAAAAGAACCTCATCGAACAGGAGTTCCCTGTCTTGAAATAAAATGTCCTAATTGCGGTACAAATATGGTCCGCGAATAGATTTTAACAAAATATAACGGCTCTATATCTTGCCAAGTCAATCGCTGTCGTGTTTTGCATCCAGGTTTAGCAGTCCTAAAGATTTTACCGGCGCTACTGTAGATATGGCGTGTTTATATACCAATTGCTGCTTCTGCTCCATCTCAACTATCACCGTAAAATTATCGAAACCCTTCACTACACCTTTTATCTGAAAACCATTTATTAAATAAATGGTTACGGGTATTCTCTCTTTCCTGACCTGGTTTAAGAAAGCATCCTGTAAATTTACCTGATTTTTGCCCATTAAGTCCTAGTCCTCCATTCAATATAATGTAATTTTCTGTATCTAAATATAATTTCTACACATGAAATAATTGTCCTTCCAAATATCTTGAAATTTTTTCTGCCAGCGAGCTTTCGTTCGGGTAATCCGTAATGTTTATCCAGTAAATCCGCCTGTCTTTATTGAACCAGGTATATTGCCGTTTGGCATAACGGCGGGTTTCCCTCTTAATCTCATTTATCATTTCATCTTTAGTAACTAAGCCTTCTAAATACAGGTATACTTCTTTATATCCTAAGGCCTGCATTGAATTGAGCGACAGGTCATACCCTTTAAGCCTGAGCCCCTGGACTTCCTCTATAAGCCCTTTTTGTAGCATTTCTTCCACCCTGGCATCAATTCTAGCATAGAGTTCCTGCCTTTCTAAATAGAGTCCCACAACAGCCAGATTATATGCATTGGGTGTTTTCGTCTGCTGATCGGAAAACGGCCTCCCTGTTATTTCGTAAACCTCCAAAGCCCGCACAATCCTCTTCCGGTCATTGGGACTGATCTTGGCAGCGTAATCCTCGTCTATCGCTTTCAAGCGTTTATAAACAAAATCCAGACCTTTTTCGTCTATCAGCCTATTCCATTTTTCCCTGACCTCCTGTACGGTTTCCATAGGGAAAAAATCATAGTCATCAACTACTGATTGATAGTATAATCCTGTACCGCCGACCAGAATAGGCAGCTTGCCCTCAGTATTCAATTTTTTAATCAACTGTTTGCAGATGCTCTGATATTCAGCAACACTGAACGGCTGATCTGCTTCAACGACATCGACCAAGTGATGAGGTACTATTTTTCGCTTTTCTTTACTGACTTTAGCCGTTCCGATATCCATACCCTTGTACACCTGCATAGAATCGCAGGAAATTATTTCTCCGTCTAATTTCAGGGCCACTTCAATGGCGATGCTGCTTTTGCCTACAGCTGTAGGCCCAACTATAGCAGCTAAATTCAACAACCCCCATCACCTCATCACTTGCTTAGTTGAGCTCGCAAAAGTTTATTTCACCGTGTTTCAATTATACCAAAAGCTATCTTGTTATGAGGATTCCCTACTAGCTTCTCAAAGCCCAGGCGTTTAAATTCTTGACTGGAAACCAATTCCTTCAATACCACACGCTGTCTTGCTACCCTGCAGGCTTCTATGATGGTTTTCTTTTCCAATGGTTCGCGGTTGGCCAGCAGCCTCAGCGGAGCGATAGCCTGGCTTTTCAGCAAAGGCCTCCGGAACATAGGATCAAAGTAAACAATGTCAAAGGAACCGTCCTGCATCTGCTGAAGATAAGAATAGTGGTTACAGTTTATTACTTCTATTTTTTTTATAGCATTGTCAAGCCAAGGCATCCTAGATTTATAAAGCTTCATCCCCCATTTTACAACATAAGCCACCGGTGCAGATGATTCCAGCCCCACTATACGGCCGACAGGCGAGAAATAAGAAGCTACAACAGCATCTGCTCCCAGTCCCAGGGTGCAGTCGAGAAAACTGGAGTTCTCTCTCATACTGCAGGCCCTCGCCAAGGGATCGATAAGACCTGACTTTCTGAACAAAGCTATCCTGTTTTTTGCCATACTGGGGTGAAAGAAAAATTTCGCGTCATCGATATAAAGAACCGGACCTTCTGCCTGCCATACAATTACTCCTTGGGCGTTATATTCATCAGCCAGCGCTTTCAGGCCCTTTCGCCTGCGGGGAACAAAATCAAACCCGCTTTCCCGCAAAAATTCTTTGAACTCCGGCGCTATTGCCGATTTGGATTGAGATGTGGTGGCGATTACACGCATATTTTTACCTCTTGAACATGCGGTCTATATCCTTATGCGGCAGTTTAATAAAAGTCGGCCTGCCGTGAGGACAATTTTTGTGATTTTCGGTAGCGAAAAGCTGGTCGATAATTTCCCGCATTTCTCTAAACTCCAAGCGCATCCCTGCTTTTACAGCTTTTTTGCAGGACATAACAGTTATGGCTCCTTCTTTAAGATCTGAAAGTTTATTCTCCCGTATAAGATCGAGGAGCTCACTTAGAACGTCTATTTCCTGCCCGGAAATTAACGCAGGAACTGCCCTTATCAATATCGAATTATGCCCTATCGGCTCCAGCACAAATCCCAATTCCGTAAAAAATCCCTGGTTGCTTTCAAGTAAATCAATCTGTTCAGCAGAGATTTCGAGAACTAAGGGGAACGCCAGCATCTGAGCAGGACTCTGGGAATTTTCGTATATTTTCTGCAATCTGTTGTACATGATCCTCTCATGGGCCGCGTGCTGATCCACCAGCCACAGAGAGTTATCCATTTCCAGCAGTATATAGGCGTTTAAACACTGCCCAATGATCACATATTCCCTGCTGCCAGACCCGAACAAATCCCGTTCCTTTTTTAAATCCCGCTCTGAATTAGGCTGTTTGAGACCAGCTTTCAGGTCAAAATCAAGGAAATACGGCTCGCGAACAGCGGCCTGCTTCTCCTCCGCAGGTGGGCGAAAATCAGCAGCAGTGTCCTGCTCTTCTGAAAGATAAGGCAAATTTACGGAACAATCCACCCTGTCTAACGTGTCCCTTATTACTTGCTGTATAACTTTAAACACGGATTTTTCATCTCGGAAACGCACTTCGTTTTTCTGAGGATGCACATTCACATCTACTCTGTCGCAAGGGACGGATAATGCTAGAATAACGACAGGGTATTCCCGTGAAAGCAGCAGACCTTTGTACGCCGCATCAACGGCACTGTAAAGAAGCGGGCTGCGAACAGGCCGACAATTGATGAAAAAGAGCTGGTTTTTACGGTTTATCCTGCTTATTCCTGGAGTAGAAACAAGTCCGTTAAGGCTATAGTGTTCGCCATGAAAATAGACATCGATCAGGGAAGCAAGAAAATCTCGCCCGTATATTGCTGTTACTGCGTCCCGAAGTTTGCCATTTCCAGGGGTCTTGAAGAAGTTTTTTTTCTCATTGCCAAATGAAAAGGAAATATCCGGCCTTGCTAAACTGTACCTGCACATCACATCATAAACGTGCCTGGCTTCGGTCACCGGCGATTTTAGGAATTTTTTCCGAACAGGGGTGTTGTAAAAAAGATCCCTCACTATAATTTTTGTACCCCGGGGACAAGGATGAGGCCTGATCTCCAAAAACTGACCGCCTTCGATTCTGGCATATACACCTTCTCCTTCTCCTTTCTGGGTATAAACATCTATCTTTGAAACCGCAGCTATGCTGGGAAGCGCTTCGCCCCTAAACCCCATGCTCGATATGCGAAAAAGGTCTTCCTCACTGCTGATCTTGCTGGTAGCGTGGCGCTGAAAAGCCAGGAGAAGTTCGTCATAAGTCATTCCTTCTCCGTTGTCCTCAATTTCTATCAATTCTATCCCGGCACCAGCTATATGCACGCCGATCTTATCTGCTCCAGCGTCAACAGAATTTTCCACCAGTTCCTTTACGGCTGATGCCGGTCTCTCAATTACTTCTCCTGCAGCGATTTTGTTTATCACTTTTTCGTTAAGTATTTTAATAGCCATAGTTACAAGACCCGCTCAGTTTCGGTACCCATGTCCATACTCTTGTATTCGTCTTTAATCCTGTCCTGTAAGTAAACGAAATTAAACTTGCCGTTGTTAACCATGTCCTTATAATAACTTCGCCCCTGCTGCTGGCATTCTTCGCAGGCGTTTACAGGTATAGAAATGCAGAAAACCCTGTAGAACTTGCCGTTAGGGTGCTGGGCAGAAGAGTTTATCATTCTAAACCCGCTGCATTTAGGACATAAACGCAGTTGAACAACCTGTTCCTCATGAATATATTCCGTATCGTAAAAGATGTGCTTGTGAGTCTTGTAAAAATCGCCGCCTTTCTTCCGGTTGGCAGCAATAGTATCTCCCCTCCTGCGGAAGACAGCAAGCTGGGTTTCTACCGTTTTCTTTATCGCTTCTAGATTGGATGACGATTCCCTAAACCTGGTCGGGGAATAGTCGGGTTCTCTGAGGTTAGAATAATCTATACCGGCCATGGCCATTATTATTCCCATATTTATATAAGGCAAGGCAGTTTCCACTGAATACCCGCCTTCTAAAACCGCGATATCCGGAGCCAGTTTACTGTTGAGCCTGGCATAGCCTTGGGCTGAAAAGGCCATATTGGCCAGAGGATCACTGTAATGGTTGTCCTGCCCGGCTGAATTGACAACCAAATCCGGTTTAAATTCCTCTAGTAAAGGTTTTACCAAATTATCTAACACATACAAAATCCCGGTATCAGTAGTCCGCGGGGCCAGAGGCACGTTTATGGTAGTCCCGTAAGCAAGCGGGCCCCCGAGCTCATCCATAAAGCCGCTGCCTGGATAAAGGGTCCTGCCGTCCTGGTGAAAGGAAATGAATAAAACATCGGGATCATCGTAATAGATTTCCTGGGTACCATCACCATGATGAACATCGGTATCTACTATAGCGACTTTTTTTATGCCGTATTTTTTGCGCAGGTATTCGATCATTATAGGTTCATTATTAATGTTGCAAAATCCACGATTGCCGTGACTCACAGTCATGGAATGATGTCCTGGCGGTCTAATAATGGCAAAACCGTTCTTGACTTCACCCTGCATGACAGCATCACCGATGGTCAAAGCAGATCCGACCGCTACCAGGTGAGCTTCAGTAATCTGCGACTCGATATCGGGAACACAGAAATGAACCCTGGCTATATCTTTAAGTCCTGCGATGCTCGGTTTATATTCCCGTATCTGGGGCAGATCCATTATACCTTCCTCAAATACCTGATCCCTGGTATACAGCAATCTCTCCTCGCGTTCAGGATGAGTAGGTGATATAGCCCAATCAAAAGCCGGGAAAAACAAAATTCCTGTGGGTTTCATGCGTCCACCCCCCTATATTCATTTATAAATCCAGGCGAAACCTGAACCCCTATATCAAACAATTTACCTGCACGATGCCAGCCTTTAATCACATTAAACTGTTCTTCCATATAAAATTGAAATTCATTGATGTATTCTCCCATTCCCCGTTCCTGTCCGATTTCCTTCAAATACTTCTGGGCCAACTCCTTAGCGTCGCTCAATTGAAAATTGCCTGTTTTCCCTAAAGATTTCCTGTAGCCGCCGGGGTCCACGGTAAAGAAGTTATTCTCTGTGTCTACGTGTACTTCAACCGCCAGTGTAGGACGTACAACACATGCGCCAAGGGCGTTAGCTACTGGCGAATACTTGTGGATAAAATGATCAACATTCATTTTTTTGGCTACAAGAGGAATGATAGCTTCAGCTGCAGCGCCTATACCGATTAACCGGTCAAGCCTAAATTTCCTCCCATGTATAATTTCCCACACCTTATAAGCTGGTTCATTTTCCCATTCCTTGAACATGTCCTCAACGGCGTCTGCGAGATGATCAATTACCATTTCCACTATGTTATCGCACAGATCGACAGTTGAAAGCCTAACTTTCTGGGCAAGCTCTTCCAGTTTGGCCTTAGATAATTCAGGTTTTCCCAATTTCAAATCCAGGTTGTAGTTAAATACATCTGTTACTGTCGGCTGCTCTCCCCCAAAACAAGCTGCTGCCCCTTTCCTGTGAGGGCCAACTCTAATAGCACTATCTCCATTTGCATACCATTCACACCATACGATACTGTCTCCCCCCAGGGGGATCGATTTTACCGCCAAAGCGTTTATATGCGTGTACCTGCCTTCTATATGCGCTCCCCTTGAAGCATAAAGCGGTTGACCGCCAATAATTAAGGAAATATCGGTTGTGGTGCCGCCAATATCCAATACCACTGAATTTAAGTTGTCCCGGGTTAAAGCTACGGCCCCCATGGTACTGGCTGCAGGACCGGAGAAAACAGTCTCATATGGTTTTTTTCGCGAAACACTCAACGGAATAGTACCGCCATCCGCCTTCAGGATATGTATCTCGGCCTCTACATCCCTTTCCTTTAAGGCCTGTTCAATATCATCGGCAAACCGGTTCCATTCCTTCAGGGTCATCGCTGTAAAATAGGCGGTTACAGCACGGCGAGGAAAATTCAGCTTACAAGAGATTTCGGAACTTATAACTACCGAAATATCAGGATATTCTTCCTCGATAATTTTTCGAATCAATTTTTCGTGCTCATTATTGCGATTCGCAAATTTAGCTGCTACAGCAACTCTTTTAATCCCTAAAGATTCTACTTCCTTAAGAACATCCCGGATTTCGTTTTTATCGGGAGGCTCGATTACTCTCCCTCTAAAATCCACCCCCCCTTTGAGAAAATAGGTATCCGGACCTGTAGCGTAAACCTGTTGAGGTAATCCATGTCCGGGTAGAAGCAATAAGGCTGTCCTCTCTCCTCTTCTGGTGGCCAGGAGATTAGTAACCAGGGTAGTGCTCAGAACAACACGTTTTAGCTTGTCTTTCTCGCCGCTTCCAACTAGTTCATCTAATACCTGGAGCAAACTGTTTTTTAAATTTGTTTCATCAGTAGGCCTTTTTACACTGGAAACTATGGAACTGCCTTCATAGAGAACACCATCAGTATAAGTTCCGCCGACATCGATCCCTATCAACATATAGATCCACCCCCTTGTATTTATTATTGGATATTTCTTTCCATCGATACACATACATCAAGGCATCTCTAGGAGTTAATTCGTCGGGATTTATCCTTTTTAATTCCTCCAAAACCGGGTTATCCTCCATAAAAAGACTTAACTGGACAACATCTTTCTGGGGTTCCTTTCTTCCCCTTTCCTCCATACCGGCGAGGATCGCCTCAGCCCTTGATATAATATTTTCAGGTATTCCGGCCAGTTTTGCCACATGCAAGCCGTAGCTCTTATCAGCTTTTCCCGGCAGAACCTTTTTAAGAAAGACCACCGTATCTCCCGTTTCCTTGACTGAAACCGACAGATTGACGATCCCTTCTGCTTTTTCGCCCAAACCAGTCAGTTCGTGATAATGAGTAGCGAAGAGTGTTTTGGCCTTTATTTTTTCGTATATGAATTCACAGACAGCCTGGGCAATGCTGAACCCATCGTAAGTACTGGTCCCTCTGCCGATTTCATCCAATAAAATTAAGCTGTTTTCAGTAGCATTGTTTAGTATATTGGCTACCTCGACCATTTCTACCATAAAGGTGCTCTGACCGGCTGCCAGGTCGTCAGCCGCTCCCACACGGGTAAAAATTTTGTCAACTATTCCTATATGCGCCTCATCAGCCGGGATAAAACTTCCCATTTGAGCCATGATAACCAAAAGGGCAGTTTGCCTCATAAAAGTGCTTTTACCCCCCATATTGGGGCCAGTAATTATAATAAAGCGCGATACAGTCGTGTCCATATTGAGGTCATTGGGAACGAAGCGGGAGTCCTTTAAAAACTTTTCAACTACCGGATGCCTTCCCCCTTTGATCTTAATTGTACCACTTTTATCCACCTGAGGACGCGCATAATCATTGAGATACGCTGCCTCAGCCAGAGAATACAGTACGTCAAGCTCCGCTATTTTCATGGCAGTGTTCTGTATTCTGTCTATAAACCCGCCTATTTTTTCCCTGATTTTGGCAAATTCTTCTTGTTCCAGGGAAAATAATTTTTCCCGAGCTCCCAGTATCCTATTTTCGTAATTTTTTAACTCCTCGGAAATAAAACGTTCTGCGTTAGCCAGCGTCTGTTTCCTGTGGTAATCGCCCGGAACCAGGTGCAGATTTGACTTGCTTATTTCAATGTAGTAGCCAAAAACCTTGTTAAAACCTACTTTGAGGCTCTTTATGCCAGTACGTTCCCTCTCCTTCTGTTCAAAACCTACTAGCCAGTCTGACCCCTGCTGCGATATTTCTCGGAGTTCATCAATCTCCCGGCTGTAGCCCTTTTTTATAATACCGCCTTCTTTTAAATTCACAGGAGCTTCTTCATCTATAGATTCGTCAATAACACAGTACAGATCTTTCAGCAGATCCATGTTTGCCAGATCGCGTAGAATATGAGTCCTGCAATATTCCCACAACAGACGAGTAATATCCTCTAAAACGCCGACAGAGATCTTTAAGGCTAAAAGGTCTCTAGGAGTGGCCAGCCCGCTGCCAATTTTGCCAGCCAGCCTTTCCAAATCATAAACCCGGGAAAGTTTAGGCTTTATTTCAGCTCTCAACGCGAAATTTTCTTTTAATTCTTCAACCGCATCCAGCCTCTGGTTTATTTTTTCAATGTTCCTCAACGGCTGTTCAATCCATTTGCGGAGGTTTCTCTTCCCCATAGCAGTACAGCAGAAATCAAGAACAGCTAGCAAAGACCCTTCTCTCCTACTATCACGAGCAGTTGAGGTTAATTCCAGATTTCTCCGGGTAGTGGAATCCATATCCAAGTAGTGCTCGATATTGTATGGCTGCAGCTTTCGGATATGTTTTAAATTGGTTTTCTGCGTTTCATTGAGGAAAGATATGATCGCCGCAGCAGCTTTTATCCCCGCAGAAAAATCTTTTAATCCCAAACCTTCTAAAGAAGAAACTCCAAACTGCTGCAATAACAGCTTTTCCGCCTGATCCCGGTTTAAATTCACATCTACAGCGGTTATTACAGTTTTACTGCTGTTCTCCAGTTTTTCCTGCCAGCTAGAGGAGAAACAGTTCCACGCCGGCACAAGGCATTCTGCCGGAGATATACGCTGCAGTTCGCTCTCTAGCTTTATGGCCGCATCATCACCCTGTATTTCAGTCACCCGGAAATCACCTGTCGAAATATCGATGTAAGAAAATCCAGTGAAGTCCTTTTCCTCAACAACAGCTGCAAGATAGTTGTTATTATTTTCCTCAAGTATACTGTCATCCAAAACAGTCCCTGGAGTGACTATTTTTATTACCTCTCGCTTAACTATACCTTTTGCATTTTTGGGGTCCTCGACCTGTTCACAAATAGCTATTTTATACCCTCTATTAATGAGTTTAGCTATATAATTGCCAGCAGAATGATAAGGAATACCGCACATGGGAACCTTCTCCGAACCACCGTCGCGGGCAGTAAGGACTATTTCCAGCTCCCTGGCAGCAACCTCCGCATCGTTGAAAAACATCTCATAAAAATCCCCCAGGCGGAAAAAAAGTATGGCATCTTTATGTTTTTCCTTTATTTCCAGGTACTGCATAATCATGGGAGTATATTTTTCCACTTTCCCCTTGTGCCCCCTAAAAAGAAAGACTTAGGTGCCTAAGCCTTTCTTTTTTTACTTTAATTTACAGCAAATCCAGCGATTATTGGCAACCGCCTCCGCAAGAATCACAGCCGGCAGAACAATTGTTTCCCGACAGCGCCTGATTTATGGCGAAGTACACAGCCTGCATAAGATCGTCAAACCTTTTCTGGACCTGTATTAATTCTTGCACGAGTGAATTGTTATTCAACTGCTGTTCCAGTATCCTGAGATGATTTTCGTCTGTTTGGGTAACGGTCAGCCCATCTCTGACTTTATTTTCTATCTTAGTCCTCGCATCCTGGTAACGCAAAATCAAATCATATGCACCCTGATTATCTTTTACTTCTTCCTGTTTTGCCCTGAGATTTTCAGCCTCATCGGATTGACTGACAGCTATCCCCAACTCAAAAGCCTTTTTAATAATTTCCTCATTAACCAAATTATCTTCCTCCTAATTTTAAAAATACAACTTAAAGCAGCACCTACCTGAATTAATCTGCATAGTTTCTAAAATCCCGTGTGGCACTGGTCTAAGTCAGCTCACCGAACAACGAAAAAGTTCTTGCTTTTACTATTTTAACATTTATGAGCTCTCCTATTAAGGTTTTCGGACCAGAAAAAATAACAATCCGGTTTGTGCGCGTTCTGGAGGTCAGTTTTTCTCTGTTGGTCTTACTCGGCCCTTCCACCAGAACCTCCTGCACTGTCCCTGTAAGAGACTCATTGATCTCGGTAGCTATCCTATACTGGACGTCATTCAAGCGCTGCAGCCTCTCCTTTTTTTCTTCCAGCGAAACCTGGTCCCCGAAAAGGGCAGCCTTCGTGCCGCTGCGGGGAGAATACATGAAAGTAAATGCGGCGTCAAACCTGACTTTTTCCACCATATCGAGGGTCTGCAGGAAGTCTTCCTCGGTTTCTCCGGGAAAGCCCACGATCAAGTCGCTGGTAATCGCTATGCCTGGAATTTTATGCCTTATTTTCTCGACCAGCTCCAAATAATGCTCCCTCGTATAACTGCGGTTCATTCTCTGCAGGACAGTGTTGCTGCCTGCCTGCAGCGGCATATGGATATGCTCACATACTTTACTGCACTCCGCGATGGTATCTATCAATTTATCTGATACATCTTTGGGGTGTGAAGTAGTAAAACGGATCCTTTCAATGCCTTCGACAGCATTGACCTCCCGCAGCAGGTCAGCGAAATCTATTTTGACATCCAGCCCTCTGCCATACGAATTTACATTCTGCCCCAAGAGGGTTACCTCTTTATACCCATTGGCGGCCAATTCTTCTACTTCTTTTATTATGTCGGCAAAATGCCTGCTCCTTTCCCTTCCCCTCGTATAAGGCACGATGCAGTAGCTGCAGAAATTATTACAGCCGTACATGATATTGACAAAAGCGCTGATGCCGTTTTGCCTCTTGGAAGGAAGCGATTCAATTACTTGTCCTTCTCTTTCCCATACTTTAAAAACAGGCAATTGGCTTTCACGGACCTTTTGTATCAAATGAGGCAGTTCATGTATATTATGGGTCCCAAAAACCACATCAACCCCCTGTTTTTTCAGCTTCTGCCTCACTTCAGCAAGCTGTGCCATGCAGCCTCCGAACGCAATTAAAATATCAGGGTTTTTCTTTTTGAGGGACATGATTTCTCCTAATTTTCCGTATACCTTATTCTCTGCTGAATGCCGGACACTGCAGGTATTAAACAGTATCAGGTCCGCCTCCTCAGGAGAAGCTGCCTCAACGTATCCCATAGCTTCGAGCAGTCCGGCAATTGTTTCCGAATCGCGGACGTTCATCTGGCAACCGTAGGTAAAAATATAATATTTTTGAGGTTTATAAGTGTTGCAGTTCATGTTTCCCTTCCTCCAGTCTACATGATATTATACCTTTTTTACCGCAATTCTCTAAGAGAACGAGAAATTTATCATAACAAGGAAAGCCACATTAAAAAACAGGGGCAATCTCCCCTGTTTTTCGAGGTCGTCAATTAATTCACTCAAAGATTTCATTGCTAAAAGTCATAATCTGCTGGCTTAAATCTTAAATATATAAATATTCGCTGCTGCACCTTTGCGGACTGCTTCTTCCATTTTCCACCAACAGGCTCCTGCATATTTATACATTTAAACAGGTTACCTCAGGATTTTTACAGTGGAATAACCCAACAAATTAATATTATAATTGCCTGTTAGTTATTCAGCAACTGTTCTATGCTTTTCTTGATTTCCGGCACCATTATTGCCCCCGCGAACCTGGGTTCACCATTGATTACAGTTATAGGATAAGGATAGCCCCGTTCCACCACCTGGCTAACCAACGGATATTTATCCAGACCCTCTTTCTCCAAATCAATATACTTTACTTCGACTTTATCGCCATAGCTCTCCTGCAAAACTTCTTCCAGTTTTTCTACTTCCTTTTTCATATCAGCTGGTCCACAGCTGGCCGCTGACGGTCAACCCATACACCCGCCCGCTGCCTGCGGCCCCCTAAATATTTCTACCATTATAATATCACTGTTATCTGCCACATCAATTCCTCCCTTTTTTTTAAATAATACCAGGATAACAAGAGAGATACAAGACCGGTGTGCCGTAGTATCCTCCCGGACCGATGTCTTCAAACCTTATAATTGCCTTTTTCATAACCATTCACCCTCCTTTTTACACGGATTAAAACTTTATTTGGCAAGGTGTTTCCTGATCATATTGATTGCCTTTTTTGCCCTGGTATCCCAGGAATTCTGCCTTGCCACCTCCATCCTTTCCTCCTGAAGAACCAGACTATCTTCGGCAATAGCCCTGGCGATTACTTCATGGCAGTTATCGCAGTTTACAAAATAGGCTATATCACTGAAATTTCTTTTCAACTCATCCAGCTCAGTGGCCAGGACTGGCTTCCCGGCAGAAATATATTCATAGAATTTAATAGGGTCACACCCGGCAGTCAACTCATCCAGCTTAAAAGGTATCAGGGCAAGATCAAAATGGGAAAGGTAAAACGGCAGTTCCCTGTAATCCTTGTGTTCCAGAATAGTAACATTGGGATGGGAAATCCCCCGGTTATAATATTTATTTTTACCGATCAGCACTACTTTGTATTCTTCAGCGATCTTTCCTATTAACTCGAAATCTATCCAGGACGCTAATGCCCCGTAAAAGCCGATAAGCTTTTCATTTTTGTCTAACAAAGGCAGATCACCAGGTCTCGGCAGCCTTTTCCGGGCAACTTTAAATTGCTCATAGTCCGCCCCGTTGGGGCAGAGAAAAACAGGTTTTCCGGAATTTTTGTGATAATCGTATAAATAATTTGTCGTACAGGAAATTATATCAGCATATTTTAGGGCATTTCCCAGGTTGCCTGCCCAGTGGGAAAACTCCCCTACGGGATTATCTATAGCATCAAAAACCACCAAATCAAAAGCGCCCTTTTCCGCATAGGTGTAATAAGGGGGATATGATAACCACAGCACCTTGCGGCCTTTTACCAGTTTTTCATAGTCGGCAGTATGTTTTACTACAAACATGTCTTTTTTTATCTCTGTTACTGGTTTGTCCAAAGGTTTAAATATTTCATTAGAAATAAATATTGAGCGAACATTTTCAATTTTGGCAAAAGAAGTGAGGAGCTGTTGAGGCCTTTGATACAGCAAATACCAGTCTACCACAGGCGGGTAAACGATTGTTATTTCCGGTCCCAGAATACCGGCAGCTGCTTCAGCGGAATTCGCTGCACAGGAAAAATTCATTTAATAAACTGCGCTCCTTTTGTTTTTTTTACAGCCCCTGACGGACAGCAAGATAAAAATATCTTTATCGCTAACACATAAAACAAATAGTATTTTAGTATATTCTATGCCGTTTTGTTCATAAAGTGACGGAAGCGGCTCCGAGGAATTGGCACCTTAGCAAATAAAAAAAGGCGTTATCGTTTTCGATACGCCCAAACAGTTGAAGTTCCTGACCGCAGAAAGCTTCTTGTAAAAAGATGCTGCCGCAAAATAGGACAGATAATGCTTTCTCCTGCCTATTTTACCCGGTTCAACTCAATAAATATTTTTTTTCCTTCATCAAAGGCTGCCAGGTTTATTTCCAGGAAGCCGGCCGGCACCAGGTATTGGATCGCTTTCTTCACTTCTTCTTCCGGTATGCCAAAAACAGAAGCGAATATGCCCACCATTACTACGTTGGCAGCCCTAATGCTCCCACAGGATTCAGCAATTTTATCCGCGTCTACCACAAATGCCTTCTCCACGAAACTGCTTATTTTATCAGCAATATCATCAGGGTATTTAGCCTTGCCGCTCAACACCGGCAGGGGGTCGACCCGTATGTTGTTTATGATAATCGTCCCCCCCGGTTTTAAGTAATCCAGCCAGCGGGCAGCTTCTATTTTCTCAAAGGCCAGAATGATATCCGCATCTCCCTTTCTTATTATAGGCGAATATACTTTTTTACCATATCTAACCTGAGAAACCACGCTTCCACCCCGCTGGGCCATCCCGTGGACTTCAGATACCTTAACGTCATATCCCATCTGCACCGCAGTCCGGGCAATAATCCTGCTGGTAAGAAGAGTACCCTGGCCGCCCACACCTGCTATCAAAATGTTTTTGTTCTGGTTCTGCATATTTCTATACCTCCACCGTCTTTATAGCGTCGAACTTGCATACCTGTGGGCATAAGCCGCACCCAATACATGTATTGCTATTAATAACCGCCTTTTTGTCATCTTCAACATAATAGATTCCGGTACACCCTATCCTTGTACACAAGCGGCATCCCGTGCACAGCTCGGCATCAACATAATATTTTTCTCTTACTGGGTCTTTTTCTAAAAGGGCACAGGGCCTCCTGCATATTATTACCGAAGGTTCCCTCCTGCTAAGCTCCTCTTCCAAAGCTGTTTTCAGCTGAGCTAGATCAAGGGGGTCTACTACCTTGACAGCATTTATTCCGATTGCCCTTATAAGTGCTTCTATATCGAGCCTGCTCGTTGGCTGTTTCTTAACTGTAAATCCTGTAGCTGGATGGTCCTGGTGCCCGGTCATAGCTGTAGTACAGTTGTCCAGGATTAAAACAGTAGAAGTTCCCTGGTTATACACTACATCAATCAAGGAGGTTATCCCTGAATGGACAAACGTAGAATCGCCAATTACCGCTACCACCCGGCTGGCAAACTCTTCTCCCCTGGCTTTTTCCATGCCCAGGGCTGTACCTATGCTTGCGCCCATGCAGATGCATGCGTCCATCCCGTTCAATGGATTCAAAGCCCCAAGGGTATAGCAGCCAATGTCACCCATTACGGTTAACCTCATTTTGTTCAAGGTATAGAACACTCCCCTGTGGGGACAGCCCGGGCACATTAGCGGAGGACGGGCCGGAATTTCTTTTTCAAGTCCAAAGCCAGCGTCCAGCTTAAAGGAACTCAAGCGTTCAGCAATCATTTCCGGGCTGTATTCTCCCAGCCGGGAGAACAGTTCCTTCCCTTCTATTTTCAGTCCCCAGGCCTTTACCTGCATCTCGATTACCGGTTCCAGCTCTTCAACGACTACAAGCCTTTTTACCTGATCAGCAAAAAACCGTATCAGCTTTTCAGGCAAAGGATTTACCAGCCCAAGCTTCAGGACTGAAGCATCAGGCAATGCTTCTTTGACGTACTGGTAAGCGACTCCGCTGGTTATAACACCCAGGTCCTTGTTCCCCCACTCGATACGGTTTAGGTCTGTTTTTTCAGCAAAATCAGCCAGCCTCAACATGCGCTTTTCAACTTCAGCATGACGATCCCTAGCAAAACCCGGAAGCATTACGTACTTGGCTGCATCTTTTTTATAGTCTTTGTTCTCCACCTCAACACGTTCACCCAGCTCGACCAAGGTCTGGGAATGGCAAAGCCTGGTAGTAACCCGCAGCATCACAGGGGTATCAAACTCTTCGCTGATGTCAAATGCCAGGCGGGTATAGTCTTTTGCCTCCTGGCTGTCGGAGGGCTCAATAACTGGAAGTTTGGCAAAAAGGCCGTATCCCCTGTTATCCTGCTCATTTTGCGAGGAGTGCATACCCGGATCATCTGCAGACACCAATACAAGTCCTCCGTTAACACCCGTGTATGAAAAAGTGAACAGGGGATCAGCCGCCACATTAACCCCAACATGTTTCATGGCGACCAAAGTGCGTGCTCCGCCGATTGAAGCTCCTATCCCTACTTCCATGGCTACCTTCTCATTCGGTGACCATTCTGCATAAACTCCTTCATATTTAGCAAAATTGCTGATAATTTCCGTGCTGGGAGTACCGGGATAAGCTGCGGCAACTTTTACTCCCGCCTCATATGCACCTCTGGCTATGGCTTCATTACCTAACATTAACTCTTTCATCAATATCCTCCTGCACTGATTTTATAATCACCAAAAACTCAATTTAACAGCAGCTAATGCTTCCTCTTTTTTTGGCTCCACTCATATACGGCTTCGGCAATTAGTTTTGCCATATGGTAAACATGGGTCAAACTTCCTGAATTCAAAAAACCAGTATCTTTCTTGCTAAGACGCATACCAACTATCCCAATTATGGACAAGTCCCCAACAGGCGGAAGCCTCCTGGCCAAGGCTTTGCCTGGAATCAGGGGGCTGTTCTTAACCTTTATCATCCCTAATTCCTCTTCTTTTCCCACGGAAGCATCAATGGCGACCACAATTTTACCGGAATGTTTTTCTTTAATGACAGGTACTTCACGGCTCAAATTCTTGGCATGAAGAGGTTTATCCAATGTCCCGTATACTACCAGCCCCGGCTCCCTCTCGCACAGCATCGTTCCGGTTAACGGCCCGAAACAGTCCAATATATGTTTTTCAGAACCTACGCACAAAAATAAAGGCTCACTGCTTATATCAGCTAACAAATGGGCAAGCGTTGCAACCAGAAGTTCTTTGGCATCTGTATCAGTATAGTGCTTTGCAAATATTACCATCCAGTTATGTCTACCTCTCCAAGACACCCCGCAAGCCGTCAATAAAACGGGCATTTTCTTCCTGTGTCCCTATAGTTACCCGGATAAAAGTGGGAAAACCAAAAATGTCTCCTGTACGGACAATTATCCCTTTTCTAAGAAGTTCCCCGAAAACTTCTTGACTGTCTTTCCCTGTATCTACGAATATAAAGTTGGCGTCGGTCTCAATATAATTAAGCCCCATTTTATCAAATTCACTGTACAGGTATTGCTTGCCTTCAAAATTCATCTGGCGGCTTTTCTCCACATGTTCCTGGTCATCGAGCGCAGCAATAGCTGCAAGCTGTGCCAGCATATTCACATTGAACGGTTCAGTTACCCTTTCTACAGCCTGGGCGATGAAGGGAGTTGTTAGAGCATAACCTATTCGCAGGCCGGCAAGGCCATAAACCTTGGAAAATGTCCTCAAGGTTATAACGTTTCTGTTATCCTTAATATACTTGAGGCTGTTCGCATAATTCCTGTTTTCGACATACTCATAATAAGCCTCGTCAAAGATAACCAGCACGTCATCAGGTATATGCGCCATAAAATCATCAACCTCATCGGCATCAACTATGGTGCCGGTGGGATTGTTAGGATTGCAGATATAAATGATTTTAGTTTTATCACTCACAGCTTCCCGCATTGCTCTTAGGTCGTGCTTAAAACCTACCAGCGGGACGGTAATACATTCAGCCCCCATGATAACAGCGGTAAATTCGTACTCGACAAAAGAAGGGACAGCAAAAACGACTTCGTCCCCCCGGTTAAGAAAAGTCTCTGCTATCAGTTTTAAAAGTTCATCAGAGCCGTTGCCGACCAAAATACCCTCTTCTTCTATTCCCGTAAAAGAAGACAGTTTCTTTTTAAGGTGGTAGCAGTTGCTGTCGGGATAGAAATGGATCTGGTTCAGGTTTTCTTGAACAGCTTTTAATGCTTGGGGAGATGGCCCCAGAGGGTTTTCATTGGAAGCTATTTTTATAATATCCTCCAGCCCCAGCTCTCTTTTTACTTCTTCTATAGGTTTGCCGGGAACGTACGGCTTGAGTTTGAATATTTCAGACCGGGCTTTTTTACTGATAAAGTCGGACATAAAAAAACTTCCTTTCTGAAGATTTATCAGCCAATCTTTATAAAGATTTTATTACAAGGCTTACCGCAAAAACAACAAGTTTTTATTATTTTTTTGCCTGAACAGGCTTGACCGCCTGTTCCCATAAGGCACAGCCACTGGTGAAAACATGTGGGGGTGGAAGCTTAAGAACGCTCGCGTCCGGTCTCATCTTTTATTTATGAGCCCAAAAAGCGAGACACTGAAGGTCCCGACATAAAGGGCATGCCTTTAACCGTTTCCCAGTCGCCTTTAGCCCCTGAGCTGACCTCGCGCCTCTATCCCCATTAAAATTACGGCATTCAGCAATATGCCAAATTTTAAATAAATAAAGCAGATAAAGAAAAATACTATTTCTGATCCCTCAAATCAATAACCCTTTTGGCTTTGCCGGCAGACCTTTCTATGCTGTGGGGCTCCACAAGCTTAACCCTGGGGTTAATAGAGAGGGCTTTGTACAGCTGCTGTTTCAGCTGTTCTTCAATAGCTTCCAGCTGGGCATATCTGTCAGTGAATATCTCCTCACTGATTTCCACCCTTATTTCCAGGTCCTCCAGAAAACCTTTTTTGTACCTGATTATCTGGTAGTGAGGAGCCAATCCTTTAACATTTACCAGCACACTCTCTATCTGGGAAGGAAAAACGTTCACTCCCCTTATCACCATCATATCATCTGTACGCCCGGAAATCTTGCCTAACCTGGCTGTAGTCCGCCCACATTCACAGGGACTATAATCAATAGAGCTTATATCTTTTGTGCGGTATCTTATTACCGGCACCGCCTCCCTGCTCAGGGTAGTAATAACAACTTCTCCTTTTTCCCCCGGCTCCGCCGGTTCAAGGGTTTCCGGGTTAATAATCTCCGTTATGTAATGGTCTTCAGCAATATGCTGGCCGCGGATCAGCTCGCATTCACCGGAAAAACCGGGACCACCGCACTCGCTCAGACCGTAGTTGTCAGTTGCCAGCATTCCCCACATATCTTCTATTTCTTTCCTATATTCTTCAGAAAAGGCTTCACCACCAAAAAGCCCCACTTTTACATGCAGATCCTTTTTGGGATCTATGCCTATTTTCCTGGCTGTCTCTCCTAAGTGCAAAGCGTAGGTAGGAGTGCTTACAAGTGCAGTAGTTCCAAAGTCTTTCATTATCATTATCTGCCTTTCGGAATTGCCGCTGGAAATCGGAATTACCGTTGCCCCCACCCTTTCCATCCCGTACTGGAGTCCATGAGCCCCAGTAAAAAGTCCATAGCCAAAAGCAATCTGAACTATATCCGAAGAGTCAACACCGGTCATGGTTATAATGCGGGCAACCAGCTCCGTCCATACTTCCATATCATTTTTTGTGTACCCCACTACAGTCAATTTGCCTGTAGTCCCGGATGAAGCGTGGAGCCGAATTACCTGCTCCATCGGAACGCAAAACATACTATAAGGATAATTGTTGCGAAAATCATCCTTAGTTGTAAACGGAAGCTTATTCAGATCGGCTAAACTCTTTAAATCGCCAGGATGAAAACCTACATCAGTAAATTTTTTCCTGTAAAGAGGTGACCTTTCATATACCCATTCCACAATCCTCTTGAGCTTTTGCAACTGCAGTGCTTCCATTTTTTCTCTCGGCATGCATTCCATTTCCCTATTCCATATACGCATTATCCTCTCCCCTATCTGCTAATGGATAAATCGAACAGTAAAAGACAGCAAAGAACACCGGAAACAAAAAAACAATCAATCGATCATGAATCACATCGCTAATAATCTAGAGGAGAATCTATGAGGGAGGTTGTGGTATCCAAAAATGGAGGCCAAAGCAGTTATTGCCGCAAAATTGCCAGCAGTTTTATCTTGCCAAGATTCAAAACTAAAGTTTGCTATAACCGCAATATATGCCGGATTATCTACCTGCGGTATTACAAAAGTCTCCATGCTCCCATGCCACCAACTGTAACTGTTATATTCTCCTCTTCCCGATAAATCGGAAACCTGCCTTGCTACTGTACCGTACACCACATTATTTTAACATCTCTTTTATAAAAGAAGGCAAACAGAACACTGAGGTGTGAATGCCTTCATTGTAGTATTTTAACCCAGGTATATGCTCCCTGTCACTAGTTAATTTAAGGGGATCGTGTTTTTTGCTCCCTATAGTAAAAGACCATGGGCCGCTAACATAGGTTGGGATCGGCACCAGATAAGTAAATGTATAGGGAAATACCGTGCTTATATTTTTATAAACAGATTTAAAGGTTTCTTGATAAAAAAACGGCGATTCAGATTGCACAACAACCAGACCGTCATTTTTAAGAGCTGCGAAAACATCCTGATAAAAATCCCGGCTGAATAATTGCACAGCCGGGCCTACAGGGTCAGATGAGTCCACTATAACGACATCATATTTGCCGGAGAATTTTTTTACAAACCAAACTCCATCTTCAACATGCAAGCTTACCCGTTGATCATCAAAAGCACAGGCGAGCGAAGGAAGGTATTTTTTGCTGTTCTCAATAACCCTCTCATCTATTTCCACCATATCTATCTCATTAACCCGGCTATGTTTAACCACTTCTCTTAAGGTGCCCCCGTCTCCCCCGCCTATTATCAGCACCTTTTCGGGTTTAGGGTGGGTACACATAGCAGGGTGCACTATCATCTCATGATAAATGAATTCGTCCTTTTCACTCGTCTGCAAAGCCCCGTCCAGTATCAAAGCCCGGCCCCATTCACGTGTTTCTACAATTGCCAGCTCTTGATATTTCGTTTTTTCACTGTGAATTATGCCGTCTATCTTCCATTTGACCTCGTAGCCGTCAGTATGTTTTTCCTGAAGCCAAAAGTTTCCCATCTGCAAAAACCTCCCTAGTTAAAGTCAAAAAAAATATAATAATCGTTTCCCAGGCATCATGCTCCCTTATCCCTTTACCTCAAGAAGCTCTCTTATGAGTTCCATATTAAATCTTATAGAATCACTGTTATTGAAATCTACTGCCAAAAGAGTAGCCTTGATTATTTCGTCGGTTTCCGAACCATCGTATTTCGATATCCATTTCTTCAAGGTCGATACGATTTCAAAATTGCCCCGTTTCAGTATTACAAAATCAAGCAAATTCAAAAGAAAACGCATCTCCTCGCTGCTCAATTTACCTTCAAATGATAATCTAACAATTAAACTGGCGGTTTCATCATAAAGTTTCTTGATTTTTTCTTTATATAGATCCATTATATGGCAACCCTCTCCGCATCCTTCATCGTCTGTTTTTGCAAATCGAAGTTTACAGGTATGCGAACACCGCTTCTTCCGTCTCTATTCTTTTCAATAAAAATATAGTAGTTAGGATTAAGGTATTTTTTTAGTTCTTCATTTTCCTCCAGTTCTTCTCTCGATATGGGGCTCAGTTTAAGCATCAAATCACATTCGTTCTTCATCCTTTTAGCACCCTGCAGAGTCCCATCGGGATTTAACTGGACAAGACACATAACAGCTATTTTTAAATTCTGCGCCAGCATCTTCTGGGCCTTCACTATTTGCTCCAATATCTGCCATTCCTGCAGCCTCATATCGAGTTTGTCCATTCTTCCTATGTAGTCGACTATCATCATCTGAATATCTTTTTGCGCCTTAAATTTACGGGCTATAGAGATAGTTTTCTCCGGCGTCAGGTTGGGACAGGGGTATGAATAGAACCCGCTTTCACGCAGGCGGGAGTATCCGTTAACGATTATCGATAATTCAGTTTCATTAATGTCACCGCTGCGTATGCGGTCATGTTCTATACCGGACAGGATCGACCCCCAGCGTAAAGCAATCTGTTCCCTGCTCATTTCCGTGTTAAGATAGAGAATATTTTTTTTGTTATCAACAGCTATAGCCTTAGCTGTATGCAAAGCAAAAGCAGTTTTGCCGTGCCCTGTCTGCGCACCTAAAATGATTAAATCCCCGGGTTTATAGCCGAGAGTTATATGGTTAAGGTTATCAAACCCTGTAGGCAACCCATCAAGGGGAATAACGCCTTTATGCTTCTCCTTTATTTCCTTGAATCTGAGAAATCTCCGTTCAACCTCATTATAACCGAGATTAGCCATATCCTCAGGCGTATCGATCCAGTCGTCTATTTCCAGGGCAGTAAGGTTTGTCAGTTCTTCCTCAGCAGCCATCAGCGTTTGTTCTACATCAATTTCCTGCTGTTCACCTAAAACCTGGTAATTCTTACGAAGAAATGCCTCAAATTTTCTTAGTTTCGATTTATCTTTTACTTTTTTTATCCAGTACTTAATATTTTCATCATCGATGTAATGCTCCGCGATATATTTAAGTTCTTCTATGTCCTGGGGATTTGTTAGCAGCCCGAGACTATGCGCTTCTTTGAGCATTTCCACATATGTAGGGTGTATCTCCCTTTCAAAAAGGCTGATTATCAGTTCAAATACAGCAGCATGTTTGGGAGAATAGAAATCGGAAGTTGAAAGAAGGCTGTAAGCTTCTATACAAGCGTCTTCTGAGTGAAGCATAGAGGACAAAACCCGGCGTTCGCTTTCCAAATCGAACATCAGATCTTCCCTTAACTCTTCTCGCAATTTTAAATTCAACAAGACCACCATCCCAGATTACTAGTAAAAAGTTTAAACATTGCTTTTTAAGTCATCAGAGCTTGTCGGAGGAATATAAAGTTCATATTCTTCGCTTTCAGACCTGACAGCGTTATTCTTGCTGCCGCTAATTTTCGCTTTTTCCCTCCTATTTTTAGCTTTAAACTCACTTATTTCCTTTTCTGCTTCTTGCACCTGATAGATTTTCTTGAGCATCCAATTATTCAATACGCTGTCTATGTATTCAAGACCGCCATTCTTTGTTTTTTGGCACATCACCTCACCGGCTTTCATGATCATGGCGTGAGAAAAGCCCCAATCATAACGCCATTTATAATACACTTTTTTTCTCGCATCAGCATTCATATCAATACCGGTGAAAGTGCCGAATTCCGCTATATCTGGATCAAATTGTTTAAACCGCAGAACCGTCCCTTTCTGGGAGTCAACATATTGGCTAAAATACATTTCCAGCCCTTCTACAGAATTAATTGCATATTCTTTTATATCTTTAGCAATTTTTGTAATATCAGCGGGATTATAAATGCTGCGCTCAAAGCACAGTTCCAGCATACAAAGAAGGAATTCAGGGCTGAATGCCATTTCTTCCAGCCATTTCTTCAGTTCATTGGCCATTTTAAGACTCAAGAGGCTCCCTGTCTTTTGGGAAATAAAATCAGCCACTTTTTTGAATTTTTTATTAGAAGATTTAAAGATGTCCAGATTTTTCTGCTTGTTTTTCTCCTCTTCCAGTTCCAGCTTCAGCTGCTCAATCTTGCCGCGGAATTCTTCCAGCAGATCCTCTGCACCTTTTGCCCTGTCTCCACCTCTAGAGCGAACCAAGTCTATATGGTCTCTAATAATAAAAGCCAGTACCTTCTCCATTAAAGGTTCCAGATAGATTTCTCTATCGACAAAGCTTTTATCAGTATTTCCGATTTCAATTATCTCTAATTTGCACAGCCTGCCAAGTTTTCGCGATAATTTCTGTTTGGTTAAAAAAGGACATGCCTGCAAAATCTGCCCTATTTTAATACCAGAATCATACAGCGGTTTGCTTCTCTCCAAAGTAAAAAAAACAGCCGCCAAGACACCAATGTCTTCAATCTCCAGGTCCAACTCTTTCGCATAATAAAAAATTACTCCCGGTACACTCGCATATCCCCAACGGAGCATCTCCAGCACAGCTGATCTATGGTGCATGATTTTTTTTAACCTCCATAAAAGAAGTTAAAAAATTATAGCATTTAAATTGCGACTTTAACAAGCAATGTAAACCTGTGTCTAAAGATAAAAACCCTTGATAATTGTGCAGAAATAATCGTGAACATAAAATCTAAGAGTTGGTTAATTTTTTATAAAAAAACCGCAGTATAATCCTGCACGCTGAAATATAAGCGTTAAGTCAGTCTATACAAGCGTTTATTCTTTTCAGATTTTCAATTATGCGCCTGTAGTCTTTCCCATCCCAGTTTTCTTTAAACATTTTATGCAGTTTCAAACGCATTTCAAGATACATCTGTTCGGCCAGCATTGCCTGTTCGAGATCTTCGTTAACGGGACGAGTTTCAGGAATTGCTTTTTCTGTAGGCTTAAGCTCAAACTCATCAAGCCAATCCGGTATATAGACCGGAATTTTCAGATCGCTTTCTAAAGTTTCTGCAAGAGAAATCTGCGCCTGCTCCTCGCCATGAACCAGGAATATCCCCTTAGGAGGGTATACAAAGTTCTCAACCCACTTCACCAGTCCGGCTCTGTCTGCATGAGCAGAGTAAGCTTCGATGGTTCTGATATTAGCCTTTACCTCTATTTTTTCTCCGTGTATGGTTACCAGTTTTTCTCCATCGAGTATCCTTCTGCCTAGAGTTCCCACAGCCTGATAACCTACGAAAAGCACAGTCGATTCAGTTCGCCATAAATTATGCTTGAGATGGTGTTTTATTCTCCCCGCATCACACATGCCGCTGGCGGAAATTATTATAGTGTTTCCTCTAATATTGTTCAGTTTCATAGATTCCTCACGGGTACGGGAAAAATGCAGGTTAGGCAATTTCAGAGGATGCTCACAGTATTCCATAAGCTGCCTGGTTTTATGATCGTAACATTCTACGTGTCTGTGAAATATTTCCGTTGCCGCTATAGCCAAAGGACTGTCTATGTAGATGTCTATCTTGGGGTCCAATTTCCCCTCATTATATAAAATGCTCAAATCGTATAAAAGGTCCTGGGTTCTCTCAACCGCAAAAGAGGGAATTATTAAATTCCCTCCTTTGCGCATTGCCTCGTCAATAACCTGCTTTAACTGCTCATCCCTGCTGGAAGTCTGTTCCCTGTTCCTGTTACCATAAGTTGATTCCATAATTAAATAATCAGCACTTTCAATTACCGACGGGTCCTTTACAATCGGTTGGTTATTCTGTCCCAAATCTCCGCTGAATACAAGTTTTATTTTGTTATTATCCTCCTTGACCCACAGTTCAATAATGCATGAACCTAATATATGGCCAGCGTCCCTCAGCCTCACTTCAACCCCAGGAGCTAAAGCTATTATTTCATCCATATTCAATGACTGAAACTGAGACAAACAATTTAATGCCTCCTGTTCTGTATAAATCGGATCAATAAGCATCCTGCCGGCCCGCTTTAGTTTGCGGTTTTTCCTTTCCACCTCTGCTTCCTGAATCGAACCTGAATCAGGCAGCATAACACTGGCTAATTCTTTGGTCGCATGACTGCAATATATAGGACCAGTAAAGCCATGTTTGCACAGCTTGGGAACCAGCCCAATGTGGTCTATATGAGCATGAGTAAGGAGCAAAAAATCAATAGACTGGGGGTTAACTACAAATTCCTTGTAATTCTTCTCTCTTATCTCTCTGGTTCCTTGGAAAAGCCCACAATCGACAGCAAAACGCAGATCTCGTGTTCCCAGTAAAAAAAAAAATGAACCGGTAACCATTTTCGTAGCACCTAGAAACTGCAACCTCATGAGTTAGTCCTCCATTTTCTACATCTACTGTTTTTAATTATACAGCAACTATTTTTCTTGTGTCTTCTTTTTGAGATAATCTATTGTACTGCTGGTAAAAATCAATGATCTCGCATCTTATAATATCGAGGTTTTTACCTTGGAGAGCTCTTTCCAGGTTATAAAAACTATTGCGAGCAAATTCCCTGACCAATTCGCTGCTGTCCAGATCTTCGATTACTTCGCTGTAACGACAATGAACCTGTTCAAAAATGCTGTAGTATAGCTCTTTAATCTGCTGCACCCTTCTCTTTACCGACTGGATATGAAAATCATCTTTTTCCGTCATATACAAAAGACTGTGCAATAAATTACGCAGAAGCCTGTTATGGAAAACA
>JACIYB010000110.1 GCA_014360155.1 Syntrophomonadaceae bacterium
GCCCGAAGATTTTACGACCATATATCAATACTATAAATCCGGGGGGATTCATAATATTGTAAACCTTATCAAATGGATAGGAAACCAGTTCGGAGGAGAATTTGTTCCTGTTCAAGCACCAGCTTTCCCTAAATGGAGCGGTATTTATGACCCGGACGAGGACACGGAATGTGAGGAGGAGTATCTGACCCGGGTGCGCAGCAGCGGGAAACTGGTGGTAGGCATTATTATGAACGTGATGCTGATTCAGAAAAATGATCTTGCTCATATTGATGCCTTAATAAGAGGCATCCGAAAGCAAGGAGCGGTACCTTTGTGCGTCTATTCCGATATGATGCCTGACCAGGAATTGGGCTGTGAGGGAATCAGGGCTGCTTTGGAACGGTGTATGATTTTTAATGGAAGGCCCATCGTGGATGTTATTATTAACACTACTGCCTTCAGCCTTTCTATTTTATCTGATCCGGGAGACGGGTCTAAACCCAAGGAAAACAGTATCTTTGAGCTTTTTGATGTTCCTGTTTTACAGGCGATGACTACCCTGCAGAGCTATGAGGAATGGAACCATTCTGTTAAAGGGCTGGACGGCCTTTCTTTGAGCTGGAGCGTTTTCCAACCGGAATTTGACGGGCAGCTCATCACTTATCCCATTGCTACTACTGAAAACAGGGAGACAGAACTGGGTCCCCAAAAAACAGCTTGCCCCATTGAGGACCGGGTTGATAGCTTGGTCAAGCTGGCTGTTAACTGGGCAAAGCTTCGCTACAAGGACAATGCAGAAAAAAAAGTGGCAATTATCTTACACAACAATCCGCCCCGCAACGATAATATCGGAGGAGCTGCTGGGCTGGATACTCCAGATTCTGTATACAGGATGGTTAAACGTCTAGAAGAATCGGGGTTTCACACGGAATACCGGTTTGCCAATGGGAAAGACCTGATCGATCGGATTATCGCTGGGCTGACTAATGACGGGAGATGGTTATCTCCGGAAAAAATGCGGGAAAAAAGCATCGATACTGTAAAAAAAGTCCAGTATCAGGAATGGTTTAACCAATTTATTCCCCGGGTTCAGGATAATATGGTCAAGTATTGGCAAGAGCCGGTAGGTGATTTTATGGCTGTTGATGAGCAGCTTTTAATCCCTGGGATCTTAAACGGCAATATTTTTATCGGGCTGCAGCCTCCCCGGGCTTTTGAAGAGAAAGCGGAGGAAATGTACCACAGTACCGATATTCCTTGTTCCCATCAATATGTCGGGTTTTACAACTGGGTGGAAAAAATTTTTCAAGCCGACGTAATCATCCACGTGGGGACCCATGGTACTATTGAGTGGCTGCCTGGTAAAGAAGTAGGCTTGTCGAAGGACTGCTACAGCGACATATGCATTGGGACGGTGCCCCATTTATATTCCTATATTATCAATGCCCCAGGGGAAGGAAGCCAGGCTAAGCGCCGCACCTATCCGGCTTTGATTGATTATATGGTCCCTTCAATGGTGGAAAGCGGGGTTTATGATGAAATAGGGGAAATGGATGAATTAATGAAGCAGTACTACCATATTAAAAGCGCTGATCCGAAAAAACTGCCTGTTGTTCGAAAGCAGATCCTGGATTTGGCACTGCGCATTAACCTGCATCAGGATTTGGGAATGACCGAAGAGCAGGTGAAAAAAGACCTTGATGGCGCTGTTGAGAAGCTCCATGCTTGGATCAGCAAGGTCCAATCCTGTGATATTGCTGACGGTTTTCATATCTTTGGCATGGTTCCGGAAGGGGACAGATTCAGGAACATGCTGAAAATGCTGGTGAGAAATAGAAACGGAGAAATTCCTTCATTACGGCAGGGGGTGTGCGAACTTTTAGGACTCGATTTGGAAGAGCTGTTAGCGGCTCCTGAGAAATCGACAGAAGACGGTAAATCTTACGGTATCTTGTTGGCGGAAGTGGATGAAATAGGAAGAAAAATTTTTTTGGAACTGGAGAAGCACAAATATGACTCCCAGGCTGTAGAGGAGATAATCCAAAAATTTCAAGGCGAGGGAAGGAATAAAACTGAATCTTTAAAAAAGTGTCTAAACTATGTCTGTACTTTTATAAAGCCAAGGGTAGAGAGGATTACGGATGAGATGGAAAACTTCCTGGGAGGTATGGAGGGGAGATTTGTACCTCCCGGACCTTCAGGAGCTCCTACCAGGGGAAACGCGGCTATCCTGCCTACAGGGAGAAATTTCTATTCCGTGGATCCAGGCGCAATGCCTTCCCGTTCTTCTTGGGAGATTGGGCAAACCCTGGGGAAACAGCTGCTCCAGCGTTATATTCAGGATGAAGGCAGATACCCGGAAAGTGTTTCAATTTTAGTCTATGCCACCGAAGCCATGAGGACCTATGGAGATGATATTGCCGAAATCTTTTATCTCTTGGGAGTGCGTCCGGTTTGGCTGGGAAATACAGATCGGGTTGTTGGGATTGAGGTGATTCCCATGAACGAGCTGGGGCGTCCCAGAATCGATGTTACCCTGAGAATTACCGGACTGTTCAGGGATGCATTCCCCAATCTTATTGAACGTGTCGAAGATGCGGTTAATTTGGTGGCGTCCTTGGATGAGCCGGAAGACATTAATTTTATCAAGAAGCATGTAAACGAAGAAGTTGCGGAACTTGTAAAACAAGGGGTGAATCTGGAACAGGCCTATGAGTATTCCCTGATCAGAATATTCGGAGATGCTCCTGGTGCGTATGGAGCAGGTGTCAGCAATGTTGTGGAAAGTAAGAAATGGAATGACGTCACGGATTTGGGTAAGGTTTATACCACCTGGGGCTGTCATGCTTATGGGAAAAAACTGCATGGAGAAAAATTTCCCGAAGTTTTTGCCCTGAGAATGAAAAAAACCAACGTAGCTGTAAAAAATGAATCTACCAGGGAATTTGATATGCTGGATAGTGATGATTTCTACAATTATTTTGGAGGAATGGTCGCGGCCATTACTACCCACAGCGGTGTGCAAAAACCTGCTTATGTACCTAGCACTTCTGACCAAGATCATATTGAAACCCTCTCTCTCCATGAAGAGGCTTCCCGGGTAATGCGGGCCAGAGTCAACAATCCGAAGTGGATCGAGGGATTAAAAAAACATGGTTATAGGGGGGCTAAACAGGTTTCGGCCATGGTGGATTTTACATTCGGCTGGGATGCTACCACAAATGTCATTGATGACTGGATGTACGATTGCATTGCCCAGCGATATGTTTTTGACCAAGAAAATTCTGATTGGATGCAGAAGGTAAACCCCTGGGCTCTGCAAAATATTGCCGAGCGGTTGCTGGAAGCCCATCAGCGGGGGATGTGGAACGCCTCAGAAGAAAGCGTGGAAAAGCTGAAGCAGATTTATCTGGAAATGGAAGGAACTCTCGAAGAAATTGGGTAAGACCGTTAAGGGGAGCGATTTTATTTATGGATAGAATGGTATTTCCCTTTGCTGCTGTTATTGGTCAGGATGCAGTGAAAAAGGCTTTGATTTGGAACATTGTTAATCCCAGTATCGGCGGGGTATTGATCAGTGGGGAAAAAGGAACGGCTAAATCCACCCTTGTCCGGGGATTATGCTATCTTTTACCAGATATTCAGCTGGTGGAAATCCCCCTGAATACCACTGAAGATCGATTGTGCGGCAGTATTGACTTTGAGCATGCTGTAAAATACGGGGAAAAACGCTTTGAAGCGGGAATCTTGCAGAAAGCCCACGGTAATCTTCTTTATGTAGACGAAGTGAACCTCTTGAGCGATCATCTGGTAAAAATCCTTCTAGAATCGGCTGCCTCGGGAATGAATATTGTAGAACGGGAAGGTATTTCCTGTCAGCATCCCTCGAAATTCATTTTGGTGGGAAGTATGAATCCAGAAGAAGGTGGGCTTCGCCCCCAGTTCCTGGACCGTTTTGGCCTGTATGTGGAGGTCGTCGGGGAGAAAGAACTCAGGAAAAGAGCGGAAATTGTAAGAAGGTGGATTGAATATGAAAGATCTCCCTTGGCGTTTATCGAGAAATGGCGGCAGGAAAGCGAACGGCTGATACGGGGGATGGAGCGGGCAAGAGATGCTTTGACCAAAGTTACCGTTACCTCTAGTGCTATGCAGCTTGCTGCCTCCATGGCAAGGGAAGGGAATTGTTCCGGACACCGGGGGGAATTGGTTATTATTGAAACCGCGAAGGCAATAGCGGCATTAGAAGGGAGAGCCGTTTTAAATATTTCGGATATCAAGGAGGCTGCCAAATATGCCTTGCCTCACCGTGTAAGAGAAAATCAAGACCAAGAGAGGCTGCCAAAAGCTCAGCGGGAACAGGAAGAGGTAGAGGACCGTGAGGAAGACAACCGGCAGGGAAATGGCCCCCAAAACAGTTCGCCGTATGATGATTTTATTGATATTCCTCAGGATGACAATGGAGATAAAGCGACTCCTGGCCAAATACCTGACGATCGAGGAGCACACCATGAGGGGAGAATGTTAGGCGGGTCATCTGAAAAGTTGGATGCTCCGGGAGAAACGTTTCTGGTTTCCAGATGGCTGTCAGAGAACATTAATCGTACAGTGATCAAAGGGAGCGGGAAAAGGAGCAGGGTAAAGACTTCATCTATGCAGGGGAGATATATCAGATATCGTTACCCCGAGAGAGGAGATATTAGAGACATTGCTATTGCTCCTACTCTCCGGGGAGCAGCTCCCTACCAGCTGCATAGGGAAAAGGAAGGGGTAGCAATAGCCATAAATAAATCTGATATTAGAGTTAAAGTAAGAGAAAAACGTACCGGGAACACTATTCTTTTTGTAGTAGACGCCAGCAGTTCCATGGGAGCAAATAAAAGAATGAGGGCAGTAAAGGGAGCAGTTCTTTCTTTACTAAATGATGCCTATCAGAAAAGGGACAAAGTAGGGATGATTGCTTTTAAAAATGATTCTGCTGAAATAATTTTGAGTATTACCAGAAGCGTGGAGCTGGCGAAAAAAAAATTAACAGCCCTTCCTACCAGCGGGAGGACACCTCTCGCAGCCGGTCTTGACCTGGCCTATGAGGTAGTAAAAGCAGCCAAAATTAAAGATAAAGACACGCTCCCTGTAATCGTCTTGGTATCTGACGGCAGGGCTACTTACAGCAGCAGCGGCGGAGATGCTTTCACTGAAGCTCTCGCTTCTGCCCGAAGAATTGCCCGGGAAGGGATTAAGTCCATAGTGATTGATACTGACAGGAACTTTGTCAAACTGCATCTTGCGGAGAAGATAGCCGAAGCTATGAAAGCAGATCTTTTTGCAATTGAGGATCTTCAGGCCCAAAGCATTGCGGTGGCAGTAACCATGTCATTGTAATTATTACTGTCATGTTATATAGAGGAAAATCGTCATGAGGGAAAAAGAAATGGTTTTGATTGTACTGTGGACTACCAGCAGATGCAATCTCAAATGCAGGTATTGTTATGCTTCACCATGTCAACAGGGAGATATGGATTTTGGAACTGCGGTCCAGATACTGGATTATTTTGGCAAACAGCCGATGAAGCTCCAGTTTGCAGGAGGAGAGCCATTACTTAATTACGAATTGATCTGCCGAATATACGAATATGTCCAACAAAGAGGCTATGATGTCCGGTTCCAAATGCAGACCAATGGGACTCTGATTGACAGTGAAAAAGCAAAAGGGATCAAAGAAATGAATATTGCTTTGGGGGTAAGCCTCGACGGGCCGCCTGATGTAAATGAGATGTTAAGAGGAGGAACAAAACTGGCGGTTGATGGTCTCCAATGCCTGGCCCATGAAGGAATAATGGTTAATTTAAACAGTGTTATAACAGATCAAAATGTCAAAAGACTTCCGGAACTGGCTGACTTTGCTTTGTACCTTGGAAATGTCGCAGGTATTGGTTTGGATTTGTTGAGGGATGCCGGGAGGGCAAGAGAAAATAGGTCTCTTATTGCCAGACCGTCGCCCGAGGAATTAAAGCAAGCACTGGTATCTCTTTTTCAGAGATGCGAGTTCCTGTACCAGCATTTCGGGAAGAGGATTGCAGTAAGGGAGGTAGAGGAAGCAAAGAGACGGCTCAATTGTCCGGAATATAGTAATAATTATTGTTATGCTTCCTGTGGACGATCATATGTATTTTTACCCTCGGGGGATGTTTATCCCTGCGGTTCTTTGATAGATTATACCGATTATTATATGGGAAATATTGCTGAGGGAAGATTGAAGAGCATTGCGCTTCCTAAAATGATTACCGGAAAATGCCGCGGGTGCGATTATTTCTCTTTTTGTCCAGGAGGGTGTCCTTCTAGAATGATTATTAATGAGAATGAATCAAAAGAAGAGGTGTTGGATTGTGTTTTGAAAAGAACCGCTTTTGAAATTGCGGTTAAACTGTGTGAATAGGTGAGGCGTGGAACCTTTTCTTTCTGCCGAAAACGATTAGGTAAGGTTGCCAAAATGTAAACGGTGCAGCCGGTGTCAAGATACTATTTTCCAGATATTTAATGTCAAGTCAGTGGGGCAGTGTATGATATAATGGGTTGGAAGAAAGGGTGGACGGAATTTATGCGGAATAAGCAGTTTAAGGTCTTGGCGTTTATCACAAGTCTTGTCCTAGCCCTAGGTGTTTTCCTGGGCAGCTATGCCTTTTATAAAAAATTTGAGGTAGAGCAGCCTCTCCTGGAGCAGCTGTCTGCAATGCCGTCTGTGGAGCAGGTTTCTATGGAGAAGGAGAAGGGGGAATATGTTTTTGATATTAAGCTGAAGAAAGTTGATAATATCCAGGAGGAATATGAAAAAATTAATCAGGTTATAAACTCCAAGCTGGAAAAAGAAACCTATGATATAAATATAAAGGATGA
>JACIYB010000111.1 GCA_014360155.1 Syntrophomonadaceae bacterium
CTGGTTTTTGTTTGCCTGATTCAGGGGAAGAGGCTTGCCCAGATTTGGCTGTATTTAAAGACTTGTTTGAGGGGTATGATTATGTGCCTCTGTTTGCCCGGATCAGGTTAAACTATTTCAGTGCGGTTGATTTTTTTAAAGAGATAAACCCTTCAAAGCCTTCCTGCCTTTTAGAAAGCTTGAGCGGCTATGAAAATGGGCGCTATTCAGTTATCGGCTTCAATTCTTTATTCGAGATCATTTCCCGCCGTGGTGACTCTGAAAGCAAGAAAAGACTGCAAGATTTTTTAGGCAGAGTCCGTGTTCCCAATCTTGACTTCCCTTTTTTCAGCGGCGGCTTGATGGGGTATTGGGCTTACGAAGCCGCGTTAAGCTATCAGGGTATTTCCAGCTGTAAAAACGGCTTTATAGAGCAGTATTTTTTTCTCCCTGGAGAAGTTCTGGTTTATGACAGACATGACTGTATATTGACTGTGATGGTGTGGGTTAAAACCTGCAAAGACGCGGAAAAAGCGTATGCAGAAGCCTGCAAAAGATTAGATAGCCTTCTGCTTACTGCCTTGAACTGCCAGCAGGAAGAAGAGGAGCAGTCTAGTTTTACGGCGGATAGCGGGTACCTTAACGGTGAGTTCAGAGTAAATATTTCTCAAGAAGAGTTTGGTGCTCTGGTAAGCCGGGCTAAAGAACATATCAGGCAGGGCGATATTTTCCAAGTTGTCCTGTCCAGGCGATGGCAAAAGCGGAGCGAGGCTGATCCCTGGCAGGTTTACCTGAATTTGCGCGCTTTGAACCCTTCACCGTATATGTTTTACTTTTTTCTGCCTGAATGCGTGCTGATGGGGGCTTCTCCTGAAATGCAGGTCAAGGTAGAGAAAAACCGCATAAAAACCAGGCCTATAGCTGGCACGTGCAAAGTTACGGGAAACAAAGATATCGATGATATATTGTGCAAAGGACTGCTTGCAGATGAGAAAGAAAAAGCAGAGCACCTTATGCTTGTTGATTTGGCCCGCAATGATGTAGGAAGGGTAAGCCGGGCAGGATCGGTTAGAATAGGTGAATTTATGATACTCGAAAAGTATTCGCATGTAGTGCATATAGTTTCCAGTGTAGAAGGTGAGCTTAAACCAGATATCGGTGCTTTGGAAGCGTTCGAGGCCTGTTTTCCAGCAGGAACTCTTTCCGGGGCTCCCAAGCGTAAGGCGATGGAGATTATTGATGAACTGGAGGTTGATCCCCGGGGACCGTACGGGGGGGCGGTAGGTTTCGTCACCTTCAACGGTTCTTTGGATTCGTGCATTACTATCAGATCCATACTCTATAAAAAGGGGACTTATTATCTGCAAAGCGGAGCAGGAATAGTTGCAGATTCTATCCCGGAGAAGGAAAACGAAGAGACGTTAAATAAAGCCAGAGCACTTATGCTGGCTGTAAAGGGGGCAGAAGAGCAAAGATGATCTTAATGATAGATAATTATGATTCTTTTACCTACAATCTTGTGCAATATCTGGAGGAACTTGGGGAAGAAGTCCAGGTGGTAAAAAATGACGCTGTTGGTATAGGGGATATTTATAAGCTTTCTCCTGATGCCATTGTAATTTCTCCCGGGCCATCAAGTCCTCGAGAAGCAGGGATCTCGATAGAAGCAGTACAGGCTTTTGCCGGACAATTACCTATTTTGGGAGTATGCCTGGGGCACCAGTCCATAGCCTGTGCGTTCGGAGGCAGAGTTGCGGTAAACTATCGCCTGATGCACGGCAAGATTTCATCAATCTACCATGATGAAAAGACAATTTTTACAGGAATTGACAACCCGTTTGCTGCCACCCGTTATCATTCTCTGATTGTTGAAAAAAAATTTCTCCCTTCATGTTTAGAAATAAGCGCACTCAGTGAAGAGGGAGAAATTATGGCTCTTAGGCACAAGTATTGGCCTGTAGAAGGAGTGCAGTTTCATCCTGAATCCATTATGACTGCTGAAGGCAAAAAATTGCTGGGCAATTTTTTGACCTTAAAGGAGCGATGGAGAAGGGAGGTTGTCTTAGGGCGATAAGAGCAAGTATTTTTGGTTCTTATCAAATGGGATCTTACCTGAGGATTATCTCAAGATGAGGGCAGACTAGGTTAGACGAGAGGAGAGATTTTTCTATGTTCGAGAATTATTTAAAAAGAGTAGTTACAGGAGATTGTTTAAATACCGAAGAGGCTTACAGTGCGGCGAAACTGCTTTTGCACGGCAATATTTCTGAAGCAAAAGCCGCCGCTTTTTTAGGTGCCTTACGGACTCGCGGGGAGAAGGCAGCGGAACTGAGCGGTTTTGTGCAGGCACTTTATGAGGAAGCTTTAGTTGTTGATCCTGATTTAGAGGTTATCGATACCTGCGGTACGGGTGGAGACGGCCTGGGGACTTTTAACATATCTACTGCAGCTGCTCTGGTTGTTGCCGGCTGTGGAGTTCCAGTGGCAAAACACGGCAATCGGGCCGTAACAGGAAACGTAGGAAGTGCCGATGTTCTAGAAGCACTGGGAGTTAATATCCAGCTTGAACCGGATGAGGCGTTACATCTTTTGGATAAAGCGGGAATAACCTTCTTTTTTGCTCCCAATTATCATCCTATTTTGAAACAGCTGGGAAAACTGCGTCGAGAGATGGGGGTCTCTACAATATTTAATTTCTTGGGGCCTCTCTTAAACCCTTGCAAACCTTCTTATCAGGTGCTGGGGATTTCTGACCCTCGTCTGCTTGAAGCAGTAGCCGAGACCCTTGTTTTTATGGGATGTAAGAGGGGGTTGGTAATTTGTGCGGAGAATGGAATGGATGAAATAAGCCCCGTATGCAGTACCAGGGTTTGTGAAATTCAGGAAGAGGTTTTGACCTTTTACAGTATTAACCCGGACCAGTTAGGAATTTCCCCTTTTACACTGGATTCGATAAAAGGAGGGAACATTAATATAAATGCGGGGATAGTGCAGGATGTTTTAGAAGGAAAACCGGGACCGCACCGGGAGACGGTCGTATTAAATGCTTCCGCAGCTTTGGTAGTTGCAGGTAGAGCGAACAGTATAAGAGAAGGGATGGAATTGGCTTATGAAGCCATAGATTCAGGGAAGGCAAAGGCTGTCTTAGCGAACATGATAAAATACAGCAGGGATAGGGTGATAAAATGATAGAACGCATCGCGGAGGCTAAAAAAGCTGATGTCGAGAGGCTGTTGAGCTCTTTTTCCATAGATGGTATAAAACCCAGGAAAAATCCTTTTAATCCATATGACTTTTTTGCAGAAACAAGCGGCAAAGTAGCGGTTATAGCTGAGATAAAAAAAGCTTCTCCCGTTAAAGGCATGCTGTGCCAGGGAATCGATGCAGGAAAAATGGCCAGCATTTATGCCAGCAACGGGGCTTCGATGATTTCAGTAATAACTGAGAGCTGTTTTTTTGAGGGAGAGCCGGAGTACCTGCAAGAGGCTAGAAAAAGTATTAAGCTTCCGATTCTCCGCAAAGATTTTATTATTCATGAAATACAATTATATGAATCTCTGGAACTGGGGGCAGACTTGGTATTGCTTATTGCTGTTTTGTCAGATTACGGCAAACTGCTTTATATGTGCGAAAAAAGCAGGGAACTCGGGCTTGAACCATTGGTAGAGGTCCATAGCGCTGAAGAGGCAAAGATGGCACTTGATTTGCCGGCCCGCATGATAGGGATAAATAACCGCAACCTTAAGGATTTTACTGTTGATATAAGAAACAGCTTGGAACTGGGGGATTTAATACCGGATTCGGTGGTTAAGGTGAGTGAAAGCGGGATTGCAAAAGCGGAAGACATGTTTTTACTGGAACAAAACGGGTTTAATGCTGCTTTAGTAGGAGAAGCGCTGGTGACAGCTCCTGATCCGGGGAAAAAGTTGAGGGAACTGGTATATTACCGGGAGGATGGAATGTTATGACTAAAGTTAAAATCTGTGGCATAAAGAGCCTGTCAGAAGCGGTAACTGCATGCAATTTGGGAGCCTGGGCTGTGGGAGAAGTTTTTGCGTCTTCGCCCCGGCAGGTAGAAATAGAAAAAGCGGCAAGGATAAACAGGGAATTAAATGCCGGTGTATTTAAAATCGGAGTATTTGTTAACGAGAAGATTGATTCTGTAAAATATATAGCTCGAACGTGCTCGTTGGATGCAGTCCAGCTTCATGGTGATGAACCGCCTGATTACGTGGAAGAAATGGGGCTTCCAGTCATAAAAAGTTTCCGGGTAAACGGACCGGTTGATCCCGATCATGTTATGAGGTGGCGCTCCTGGGCATATCTTTTCGACACTTACAGTCCTGACATTAAGGGCGGGAGCGGGAAAACTTTTAATTGGGAGTGGCTCGAGAAGGTGAAGGGGTGGCCGAATATCATACTGGCTGGAGGTCTTAACATTACGAACGTGGCTTTGGCGGTGAGAAAGGTCCGTCCTATGGCAGTAGATGTTTCCAGCGGGGTTGAATTTTCTGAAGGGGGAAAAGACCCAGCGAAGATTAAAGATTTTCTTAAAGCTGTGAAAGAAACGGATAAAAACTCAACTCGGAAAAAAAGTTGGGTTGAGGTTTAAGGGGGGAAATGTCATGTATGCTTATAAACTAGCTGCCCGGCGGGAGGGATCTCCTGATACTATAATAGATATAAACTGCAAGTCAGGTACATTAAAAATAGGCGCCGGTTATTGTACTATAATAGCCGGTCCCTGCTCGGTTGAGTCGCGGGAAAAATATTTGGAAATAGCGACATTGATCAAAGATTCAGGGGTGCATATATTGCGCGGAGGAGCGTATAAACCCAGGACTTCTCCCTATTCTTTTGCTGGCTTGGGATTAGAAGGCCTGAAAATACTTGCAGAGGCCCGGGAGTTGACAGGCTTGCCTGTTATTACCGAACTGCTTGATGTCAGAGATATGGAAAAAGTATGTTACTATAGCGATATTATTCAGATTGGAAGCCGCAATATGCACAATTTTGCTCTATTAAAGGAACTAGGGAAAACAGACAAGCCCGTTGTTTTAAAAAGGGGCTTTGCTGCTACTGTAGAGGAGTGGCTTCTGGCCGGCGAATATATACTTAATGCAGGGAATGAAAAGGTGATATTGTGTGAGCGCGGGATACGCACTTTTGAGCAGATGACTCGCAATACGGTTGATATCGGCGCCGTTGCCTTGATAAAGGAGCTATCCCACCTTCCGGTGATTGTAGATCCCAGTCACGCTACCGGGAAAAGTTCCCTTGTAGCGCCGGTTGCCAAGGCTTCAGTTGCAGCAGGAGCTGACGGTTTAATGATAGAGGTGCATCAAAGGCCCGAGGAGGCATTGTCCGATGGTGCACAATCCTTGCAGCCTCAAGTTTTTAGCATTCTGGTGGAAGATATAAAAAAACTGGCGGTGTTAAACGGCAGGGTTTTTCGTTGATTGTCTGTCAGGTTTTAGACCTAAGGCAGATGGAATTTATTTTTGAACTAAGGAGAGAAACAGATTGAGAATAGACATAATGAAACTGGTTGGTTATGTAGTATATCTAGTTAAGTCTGTATAATTGTGTAAAAAGGAATGCCATTTTCACCCTTCTTCGGTTAAAATGATAGAAGGGGTATAAATGTCTGCAAAATTGCGTATAACTTTTCAAAAAGTTAATGAAGAAGATCCAGGTTATCAATGGCTCAACATCGAGTTAGGAGAAGTTCGGGTGGGTAAGGCCAGG
The DNA here is from genome assembly GCA_014360155.1 of Syntrophomonadaceae bacterium. GTDB lineage: Bacteria > Bacillota > Syntrophomonadia > Syntrophomonadales > Syntrophomonadaceae > JACIYB01. Next base: position 5,728 of record JACIYB010000111.1, read on the forward strand.
ATAAAACAGTATCACAGTAAGATAATCATCCATACCATAAACATTTTCCCCGAATTTGAAAGGAAAGGCTTTGCCAAACAGACGGTAGATTTTTTAAAAGAAAAAGTTCCGGAAATTATTGCTGAAAGGGTACGGCCTACAGCAAGAGGTTTCTGGAAACATTTAGATTTTTATGATACCTGTGACGGAAATTATAGATGGGTTTCTAGTAGAAAATAAAAGCTAAATTATGATATTTTAAAGCTCCTGAGTAATAACTGCAGTAAGGGCAGGCAGCCCTGCCCGCCCCCTACTACAGCCACCCCGATTTCCTGGCTGTTTCTTTTCATAATTACTCATTTCGTTTTCTAAATAAGTATTTTTTAAATTATGCAAATTTCTCGGTTTTTATTTTGCCATAAATACCGGTGATTACCACGGTAGAAAACTTGGATAGGTCTACTTCATATGGTTGCGGTAATTTTCTGTTGTTTTTATCCAAAATTATTTTTACGACAGGTTTTGAAGGTGCTTTTTTGTTGACGTCAACCACAACACCAATTTCTCCAGTATTAAGCTCTATAACAGAACCAATTGGATAAATTGCTATGTTTGCTATTAAAGAATCTACACAATTGGCATCAAGATAAATGCCTGACATGCGTTTAAGTATAGTAATAGCCTGGTTTACTGTATAAGAGGGACGATAAGGCCTGTCAGCCAGTAAAGCGTCATAGACATCAGCTACTGCTACTATGCGAGCATATTCATGTATGTTTTTATCTGACAAGCCGCGGGGATACCCTTGGCCATCCCAGCGTTCATGGTGCTGATATGCTATATGTGCAGATAAAAGCGGTATATCGTCGTATTGCCTGAGAATTTTAAAACCGTATACAGTATGCTTTTTTATCTCATTAAATTCTTCTTTAGTAAGATCGTCAGGTTTATTAAGGATTTCTTTGTCGATTTTGGTTTTGCCTATATCATGAAGCAGTGCTCCTATTCCCAGATCCCTGAGTTTTAAATCATCGTATCCTAGTGTTATGCCGGTAATTAAAGAAAGGATACACACATTTACCGAATGGGCAAATGTATAGTCATCAAAAGTGCGAATATCAGACATATGTATCAGTATATCCCTATTGGAAAGCAG
>JACIYB010000112.1 GCA_014360155.1 Syntrophomonadaceae bacterium
TCCGAGGAGCCGCCGCAGCACCGCAAGCTCATTCACAGCCGCTTATATCTCCTCCTTTTTTTTAAAAACCTCCACCTGTTTCCGTTCATAATATTCATTTATAGCCTTATCAAGCTTCTCGCTCTTGGTTAAAACGGAAGGGTCATCCAGCCCTTCTTTTTCCCCCAGTTCACCAAGTTCCCTGCGCAGTTTCTCAATCCTTGCAATGATTTCATCGATACTAGCCGACATTTGCAACACCATCCCGCATTTTTTGTGTTTCACTAGCACATTATAATATTGTACCGCTCTGAAGTCAACTATAAAACACTAAAGGTGTCTTTTTCGCACACAAATTGTAACCTCAGTTCAGGCTGTGTATTCTGAATATTGGGAGTGTTGACTGTGAATACGCTTGGAAACAGAATCAAAAACCTGAGAAAGAGCAAAAAGCTGACCCAAAATGAATTGGCAAACATCATCAACGTAAACAGGGGTACCCTAGCCAACTGGGAAATCAACAGGTCTATGCCGGATGCGGTGACCATCAAGCGTCTGGCTGAATATTTTAACTGCACAGCCGACTATTTGCTGGGCATAACTGACTCCCCCCGGAGTATATGGATTGAAAGCACACATTCCCAGATCCCTGTCATACGCATCACTTGCGGTTCTATTCCCCGCTTGCCCTCTAAAAACCTTGCAGGCGAACTGCAGCACATGCCTGCTGAAATAAAAGGCGACTTTATTTTCCGCGTCCAGGGAGACAGTATGGTCGGTGCAGGAATACTGGAAAACGATTATGCCATATGCAGGAAAACAGAAACAGCCGTCCCCGGAGAAATAGTAGCAGTCGTGCATGAACCTGCAGGCAGCAATTCAGGAGCCGCGCTTTATTACTATTTCTGCGACAGCAGCGGTCCTGTGCTCCGGACCGCCAATCCCGACTGTGCTGACATCCCCATGGATGAAGGAACCAAAATAATCGGCATTATGGTTGCCCTCCTGCGGGACACGCCGCCTGATTACGAAATGTACCAAAAATTTCTCCAGTTAAAGAACGGAGAAGCCTGGACCGGTGTTATTGAAACGGCTGCCGGTTATGGAATTAAACCGGAACAGATAAAAGAGAACCTGCACCTGCAGTGGAATATGATCCAGCGAATGAGAAAAGAAAAGAAATAGTAAACTACTGCTTATAGTGTAAGCTTTAATTTATAGTCGAAATATTTATACCAGTTTTTCTTTTTTTATACCGTTTACCAGTATGTCGGTAAACTGCTTAGCCAAGAACGCAGGGTCTATTTCCCATTTCTCAAGAGCCAGAGGGATCCAGGTAGCCCCCAGGATGCCTATAACTACCAGGGTCACCAACCTGGGATCCAGGTTTCTTATCTCCCCGCGGGAAATCCCTTCTGTGATTATCTCCTGCATGCGCTTTTCTTTTTCATCCCGCATAGCATAAACCCATTCTTTCAGCTCTTCATCGATAGTTCCAGTTTCCCAGAAAACAATGCGGGTCAGTTCCTTATTTTCTCGGCAGAACCTGAAATGGGCCTCCATAAGCATATAGATCTTTTCTGCCACACTGAGGTTTTTCATTTCCCGACCGTCCAGGTTTTTATAATAAATCTGCAGGCTGTTTTTCAGCATTTCCTGAAAGAGCTGCAGCTTGCTGTCAAAATATTCATATATTGTCCCCTTTCCTATCCCAGCCGCAGCAGCGATTTCTTCCATGCGGGTATTGTGATACCCTTTGCTGGAAAACACCTGTATGGCCGCCCGAATAATCTCCTCCTTTTTCTTTTTTACCCTGCTGCTGGAATCCTGCATCCGTCTCCCCCCTGAAAAAAGTAAGACGTTAGACGTTAGACGTGAGACGTAAAACGTTAGACGTTAACCGTGAAACGTTAGACGTTAGACGAAATTAAACCTATGATTCTACTGCAAAAACCCTAAGTTAGCTTGTTTAAATGTATAAATATGTAGGAGCCTGTTGACGGAGCATGGAAGCAACACCCCGCGAAGGCGAAGCAGCGAAAGGGGGCGAGCCCCAAGGAGGGGGCGAGAGGGATATTGAGCACGGATGCGAATTAGCCCGGTACCCCTTTCGTCGCGAGACAAGCGGATGGTGTTGCCCATGCGGAAGTCTGGTGACGAATATTTATACATTTAAACCAACAGCTTATAACTTTCAGTAATGGAATCAACCTATAAATTTAAATTCGTGTCCTCAGCCGTTTTCGATCTGGACAGCTTCCGTCTCAGTTTCTGCCCCCAGTCGTCAAATATGCTGTAAACCACCGGCACCAGCACCAGGGTAATAAGGGTAGATACCAACAGCCCCCCGATAACCACTGTCGCCAGGGGAGCCTCAGTTTCACCGCCTTCACCCAGCCCAAGTGCCAGCGGGAACATAGCCAGAATAGTGCTGAAAGCCGTCATCAATATGGGCCTGAGCCTCACCCTGCCAGCTTCAACTATCGCAGCATTTCTCTCCATCCCTGAATCCCGCAGCTGTTTCAAGTAGTCGACAAACACTATGGCATTGGAAACAACTATCCCTACCAGCATTATAAGTCCTATGAAAGCAACTACGCTCATACTGCGGCCGGTAAGAAGCAAACTGAGAACCACCCCGATTATAGCTGTAGGAACGGAAAACATTATAACAAAGGGATCAAAGAAAGATTCATATTGGATAGCCATAACCGCATAAACCAGAATTATAGCCAGCAGCAGAGCAACAGCCAGGCTGGAGAAGCTCTCCATCATCTCTTTGTTTTCTCCCCCGTACTCCACTTCATAGCCGGCGGGAAGGTTCATTTTATCAACTTCGGCCTTTATATCATCCATGACGCTCTTCAGGTCCCGGTTTAACAGGTAGCCGTTAATTTCGGCTTTACGGACCTGGTCTACCCTGCTTATTTCAATAGGGCCCTGGGCCATTTCGAAAGTAGCCACCTGCGACAGCCTTACTACTGCTCCCTGCGGTGTCAATATAGGCAGGTTGCTCAGGTAATCCAGATCTTGATGCCCCTCAGGACTATAGCGGACTCTTACATCTATTTCTTCTCCTTCTATCCGGTAACGGGTAGCCACTGTACCCTGCATAGCATGTTTAATCTCACCGGCAACCTGCATGGGAGTAAGCCCGTAGGCCGCAGCCCGCTTCCGGTCTATTTTTACCTGCAACTCCGGTTTGCCATCAGCCAGCGAGCAGACCACTTCCCGGGTGCCTGGAACCTTGCGAACAACCGCAGCTATCTCTGAAGATATTTCCTTTAATACCTCGAGGTCATCCCCGCGCACCTGGACATTAATAGGACCTCCACCGCTTCCGGGGATTCCGCTGGTTAAATCCATAACGCTGACCTCTATTTTCGCCCCGGCAACATCGCGCAACTTCTGCCTTATTTCCTCGGCTACGGTGTCGACACTGCGGCTGCGCTCATATTTGGGGCACAGTTTTACGTAAATGGTAGCTATATCGCTCTGGTCCCCGCTGTTCATCATCATATTGACCGAATTCCCCACACTGGTGAATATGGTTTCTACTTCCCCTATCTCCTGGAGGTGTTCTTCTACTTGCCGGGTAATTTTATCGGTACTCTCAAGGGTACTGCCTTTATCGGTTTCAATGCTGACAGATATTTCCCCTGAGTCTACCTTGGGAAGAAATTCCGCTCCCACAAAAGGTGCTGCTGCTATAGAGGCGACCATTAACACGGTTACAATAAGGACTACCCTACGGCGCCGGGCCAGGGCCTTCTCCAGCAGACCCTTGTAGCGTTCTCCCAGGTTATCTATCCATTCCCCGAACTTTCGGGTAGTTCTATGGATACGGCCTTGTCCTTCACTATTTCTCTGCTGCATGGACCTGTCTGTTAACATACGGGAAGACATCAGGGGTATTACAGTCAGGGCTACAACCAGGGAACAAAATATGGCAAAAGATATAGTCAACGCTAAGGGCTTAAACAGTATGGCCGCTATTCCCTCAACAAAAATTATGGGGAAAAATACCGCTATTATAGTCAATGTAGCTGCTATAACCGCATTGCCCACCTCGGAAGCACCTTTTATAGCCGCCTCCAGGGGTGGCAGCCCCAGTGTCCGGTGCCGGTAGATATTCTCGAAAACCACGATGGAATCGTCTACGATCCTACCTACCCCTAGGGCCAACCCACCCATGGTAATGAGGTTAATTGTACTTTTAGTAAAATACATCAGGATAAAGGTCGATATTATGGAAAGGGGTATGGCAGTAAAAATAATCAGGGTACTGCGGGCATTGCGCAGGAAGAAAAACAGAACCACCACAGCCAGCAAGGCACCTTCCAGGATCATCTTTTTTGTATTGTCAATAGAGTGCTCGATAAACTCGGATTGGTCAAAAACATACTGTATATCAAGATCAAGATCGAGTTCCTTCTCAATTTCCTCCATTTCGCTCCTGACCGCATTGCAGGCCTTAACCGTATTGGCGTCGGTCTGCTTCAGGCAGTGGATGCCCACCGCATGGCCCCCGTCAACACGGGTAAGCTGGGTCTGATCTTTATAACTGTCAGTTATCTCGGCGATGTCTTTCAGGTATACGGTGTTTCCCGCTGGGGTTAAAATGGCCACGTCTTTAATATCTTCTACAGACTCGAACTGCTGCAGGTTGCGTACAAAATACTCCCTGCCTCCCTGTTTCACTTTGCCCCCGGCCAGATTGAAGTTTTCCGCCTGCAGCACCCGGGTTACCTGGCCCAGGGAAAGTCCGTAGTTTTCCAGCTTCACCGGGTCAACCTCAACCTGTACCTCCCTTTGCACCCCCCCGGTGATTACCACCGAGGCTACTTCCGGGATCCGGGAAAGGCGCGGTTCAATAACCTCTTCTGCGATGGACTGGAGCTGGGCCAGGTTATCTCCGCCGCTTATGCCTATCTGCATAATGGGCATCATGCTGGGGTCCATCTTGACAACCATCGGTTTTTCCACTTCATCAGGAAGATACGGTTCTATGATTCCTATTTTTTCCCGGATGTCCACTGTCGCATTGTCCATATTGGTTCCCCAGTTAAAGCGGACTATAACGATGGAAGTACCGGCCGCAGAAGTAGACTCCAACTCCTCCAAGTTGCTGAGAGTAGTAACTATATCTTCAATGGGCTTGGTGACCTGGGACTCGACTTCCTCGGGACCTGCTCCCGGGTAAGAGGTTATAACTGCCGCTACCGGCAGCTTTATATTGGGGTACAGATCTACAGCCAGGCGCGAAAATGTAAAAAAGCCCAAAATAAGGAGAACAGAAACCAGGATTATGATGGTTACCGGTCTCTTTACAGAAAAATCAACGATGCGCACTATTTTTCACCCCCGGTAATGACCCTTACCCGGGTACCGTCATTTACCAGGGTATTCCCCCGGGTTATGACTTTCTCCCCCTCTTCGATGCCTTTTAGTATTTCAATGTAGCTGCTGTTTTCTATACCGGTAGTGACTTCTTTTTCCCGGGCCCGGCTTTCCTTATCAACGGTGTATATTATATTCCTTCCGCCTTTGGGAATTACCGCACTCCGGGGAACGCAGAGCACATCGTCTTTACTGATAGTGGCAATACTTACCTCGGCAAACATACCTGACCTTATATTATTGTCCTGATTATCTAGTGCTACTTTCACTGCATAGTTGCGCTTCACGGGGTCAGGTACCGCAGCGACACTCTTCACCTTACCTGCAAACGGTTCATCCTGAACAGCGCTGATAAACACGTCCACTTCGCTGCCTGTCTCTATATAGCTGACTTCCGATTCGCTGACCAGAACTTCTATTTCCAGCCGGGAAGTATCGGTGACCACAGCCGCCGGAGACTGCGGGTTAGCTGTGTCCCCCAGGGAAAGATTTATACTTCCAACTACACCGTTTATAGGGCTCTTTATGATACAGTGATTCAGCTGGGTCTGGGCCTGCAGCAGGCCTGCCCGGGCCTGCTCGACAGCCGCTTCTGCACTCCCTGCAGCCAGGGCCTCGTACTGGCTGCGAGCCTGCTCCAGCTGCTGGTCGGAAACCGCCCCGGCTTCATGCAGTTTCTTCATCCTTTCGTAATTGGCCAGGGCCGTTTCTTTCTGTGCGTCGTTGGCACGCTTTGCGGCTTCTGCCTGGGCCAGTGCTGCTTCTGCCTGTTTAACCGCAGCTTCATAATCACTGCTGTCAAGTACAAGCAGAGTCTGGCCTTCCCTCACCGGATCGCCGGGTTTTACATATATGGCAGTTACCCGTGCCATAACCTTCGGCATTATGTAGACTTCATTCTCCCCTCTGACGATCCCGGAATAACTGACGCTTTTAGCTATGTCGCGCTTCTCTGCCTTGGCAATATTGACCGTTATCTCCGTCTCTTCCACAGCTTCTTCTTTTTTGCCGCACCCCGCTGCAATCAACGATAAAACCAATACTGGAACCAATAACAGATATAACCCTCTCACCCTGCTGTACACGTATTTCCCTCCCATTTTATATCGACAGCTTAATTTCCGACCGGCTGGTCAGTCATATCTGCATTATACCGCTAAAGCATAATTAAGGTCAACAGGAAAACAGAAGAAACCCGAGGTCTGCCCCCGGGTTTTCCTCACAGATTACCTGTTTGAGCTATTATCGATGATAAATTTTCTCCATCTGAGATTTCAGGAAAGCAGAATAAGCCGTTCTCCGCTTTCGCTGTTAATCAACTCGAAGTGGTCCGATAATGTTATTTGGCTTCATATTTTTC
>JACIYB010000113.1 GCA_014360155.1 Syntrophomonadaceae bacterium
CCTCTTGCTGGAATTTTTTTATAACAGCTATTATCCAGGGATAAACGTGTCACAGTTGGTTTGGGCAGAACTCTGGGGAATCATGGTCGCATCTTCCATGTCAACATCACTCCAAGACATAGAGCGAACATTGCTGACTATTTGAATGGACGAAGCCTCACACCGTTCATTTCTGTTAAACATGCAGTTGGTAACTTCACATTTAACATCAGGCATTATGATCTCACCTCCTTGAACCTGCTTAACCTATTGTAATGTTGCCCTTTTTTTAAAATTATTATGTGATTTTATTTCGATGCGCTTAAAAGATTTACCGCAGTAATTTCCATTTCCTTCATAAAAATAAGGATGAAAAGAAAAAGCAGCCGTATTATGCACGCCATTGAATATAAAAAAACTCCGCCAAAAAATAAATAAACCTGCTCAGAGAATTAAAGTATAATATAGTTAATTAAAAACTAGGTGTAATTGGGAGGAATTTCTATGTTCGACAACATTCTGGTTCCTGTTGATGGATCTGACTACTCGAATAACGCCGTTAAAAAGGCGGTAGCAATCGCTGAGAAGTACGACAGCAATATAACTCTGCTGCACGTCATAAGCCATTCCCAGATTGCCAATATAGTACCGCCCCAGACATTACCGGTAGTAACCGAAGAAATGCTCGAGGGGCTAACCCAAGTCGGGAAGGAAATCTTGGAAGAAGCGCACAAAATAATTGGGCCCAAGAAATTAAATGTAAGCGTAGAACTCGCCTGGGGAAGCCCCGCTCAGGTAATATTGGAAAAAGCAAACAGCAAACCATATGACCTTATCATAATAGGAAGCAGGGGCCGCGGCGGAATAAGCGGGTTACTGCTCGGCAGCGTCAGCGACCGCGTAGCTCACCTGGCTTCCTGCCCGGTAATGATTGTAAAAGACAAGTAAAACCACATAATTTTAGCTTTCGATACCTGCTTCTGATAAAAATCTAATAAACTCACTGGTATCCAAAAACCGCAGTGAATTTTGAAGTTTTTGTCATTATTCTTTGGGAGCAACTTGGTGGGCGGGAGTTTCGGCACCATTATCCGGTATTATACGTTTAATAACATCGGGATTTTCAAAATAAATACTCCGGCTAGGAAACGCAACCGAAATTCCTTCTCTCTCAAGTATCTTCATTATTTCAAAATTCACATCTTCTCGGACAGCAAGATATTCTTTCCATATAGTCGTATTGGTAAAAAAATAGAGAAAAATATCCAGGCTGCTGTCGCCAAACGTATTGAAGAACACGAATACTGTCTCCGGATGGATACCGGGATGATTAAGGAGCATCTGTTTTATTTCTTCTACGCATTTTTTGAGCTTGTCAACCGGTGTGTCGTAAGTTACTCCCAAATTAAAAGTTATCCTGCGTTTACCCATACGGGAGTAGTTAGTAATTATATCACTGGCAAGCGTAGAATTAGGCACAGTTATCAGAGATTGATCAAAAGCCCTTACTTTTGTACTGCGAAAAGTTATATCCTCAACCACACCTTCAATATTCGGAGTTGCTATCCAATCTCCAATAAGAAAAGGTTTTTCGATCACGATGACTATTCCTCCAAATATATTAGCAATAGCATCCTTTGCTGCCAATGCAAAAGCCAATCCACCAAGCCCCAGCCCGGCAACAAACCCGCTTACATTATAGTCCCATTCTTGGGCGATTACGACAATTCCAAGCGCTATAACTATAAACCTCAATACTTTGGAAAAGAACGGTATTAAAATATTGTCGATCTTCAGTTTTTCTCTAATTTCCTCTGATAATACCGAATGACTTCCGCACAGATCATATAACCCCCAGGTAATCAGCACAATAACAGCTGAACGGAAAAGTTTACTCACCATCTCATCATGCAGATCACCTAGCGGCAGATATCGGAGAGCAAAATAAAAACCCAAAATTATGAAGAAAATCCTTACAGGTTTCTCGAAGGAAAGCAATATTTTTTCCGCCAAAACAGCATTTGACCTCGAGACATGGGCCAATATCCAGCGAAAGATATATCCTGTAAAGACCTTTCTCATCAACAGAAACAGCAGAAAAATTATTACGGCTACAAACGCAGCCTTGATGTTAACATTATTGACTAAGTCATAGATATTGATGTCATAAACAACGTCTAAAGTTTTATCAAACATAGAGCTTCAGCAGACCTACCAGGTCAACGGCAGACCAGTCCAACACCCCCTGACGATTTTTTCCGGCAACAAAATATCATGTAATAATTTTGATCAGAGGATAAATTATTTGCGCCGCAAAAATGGCGGGATTTCCAAATCATTTTTATCTAAAAAAGAGGAAGGAGAAAATTCAGCCCCTTTTATCTTTGAAGTATCACTGGACTGTGTCTTAGGGACATTAAACCCTGTCGCTATAACAGTTACTCTTACTTCATCCCCGAGTCTCTCGTCAATATTGGCACCGAAGATTATATTTGCTTCTACGTCTGCAGCCTGATGAATAATTTCTGCTGCCTCGTTTATTTCAAAAAGCGTGAGATCGTTGCCGCCGCTTATATTAAACAATACCCCTTTGGCCCCTTCAATTGAGGTTTCCAGAAGTGGACTGGATATAGCAAGGCGAGCTGCCTCAGCAGCACGATTCTCTCCACTGGCTATGCCTATCCCCATTAATGCAGACCCCGTATTCTGCATGACAGTCTGAACATCAGCAAAATCACAGTTAATAACACCAGGTACTGCAATCAAGTCAGAAATCCCTTGAACTCCTTGGCGCAAGATATCGTCAGCCATCTTGAAGGCGTCATTAAAGGCAGTATTTTTATCAACCACCTGTAACAACCGGTCATTGGGTATAGTTATAAGACTGTCAACTTCTTCCCGCAGAGACTGTATGCCGCGTTCAGCCTGCAAGTTCCTCTTGCGTCCTTCAAAAGTGAACGGTTTTGTTACCACCCCAACAGTCAGAGCTCCTAGTTCTTTAGCGATTCTGGCAATAATAGGAGCTCCACCAGTACCTGTCCCGCCACCCATACCTGCAGTGACAAAAATCATATCAGCTCCCTGCAAAGCTTTCTTTATATCATCTGAACTCTCCTCAGCAGCTCTCATTCCTATATCTGGATCAGCACCTGCTCCGAGACCTTTGGTGAGCTTTTCCCCAATTTGAACCTTCTTTTCAGCTCTGGAAAGATACAGAGCCTGAGCATCAGTATTAACAGCAATGAACTCCACACCCTTCAGCCCCGCTTCAATCATGCGGTTTATCGCGTTATTGCCTCCCCCCCCGATACCTATCACCTTAATGTCTGCAAACTGTTGCATCTCCACATCAAAATCTAACGGCATTTATAAACCTCCTCTACCCTTAGCTAAACAAATCTTTGAACCAGTATTTTATCTTACCCCAAACATTTGAAGCTCCATCTTTTCTCTCATAATTTAAACTGAAATCCCTGGCAGCATAAACGAGCCCTCCCAAAACCACAGCATTTTGGGGACAATTAAAATCAGTTGTTATCCCCCGCAAGTTTTCAGGCATTCCCAAACGTACCGGAAGGTTCAAATAGTCTTCCATTACATTAACAATACCGGGCAACCTAGCTTCTCCTCCAATCAAAACAATTCCTCCCGGGAGTTTTCCTAGACAACCAAAATTTTTAAGTTCAACATATATCATTTCCAGCATTTCAATAATCCTGGCCGATATTATATCAGCAATAACCTGCTGGGAAACCTGTTTAACATCCTTCCCTTGGACATTTCTAACATTTATTATTCGCCCATCCTCGACCATATCCATGCTTGCAACACCTTCTGTTTCTTTAATCTTAGCTGCCTCTTCTATGGAAGTCTTCAGGACAATAGCCAGATCCTTGGTTATATATTCGCCTCCCAATGGCAAAACAGAGGTGCTTATAATACTCCCAGCTTCAAAATACGTTATTTCAATTGTACCCCCGCCAATATCAACAAGCGCCACCCCCATCTCCTTCTCTGTCGGCAAGAGGACAGATTCAGCTGCGAGTAGGGGATTATAGACTATTTTATCTATCCGCAAGTTAATGCGTTGAGTACTTCGCTGCAAATTTTGAATTGCCGCAGTTGCAGCTATAATAATAGCGACTTCAACTTCAAGCCTGCTTCCTACCATACCTACAGGGTCCCTAACCCCTTCATAACCATCAACTATATACTGCCTTTCGATAGTCTGCACTATAGTTCTGTCAGGCGGTAACGCTATATTTCGGGCAGACTGAATCACCCTTTCTTTGTCTTCCTGGTTTATTTCATAATTCGGGTTGCCCACTGCTACAACGGCATGGTTATTTACCGCAGATACACTAATACCTGAAAAACCTACTAGGGCACTAAATATTTCAACTCCAGTCAGTCTTTCTAGTTCACTGAGACAATTATCTATGGATTTGGCTGTTTTTTCAATATCAATTATGTTCCCCTTGCGAAGACCGTAAGAGGGTACTCGGGCTACTCCGAGAATATTTACATCTTGGTTGTAATTCACTTCTGCCAAAGCAGCTTTTATCGTACTGGTACCTACATCGAGACTAATTATCACATTCCTCTTTCTAATGCCAACGCACTCCTTATAATAATTCCTGCATTACCATTAAAATACCACAAAGTTAACTATATTCCTTTTTCCCCGGATTAATTTTATTTAGTATTTTTTTAGTAAATATCGACGAATTATTCCTAAGTTTTGAAATATTCGAACTCCAAAAACAATAACAGCCGCGAGATACAGTTCCACTCCCAGCCGGTCACCCATATAAGCGAGTGCAGCAGCCAAAAATGTATTGGCGATAAACCCGCTGATGAAAATAGTATTATCGAAACTGCCTTCTAGATAAGCCCGTATTCCACCAAAAACAGAATCCAAAGCCGCGAGAACAGCGATAGACATATATTGCGCATATACTATCGGCAGTAAAACTGGTATATTCAAACCTACCAAAATCCCAAGTAACAGACAAAAGAATATCAACAACCACACAATCATTGCTTCGCCTCTTCCGTAAATTTTACCGGGTTAGCAAATTCAAAGTTCATGGGCCTGCTGGAAGCAGGAATCTTTAACTTATCCACCTTTTGGATATTGGCCTGAATTCCCAAAAATTTAAGGGTTTCGAGGTATCCGCCTTTAATTAACATACCGCTCTCCAACATAACTGGATCTCCTATTGCCTTGATGACAAATGGGGGTCCTATTTTAGTCCAGTTAACCAGGATCATGGTACCGGCACATCTGATCTCAGACATTGCTGTAATACGCTCATCATTTACAGAAATAGCCTCAGCCCCGGAAGCCCTGAGTTCATTAACCAGCATAAGCAAATCCTGGTCATGTACCAATAAAGCATTAGGGTTTTCCCCTGCTTTCAGGCTGCGGGTGCTGTCATTTAGAGTAATTACAATTCCCGGTCCTTCTACCGCAATCGTTCCAGCTGCCATGCTGACTTTTTGCAGTTCATCCTGCAAATCCGCCATAGCTTGGTCATTCTGACGGACATTTTCTAACTTTTCCCTTAATGCCAAGACTTCCTCTGATAACGCATCCCTTTCCTCTGTTATCTTAATAAGCTTTTGCGTAAGGTCTTCTACCCTGGGAGGTAAAAACTCTTCCCCAATACTTTCTGTCGTCTTAAACTGTATGGCAAGCATCACTCCAAGCACCAAACAAACAATAGCCAGAGAAATTTGAGAACTTTTATTCTGCATCATTTATCACCCGCTATATCCTTTCAACCGCTCGTTTTTACCACAGGCTGCCCCTCAAACCTCAAGTCAACATACTCAAGCACTTCGCGCCCTTTTTCATGTAAATCTTCTTCAATTTGTAAAATTCCTGAAAAAAGCTCAACTTTTTCTGGTAATCTTTCCAACCCGCCAAATCTCACTTCAGTCCCTTGTTCAGTATATATAATGACTTCCCTGGTTTTATCCGAAAAATAAAAATCTGATATTTCTTCCCTGCTCTCAGAGGGCAACGCATCCCATATTTCCCTAATCATCGGGATACCCTCAGATTGAACAGTTTGTCCTAAAGTTACATAGCCGGGTATTTTTTCCAGTGTGATTACAGGATAATTTAAAAAAGAAGAATGAGCCAGCTTGTCAATACACACACCTTCCTCATCAATACACAGAACAACATCTTCATAAGGAATGAGAGCCCATATCTCCCTTTCTGCTACTTGTATTTCAATCTCCCGCGGCAAATGTCGTACCATCTCAGCGCTTTTAATTAAGGGATGAATCTCTATTGCTTTCATACATAACCGATCGTTGATTTTGAAAATATTGGTGCCTAAAGAAATGCCTGCCAGGTTTATAATTTCTTTTTCAGTTACCTTTTCTGACCCGGTTACATAGATACTTTCAACACTGAAAAAAGAGCTGTGTAGAAAAAGATAAAAACAAATAAGAGCTGTGAACAAAAATATAGAAATACTGAAAAATTTGCGAGATATATTTTTAGCCATCAGTGCTCTCCCAGCCCTACAATTCCTCTGAAAAATTATAACAGATATTTTTTATAAAATCATTCAAAATCTCGAGATACCGCAAACAGGAATTAGCTCCTCATAATATCAGCTCCAAGATTTTTTAATTTAATGTGAATTTTTTCGTATCCGCGGTCTATATGCTGTATCCCAGCAACAACAGTCTCCCCTTCAGCAAACAAG
>JACIYB010000114.1 GCA_014360155.1 Syntrophomonadaceae bacterium
TGTAGGCACGATACCAGGGCTGACTCTGGTAATAACAGGGGTACTGTTTTCCGCAACTGTAACAAATTCTATCAGGTCATCTTTCCTTACCGGATACCCGTAGCTGTTGGAATTCTTTTTAGGGTTAGTAATTTCAACATAGGTGGGGAAATTAAGCTTGTCTCCCAAAACACCATGCCCTTCAGGGATTTTCATTACTATCCTGGTGCCCTCTTCCTTGCCAGTCGACCCATCAACAACGTTATCCCCATCAAAGACCTCCACACTGGCCCCAGCTATTTTGTTCCCGTCTCTATCATAGACATTGGTTTTATCTTTTCCTTCCCTTTTCAGGTATATTGAACCCCCCAGGTCAACAATCGGGTACAATACTGTCTCTTCCTGGGTCTCAGGATCCGTATATTTGCTGACAATAAAACTCTCCCCTGAAACGGCAATAACCATCTCCTCTTTGGTTGCATAACCCCCGGCATCCTCCTGTACGACCTGAATTTTATCGGGAGTCGCTTCTTCGATAACCGGTTCGGTAAAACTCTTGATAAAAAGGAAACTATCCTCCTTTACCGCCAATTCTCTAAACTCGTAAACCTCTCCGCTAGGCACAACTTCGACAACAGTGAGAATATCAAGAACTACGTCCCTCAGCGGTTCATCCTCGATTTCACTGTCTGCTATAATCGAGGTCACTACTTTTAAAGTATCGTAGTTTTTATTCACAAATTTTTGTTCTGCTGCAGCCTGAAAAGTTGCATCCTTGCCTATAATAACCTTTATGGTCCTTGTTACATGAACGTCTTTCTCAACTTCGCCCGGCTTGTAGGTGCCGTTGCCGTAGTCAATTACCAGGGCCTCACCTCCATCGTACAGGCTGATATTATCTTCATAAACCGCATCGGATACGCTCAGATTGTCTATATTCAATTCTTCCAAATTGTACCCTACAATTGTGACCGGGTTGTTGCTCAAATTCGGCCCTTGGGAAGGGGAAACGGCAACAACATTCGCCGCATCTGTATCATCAATGATAATGAATTCCCCCACGAGCATTTCTTTCGTTACCAAGTTCCGCAAGTCTTGCCCCGAAGGGGGAGAAGCCAATAAATTGGTCATCAGGACCTCATAAGTCCCTACAGACAGTTCAGGCACCTTGACTTTTATTATGTCGTTTCCATCGGGATCAGGTATGTATTCATAATCGGTGCCCATATTTACTGCATAATAGGGGTCGCTGGTGTCTCTCAGGAAAAAAACAGATGCCGTGTCCAATTGGGAAGCTCGAAAATACACGACTGTTTCCCCTGCAACACCTTTATTGGGATACATTTCCAAATCGCTGATTTCCATTTTCTGCACTACCCTGAACTGGTCCAGGTAAAGCCTTCTGATGGTAACATTGCCATTGACATCTCCTCCCGGTGTATTAACCCTGGTAAATATCACGTCGTGCATTCCGGGATCTCCACTTATATTGCTTATAGCTATTTCGGAAAATGCCCTGACTATTTCTCCTGTAAAACTGCCATTCCCGAAGCTCAGGTCATCACTATCCAAATTGCTGCCATATATAGTTACCGTTCCTTCCTGGGTACTCAGGCCCGAATAAACTACTCTCGGTTCAACACCAGTAATAGCAGGCATATTAGTGTCATCAACCGCAACCGTCTTGCCTTCCACATTTAGACCATCCCCCAAAAGGAGAGACTTCATTTCCGTGCCTGAAAGACTGAATTTTATATAAGTGGACTCATTGGTGACCCTAGTCCCAATATCCACCCCCAGTATCTTACTCCCCCCGCCACCAGCAGTGCGCACCCTTACCATAGCATCCTTCAAATTTGCCCCGTCTATCTCGATAACGCCCTGTACCGTTTCCAAAGCATCATTATCTGTCCTTTCAATATAGACATCGTTTATAGTTACCTCTTCTGCCTGAACAGGATTAACCGGGGCCAGGATATCCGATATAAAAAGCATTAGCATCAATACCGCTGCTGTTAAATTAACCCTTCTCATTTATCTTTTCTCCTAACCGGAAGCCTTTTTATAGGCCGTTTCAATCTATCATACCAATAGCATATATAAGCTGCCTGTACTATGTTTGTATCGTCATTTTGCCGCCGCTTCTTTAATTAGTAATCCCCAAGAAAAAATGCCGGCTTCTCTGGTATATACATCTTTTATTAATAATGCTTAATATTTTGGCTTTAGCTACCGCTTGGTGATGAACTTCCCTTCAAGCCGGCCCGACCATATTTGCCAACTAAAACAGCAACCCCCTAGAGATAATTTGCTCCAGGGGTTTAAAAGCAACAAGCAAACCGGTTATCTTTATTGCAGCCAATGACTCTCTTTCGGGAACTGTTTGTACCGCTAATTTATTTTTTAAAAAGCAGATTCAAAAGTTCTGCAGCACTTTTTCAAGTAAGAAAATTATATTCATTCTCTATCTTGTATTTCCTCTGCCAAAGCTCTTACTTCTTCCTCCGCTTCTTCCAAAGCTGTTACTACCAGAGGATCGAAAAGGCTACCCATGGCTTTTTTAATTTCCCTGATAGCACTGTGATGTTCCAGTACTTCTCCCTCCGATGGCAGCCTTGTAAGTGCATCATATATATCTGCTACTGCGATTATCCGTGATATTAACGGTATTTCAGTCCGGCTGAGCCCTTCGGGAAACCCGCTGCCGTCATAACGCTCATGGTGATATAAAACCCCCTCCCTAACCTCTTTTGGAATACCTGGAGAGGACAGTATTTGGACCCCCAGTGCAGGGTGTTCTTGTGAAAGAATTAATCCGTCTTCTTCAGATTCGGTTGCGGATTTTCTTCCTTTACTCTCCAACTGGCCAATATCGTGAACTATCGCAGTATATTCCAAGATCTGCATTTCTTCTTCATTCAGGCCCAGCTTGCGGCCAATAAGCCTTGATACAGCCGCTACCCGTTCCGCATGCCCCACAAAAGCGGGAGTATGAGACTCAACCGCCCTTACCACTGAAATAATAACAGATAAGCAGAGCGATTCTCTTTCCTTGTAAATGCAGAGCCTTTCCAAAACCTCTGAGGCAATAAGAGCTAACTCTTCTAGAAGGGCTTTATCGTGTTTATCAAAGAAACCTTTTTCTTTTTCATTAAAAAGATACAGCACTCCCGCTATCTCCTGCCTTTTTTTTACAGGTACCCCAATAAATGATTCTATTTCCTGGGGCAGGCCCTTAAAAGATAAATCCTTATTTTCCCGGTTAAACATAACACTTTTTTGCTCTCTTTTTATCTGCTCGTTCAATTCTTCCCAGCCATGCCAGGTGGGGAGTTTCTCATTGTCGAATAATTCAGCATTTTTAAAAGAAACAAAAACACGGCCTTCGCTTTTAACCAGGCGAAGAGCCCAGCTCTTCAGTTGTTCTATTACTTGGGGTAAAAATCTTTCCCCCTGAATATGCCGAACAAACCGCAGCAACACTTCGGTTTCCTTTATTTTTCTCAGCCTTTTTTGATTAAGCGTTATATAGTAAGTAATGGCAATTCCAGCTGCTAAAACACCCGCCGCCAAAACAAAGGGCGGGAACAGATCACTTAAAACTAACGCGGTAAACATTGAGGTAAAAATAAAGCCTAGCAATATCAGTCTTTGTGAATTCATAAAAGCTCTCCATTTCTCAAATTATTTGCAATGATTTCTTTTTCTCTTCTCCTCAATAACTTTCCTACATAAATTTAAAAATATTTTCACCATTCGCTGGCAGATAAAGAAATATCTTGGTACTTCCGGAATAATAATTCATAAACTTCTACCCCCAGTCAACTCGCCAGATTCCCTCCGTTGAATATATCTCCGTACCCTACCGCCGGGATGACAAATCTTCTTAAAATAAATTTTGGGCATTTTCATGTACTGTGAAAACAAAAAAATGATTTTACTACCGAAAGTTATAATCTGCATGTTTAAATGTATAAATATTCGTCGCCAGACTTCCGCATGGGCAACACCATCCGCTTGTCTCGCGACGAAAGGGGTACCGGGCTAATTCTCCGGCACTCAATGAGTTTGTTAGATAATTACACAGAATTAGGGATTGGGGCCTTCGTTTATTTTGTTTTGTTTTATTGAGTGCCGGATCAATATCCCTCTCGCCCCCTCCTTGGGGCTCGCCCCCTTTCGTCGCTTCACCTTCGCGGGGTGTTGCTTCCATGCTCCGTCAACAGGCTCCTACATATTTATACATTTAAATAAGCTAACTTAGGGTTTTTGCAGTGAAATCAAAAATTAATATTGTTAAAGAGTAATAGCCAATGCTATAATTTTGATAAAACCGAGTAAACTTTTGTGGTATTTTTAGTTTACCTGTAAAAACCAGATTACCAGGGAGGAGTTTCTGTGAACAGAAAAAAAGCCCTAGCTGCATTTCTAGTTCTTTTATCGTTAACAGCCGGTTATTATTTGATATGCCAGGAACATTTTCTTCAGAAGAATACATCAATCCAGGCTACAGGTACAATTGAAGCTACTACTGTGGAGTTAACCGCCAAACTGAGCGGTACTATAGAGAATTTCTCCTGCAAAGAAGGAGATAAGGTAGAAAAGGGCCAGCTGGTCGCAGATCTCTCCCGCAGCGATTTGGCAGCCCAGAAAGAACAGGCTGCCCTCGGAGTCCTGGCAGCTGAGGCCAAACTCAATGACCTATTAGCAGGGGCTCGCTCGCAGGAAATCAAAGAAGCTGCAGCCAATGCAGATATGGCGAGACTCAATTATGAAAAAGCCGTTGTCGATTTGAATAGAGCAGAAGAACTGTTTGAAAAAGGCGCCATATCGCAGGAAGACCTTGAAAAGGCAGAACTGAATGCGGAACTCAAAAAGAACCAGCTTGCAGCGGCAGAAGCCAAATTGAGCCTGCTTGAATCCGGGAACCGCCCCCAGCAAATCGCCATGGCCCAGGCAGAAGTCCAGCAGTACAAAGCTGCCTTAAAAGCCTCTGAAGCTTTACTAGAAGACCTTAAAATAATTTCCCCTATAAATGGAACGGTTATCAGCAAAAATTATGAAGAAGGCGAATACGTGCAGATGGGGACCTCCCTGGCCACGGTTGCCGACTTGAATAACCTCTGGATAAAAGTGTACATCCCCACAGATGACCTGCCGGCAATAAAACTCGGGCAAAAAGCTGCCGTTACTGTTAGCGGGAGCGACAAAATCTTTTCGGGAACAGTTAAAGACATAGCTCCCAAAGGCGAATTCACCCCCAAAACTATCCAGACCAAAAAGGAAAGGACCAATGTCGTCTTTGCGGTTGAGATTGCAGTCGAGGACAGTGAAGGTACGCTTAAACCAGGTATGCCTGCCGATGTCGTTTTTAAGTAGGTGAAAAACGATGATTCGAGCTGAAAAGCTGAGCAAATATTTTGGAGCAAACCCGGCGGTAAGCGAAGTCAGCCTGCATGTAAAAAAACAAGACATTGTAGGCCTGGTTGGACCGGACGGTGCCGGCAAGACTACCCTTATCAGGATGATTTGCGGTCTCATAACGCCGGATTCAGGTGAAGTCTCCCTAATGGATCTTCCGCCGGAAAAAATAAACAGAAGCAAACTAGGTTATATGCCGCAGTACTTCAGTCTTTACGGCGATTTAAGCGTAATGGAAAATATTAATTTTTTTGGTTCCATGTATGGCCTGAGTCAAAAGACAATCGAGGAACGGGCCGATGAAGTCCTGCAGATTACCGGACTTTTCCCTTTTAAAGCTAGATTGGCAGCTGACCTCTCTGGCGGCATGAGGCAAAAACTGGCCCTCACCTGTTCTTTAATTACCAGACCTGATATCTTGATCCTGGATGAGCCCACATACGGTGTAGACCCCGAATCACGCAAAGAATTCTGGAAAATACTCTATCGTTTAAACCAGGAAGGAATAACCATACTCCTTTCAACCCCTTACATGGATGAAGCAGAACTCTGCAAAAATATAGCCCTCATAAACCAGGGGAAAGCAGTGGCCTTCAGTTCCCCAACAGAACTCAAAAGCCGATTTCCCCACCGGATACTGGAGGTAAGGGCCTGTACCAAAGACCCGTATTTTTTCAATAACATTCCCGAAATACTGGACTCCTCTTTTTTTGGATATAAATACCACCTGATTGTGGAAAATGTTGAAACAGGGCAGCAGGCAGCAGAAGCCCACCTCAGCAAGCACAATATCCAAAAATTATCTATAACAGAAATACAACCTTCCATGGAAGACGTTTTTGTTCTTTTAACCAAGGACACAGACATATAGCTCGCTGTAAACGATATAGAGCCAGGCAAAGGAGGCCGGAACAATGGCCTTGGCGATAAGAACCAGGGATTTAACGAAAAAGTTTGGTGATTTTACCGCTGTTGACCGCGTAACTCTTGAAATAGAGGAAGGCGAAGTCTGCGGTTTTTTAGGCCCGAACGGTGCGGGAAAATCAACCACAATTCGGATGCTGTGCGGTATTTTAGATCCCACTTCAGGGACCGGCAATATCCTTGGTTACGATCTAGTGCGTGATACCGATAAAATTAAAAATAAAATCGGATATATGTCTCAGAAGTTCAGCCTCTACCACGATTTAACAGTTACAGAAAACCTTGAATTTTACATGGGTATTTACAGCATACCGCCCCGGGAAAAAAAGTCCCGCCGGGAAGA
>JACIYB010000115.1 GCA_014360155.1 Syntrophomonadaceae bacterium
GCTTTCTTGTTATTCCTTATTACTTCTTCTTCTTTATCTTTAAAAATAGCATCAAAATAATCCAGAGCCCTTTCCGCTCTGTCCACCATCCCTGCCTTTTCTAAAAAGGCGCCCAACAATATCATATTCCCTGCTCTAGGATTACCCAGATCTTCAGCCAATTTGTTAACTGGCACCCTGTAAATATTTAAATCTTTTCTTTCAGGCGCTCTGTCTATCATAGAAGAATTTATCACCAACATCCCCTCAGGTTTAATTCTTTCTTCGAATTTATCTAAGGAAGGACGGTTCATAACCACAGCCATCGCAGGATTTTCAGTTAGAGGAGAGCAGATTTCTTCATCGGATATGGTAACCAGGCAATTAGCTGTACCTCCGCGCATTTCAGCTCCATAAGAAGGAACCCACGACACATTTTTCCCTGCATTCATGGCAACATGAGCTAAAAACTGCCCCATTGATAATACGCCTTGTCCACCAAAACCGGCAAATAACACCTGTTTTTCATTATCCATACTGCATATCCTCCTTAACCTTAAATTCACCTAGGGGGTAATAAGGTATCATGTTTTCTTCCAGCCATTTTAAAGCATCTATTGGACTCAACCCCCAATTAGTAGGACAAGTAGATAAAATCTCAACCAGGGAGAATCCTTTTCTATCTATTTGGGTTTGAAACGCCTTTTTTATGGATTTCTTGGTTTTTCTGATATTGGCCGGACTGTTAACTGCCATTCTGCTTATATAGGCAGAACCTTCGTTTTGGGCCAGTAATTCCGCAATTTTTATCGGATATCCAGCCTGCTCTGCTGTCCTTCCGTAAGGCGAAGTAGTCGTAACCTGACCTAATAAAGTAGTAGGCGCCATCTGTCCTCCGGTCATTCCGTAGAGGGTGTTGTTAACAAAAATAACCGTAATTTTCTCTCCCCGGGCCGACGCATGAACTATTTCCCCCATCCCTATGGAAGCCAGATCACCATCACCCTGGTAGGTAAAGACACACCTATCAGGCAGCATCCTCTTCACACCAGTCGCTACAGCCGGCGCTCTCCCATGAGCTGCTTCTAACATATCGCAGTTAAAATAATTATAAGCTAAAACAGCACAGCCAACGGGACAAATGCCTATGGCACTCTCCCTTAAATTCATTTCATCAAGACACTCAGCAATAAGCCGATGAATAATACCGTGGGTGCAGCCAGGACAATAATGAAACTGAGCGTCAGTAAGACTTTCAGGTTTTTGGGCTACAATCTTCACCGTAATCCCTCCTCTGCCGCAAGCATGAGCAGCCGTTTAGATACTTCTTCAGGATTAGGGGTTATGCCTATTCTGCCATAAAAATCAACCGGCCTTCTGCCATTTACCGCCAATTTTATGTCTTCCACCATCTGTCCCATGCTTATTTCTAAAGATAAAAATATTTTGGCTGTATCAGATACTTTCTCAACTACATCGTCAGGAAACGGCCAGAGGGTAATAGGCCTTATCAATCCTACTTTTACACCCTGTTTTCGCACTTCCATAATAGACTTCCTAGCTACTCGCGCCATAATTCCAAATGCTACCACAACTATATCGGCATCTTCTGTCATATATGTTTCAGCTCTCTTTTCTCTAAGCTTTATATTTATGTATTTGTTCTGCAGGTGAACATTACGCTGCTCAAGAACATCAGGGGACAGGTGCAACGTGTTAATTATATTGGGCTTTCTATTTTTGCATCCCGTAGTGGCCCACGGCTTATTATAAAACTCGGCGACCTGTTCTCGAAGAACAACCGGTTCCATCATTTGTCCAAGGGTCCCTTCAGCCATAATCATAACCGGTATGCGGTATTTATCAGCAAGTTCGAAGGCTTCTATAGCCAAATCCATCATTTCCTGCACACCGGCAGGAGCCAAAACCATGATGTGATAATCACCGTGCCCACCGCCCCGAGTAGCTTGAAAATAATCAGACTGTGCCGGCTGAATGCCTCCCAATCCTGGACCACCCCGCGAAATATTCACTATAACACAGGGAAGTTCCGCTTCAGCTAAAAAAGAAATCCCTTCCTGCTTTAAACTTATTCCTGGCCCAGAAGAAGCCGTCATCACCCGAGCACCAGCAGCTGCAGCACCGTATACCATGTTGATTGCCGCCAGCTCACTTTCAGCTTGTAAAAATGTTCCTCCTATTTTAGGGTATTTTCTGGCCATGTATTCCGCAATCTCACTGGAAGGAGTAATGGGATAACCAAAATAAGCCCGACACCCTGCCCTAACCGCGCCTTCAGCAAGTGCTTCATTCCCTTTCATCAATACCTTGTCCACACCATCACTCCCTTTTCACCGTAATTACTAGATCAGGACACATTAAGGCACATATGCCGCACCCGGTGCATTTTTCCGGTTCCGATACAGAAACTGGATGAAACCCATGGACATTTATAATATCCGTATCCAATGCTAAAATACCCTGAGGGCAAAAACAAATACACAACTCACATGCCTTGCACCGTTCAGTACTGAAGCTCAGACTTCCCTTAGTCACCTTATATTCCCCCATCTCAGCATTACTGCAACCAATCCGGTCTTAGATATAACTTTAGCTTTTTAAGCATCGCCCTGTATTCAGGAAAAAGTTGATCATAGAACCTTTCCTCTACGGTCAGATACTTTACCGGTATCCCAAAAGACTTTGCAAAGCTCAATACTTTTTGATGTCCTTTTCGTATAACATCAATATCAGTTTCTTCGACCAGGTTGGGATTGCTTATTATCCCAGTAAATTTCAGATTTGCAGTATCCTCCAATAAAACCTTAAGCTCCTTTATACTATGCAGATCCATCGCAAAAGGCCTGTACGGATTCAAAACCAGGTACAAATCATAATTTGGGCGCAGAGCAACATACCGGCTCAGATAGCCAAGCATCAACGCTCCAATTTCGTCCCCGGCAAGATCAAGCAGCATATCATTATCCTGCCTTAAAAAGCCTATTATTTCTGCAGGAACATTGGGGACATCCCCTAAAAAAAACTCCCCACTCGGAGCAATAAGTTTTATTCCTTTTTGTTCTATATCAGCCTTAACCTCGCGGGAAACAAAATAGGGGTTGACAAAATCCAGATCAGCCAATACTACTTCACCCGCTCCAGCAGCTTTTTCTAGAGCAAAATTCAGAGCAACCTCAGTTTTCCCACTCCCGTAGCCTCCGGCATATATACTCAAACTAGCCAAGCTAATCCCTTCACAAACTTGTTTTCTCAATGAGTTATAATAGAATAGTCCAAAGTAAAAATCAATAAGAAATTGCAGAAAAAGCATCTTTTTTGTAAAATTTTCTGTGAGGTAGCGGGTACTTTTTTTGTTAAATAAAAACTATAAAGCTTAAAGCTCACTCTCTGGGCTCTTAGAGTATGCTTTAAGCTCATACAGCACCTTCTGGTATGCAGTTTTTTGCTTTAACCTAACTAACTAAAAGCTCTGCTGATCGCTGAAGAGATCGGCAAGTTCAGACATCGTGTTCTCGATCTCTGATTTATCAAGACCTATTAATTGTACAGCTTCCTCTGACAAAGGATATGACATCCCGTCCACCCCCACACCAATACCCATCATTACACAGATAGCATCGGCCAGATGGACGATAGAAGTAAGCTTTTTATTGACCTGGGCTTTTTCGGGATTATGATGCAATGCTATAGCTTCAACGAGTTCAGCAGGCAGATTCCATTTTTCTGCTACTTTAGCGCCCACAACCGTATGGTTGAACCCAAGTATTTTGTCTTCGGCTTCCAGGAAAGAAATGTTATTTTTGTCAACCTCTTCTACTACCTCATGATAAGCCTCTTCCATATATTCATTGAGTATAACTTTCCCGATATCATGCAATAAAGCTGCAGTATACGCCAGATCGGGGGTTCCGACTTTAGCTTTTTTGGCTATCAGGCGGGCAGTCATAGCAGCGCATTGAGAATGCCTCCACAGCTCACCATAGCCCAGAGCATACCCCTCCACTTCCTGATTTAGAAATCCGCTAACCGCTGCTGCCATAATTATGCCGCGAATAGTTTTAAATCCTAATAATACAGTCGCATCGGTTACAGTTGAAATACGGCGAGGAAACCCATAAAAAGCAGAATTGGCCAACTTCAAAACCTTGGCTGTGAGCGACTGATCCCGGTTCAAAACATTATTAATGTCCTGAGCAGTAGAGTCAGGATTTTCAGTAAGTTCCATGATCTCTACAACCACATCAGGCAATGCAGGAAGGTCGTTAACAGCTTCCACAATCGATTCCATAGTAACTTTCCCCATTTTCCCCCTCCTCCCGCTTGCTTTCAGTTATTTCCAGTTATCTATCTTTTTCTCCAGATATTCTTTATAATCCAGCAGTTCCTCGTTGATCTTTAATAAGAGCCTTTCTATTCCAAGTTTGGAAACAACTATTTCCTCGGGTTCCAATACCTCGACTGTCCGGAACTCCTCTTTCATGGCAAACTGCAAAACGTCCTCGAGGGAATCAGCAGAAAAGGAGATTATTACGGGAGCATAAGAAACAATTTTACCCGTAATTTCATCACATATCGAATATACTTCTTGCCCCATATCAATATCTTCTATATGTATGCCTTGAACAGGAACATTGCGAATCAAGGAGGCTTTGTGCTGCCTAATCTCTTCTGCCATTTCTTCACTGTTTTTACCGCCAAAAATCTTGCTTTTTTTTCCCTTGCTCACAAAATCAAACCGAATCCGCAATTTAAGTTTAGCCAATTTTAATTTGTCCTCCATTCTGCTAACTTTTTTTATGATCAAACAACCTGAGTTTCTATAAATAAATTATCCCCATATTTAAGTTTCTTATCATCATGCTGCCGACAGCAAAACTTAAAAGCCCTGTATAATATATCGTCATATATCATTTTTTACTTCGCAATTAAAATCTGATTTCATTGCTGAAAGTTATAATCTGCTGTTTAAATGTATAAATATTCGTCGCCAGACCTCCGCATGGGCAACAGGCTCCTACATATTTATTCATTTAAACAAGCTAACTTAGGATTTTGCAGTGGCATCAAATCTCCATAATACGTAATGAGAAACTCGGGAATACCAGTAATACAATATAAGACGGCTTTTTTTAAGTGCCACCCCCAGCTATTCTTTTCAACCTCTCTACTTCCTCAAGGCTCAGATGGCGGTACTTTCCAAGAGGGACCCCCTCCAGAGTCAAAAAGGAAAAAGCAGTCCTCTTAAGACTGATTAATTCATGCCCTACAGCGCTACACATTCTCTTAACCTGCCTTTTCCTGCCTTCATGAATCTCCAGTTCTAACAGAGTTTTCCCTTCTTGCCGTTTGAGTACATGTACACGGGCAGGCGCGGTTAGACCATCATCGAGCACTACCCCTTCAGCAAGTAATTTCAACGCAGCAGTTTTTACATCACCTTCTACCCAGGCTTCATACTTTTTTTTAATTTTGTAACGAGGGTGTGTCATAAGATTGGCAAAATCCCCATCATTACTCAAAAGCAAAAGCCCTTCGGTATCGAAGTCCAGCCTACCCACTGGATATATTCTCTCTTTTATATCCTCGACCAAATCAATAACTGTAGGCCTTCCCCAGGAATCAACGACACTGCTTATATATCCAGGAGGTTTGTTCAAAAGCAGGTAGACTTTTTTGTCCTGGATAAAAACTATTTTGCCGTCAAGTTCAACTTTGTCACTTCCAGGGTCTATTTTATATCCCTGTTTCAGGACTTTGCTGCCATTAACCTTTACCCTGCCGCTTGCTATCAATTTTTCTGCCTGCCGGCGAGAAGCCACACCTGCTTCCGCTAAGAACTTCGATAGTCTCAAGCTAATCCATCCTGCTTTTTAAAATTTATTTTGGCCTTCCAGTATTTGCATCATCAATAATATTATTTCTACACCTTCGGGCTTTATCCTTTCTAAATTTAAATACTTAGAAACCAAAAGTATCCTCAAAGATCCTAAGCAAAGCTGTTTTATTTTGCTGCCTTTTGTCCTACAATAAATCTAAGCCCCAACTAATAACAGCTAATTAACAGATAATGACACACTTGGCTTAAAGATCTGCTATTATTATATAAAATATATAGACAGAATATATTTTAGCCAAATTTTTAAATATGGAGGCCTTGGATGCAAAAAAAAGAAATAGATAAAGCAAAAATTGAGGAAGCTGTGAAGATGATCTTAGAAGCAATTGGAGAAGACCCTGCCAGAGAAGGACTCGTAAATACCCCCAAAAGGGTAGCTAACATGTACCAGGAAATCTTTGCGGGTATGAAATATAACCCTAAAGAACTATTAAAAGTTTCCTTCACCGAATATCATGACGAATTGGTTCTGGTAAAAGATATACCCTTATACTCGATATGTGAACACCACCTGCTGCCTTTTTACGGGAAGGCTCACGTTGCTTATATCCCCCGCGGAGGTAAAGTAGTAGGCATCAGCAAATTAGCTCGAGTCGCTGAAGTATACGCCCAGAGGCCACAGTTACAAGAAAGATTAACCTCCCAAATTGCAGATTGCATTAACGAAGTCCTCAACCCGTTTGGTGTTGCAGTAATAATCCAGGCAGAACATATGTGCATGACCATGCGAGGAATTAGAAAACCGGGTTCGATTACTGTAACTTCGGCA
>JACIYB010000116.1 GCA_014360155.1 Syntrophomonadaceae bacterium
AAGTTTAGGTATTGGGCGTCCAGTAGCCGCTTGATACCATCCTGCCACACTTTCTTGCCACGGCCCGGCCTTACCTGTGAACATGCCTTGGTCGAGAAGCACCTTGGCATCGTTCACTGCAGAAACAGCGGTAGCAGCATTGCGTGCTTCTCCGAACTGTTCAAATAGATACTGCGCGCCGAGCTTATCCACACCCTCGGTGTATTTCGGGCCAAGTTGACCGATGTTCACTCCACCAGCAGCGGCTCGTTTGTCTTTGGTCTGATTGACAGCGGCATACCCGGCCCGCAACTGTTCTGGCGT
This sequence comes from Syntrophomonadaceae bacterium, assembly GCA_014360155.1. Classification (GTDB taxonomy): domain Bacteria; phylum Bacillota; class Syntrophomonadia; order Syntrophomonadales; family Syntrophomonadaceae; genus JACIYB01. Next base: position 304 of record JACIYB010000116.1, read on the forward strand.
AGCGGTACGCGGATCAATCTGATTGACCGCAAACCACTCGCGCAAGTCTTGACCATAGGGGTTAGCGCCTTCCTTCGGTGCGCCCCTGAACGGCAATGTTTTGGTTTTGCCGGTTTTGCCGATGAGTTGCGCGTTACCTTCTGCATCGATAAACGGCGTGGTGCCATATTCTTCCCGCTTCGGCATTAATTGATATTCAATCAACTTATCCGCAAACGGGCTACCTGGTTGCAGCAAGTAATCCTGCAATGCCTGTGGATTGCCGGGCTGCACGTTCACCATGCCGCTGCCTACCTGTTGCCCACCTACGCCTTCTCCGAATGCAGACGCGCCCTGATTGAACGGATCGTCAGGCTGGAACTGCTCCACCTTGGGTTGTGCGTTGTTCATTATCCCCGGCAGTCCGGCACGCCATGCATCCTGTGCTTTCTGCTGTTCTATCTGGCGCTGTAATTGCCCCATCTGCAAAGCCTTGAACCGTTCTTCAACTGCGCTTTTCTTTTCATTACGCGCCAGTTCCTGAGCGCCGGCGTATCCCATTAATCCAGCCGTCAAGCCTCTTCCTGCTGTATTCCACGGCTCCCCTCTACGCGCTCCCGTCATAGCTCCAGCCGCTACGCTTAAAAGTCCAATCCCCTCAGGAGTTTGGAGAAAATCAGTCAAAAGTCCCATATCATCTGCCCCCAATGGAATTTATGTACTGCTGCATTTGCTGTCTGCGGCGCATCTGCTCTTGCTGATCGAACTGTTGCCTCTGCTGGCCTTGTTGGAGGATGCCAGAAATGTCCATTGGCTGATGCTGCAATTGAGGTGCTTGTGGCAGGGGTGGAGGCGGTTTGCTGCCGAACATGCTATTTGCTGTCTGCGCCGCATTCATTGCCGTGCCGACTGGCTTCATGTACTGCCCGGCTGTGTTCATGGCCTCCAATCCCGTTCCCATTGCGCCCCCTGCGCTTGATCCGGCTTCTGCGCCTAACAGTCCATTCATTCCGCCCTGAATACCTGTTGTAGCACCGCCCCACCCCATAGAGCTTGCACCCAATCCGGCCTCTTGTGCCGCCAGTAGATCGGCGGCAGTAGTTGCACCTTCTGCCGCAAGTAGACCGCCAGCGCCTGCTCCAGCGGATCCAGCCGCCCCTGCTGCTCCGGCGGCTCCGGCGGCGGCGGGTGCAAGTAGCCCGCCGGTCATGCCAATTCCAGCACCGAGGGCCGCGCCCCTGATCGGGTTTTTTTTATCGGCCAGAGCGCCCGCTGCAGCCAATGCTAAAGGTAACATCCAAAACATAATTATTTACCCCCCCCGCCAGATTGATTTGAAGTCGTGCTCGATCCCGTCCCTCCCTGAACCACGTTGCCAGTCGCTTGCAATTGTTTGAATGGGTAATCTTGTGCCTGCTGGAACTGGTTATAGCCGAAATCAAGATTTTGCTGCTGTTGCTGCTGCTGGATGTTTCCGGCGTTCAACAGTTGACTGGCATCCTGATAGGGCGCATTGCCGAATGTTGGGGCCATGCCGATAGCCTGCATCCGGTTCCCCTGGTCAGCGTTGTAGGCATTCCCGTACATTTGCGTGGCAATGTCCGACATTTGCTGCCCGGCTGCTTTCTGCTGAGTCTGCATCAACTGTTGATAACCAGAATTACCGAAGCTGCCAGAATTTCGCATCGCCGCCTCAACCTGTGGCTTTGTCATGTTATTGAAATTGTCCACCACAGACGTTTGAGCCTTTTTTACCATTGCGTCCAGATACGGGTTAGTGTTCCCGCCACTGATAAACTGGTTCAGCGAGTTTTCCGCATTGTCCATCGTGGTCGAGCCGTTCAAGGCGCGATTCTGCACCATGCCCAGCCCCATGTTCTGCGTCTGGTTCAGGTTGGCATAACGCTGGCCGCCGTAAGTCTGAAACGGGGTGTTTGCGATATTTGTGGCCTGCTGGGTATAAAGAGCCGCGAGGGGTTTAAACTCAGGTGCGATTGACGCAACGGTGGTGGATGTTCCGCTTGATCCGCCACCACCCTTATGTGGCTTGCGCTGTTCGTCCCATGATTGAGGGGTGCCGTGCAGCAATGCGTTGTATTTCATAATTTCACCCTATAGGTCGTATAAACAGGTTCCGCTTTTAGCTTCGCCGCAAACAGCCGCGCCCTTGAATCGCTGCCTGGGCAATAGCGGATTTCAGAGCATCCGAGATATTCAGCCGCTTTTTTCAGCTCATCAAAGAACAATTCAAAATGCGCGTTGTGCGCAACCAGATCTGTGCAATGCAGAACACGAACATTCGGCAGCTGATCAACGCGCCAGCAGCCCCAACCGACTGGCTTGTCATTGTCCATCAGCGCAACCAAAGTCCTTTCGCCGCGAGACAGGAGAAGCTTGAGTTGTGACCCGGTAATCTCATCCACTGTGGCACAGGCTTCTTCAAGGCATGAAGCGCCGTCATTCCAGGCTTTGTCGATAAACTGCGGGGCCACAATCGCCAGATTCATTACACCGCCTCCACAAGCGCCTTCCACGTCGCGGAAGCCGGGTCAATCGCCGCCCCGGTCGTGTTGTGGAGCCTGATCGTTACCTTGTCCGTGTTGGCAATCCCGCAAAACGTCAGCCCGGCTTCCAACGCGGCAGGTGCCGACAAGGTGACAAAATCCCCAGCAGCAGCTCCTGTAATGGCGATATCAGCCGTGGCGACAGCGCCAGCCGCAATAGACGCGAAATCTATCGTCGCTGACCCGGTTAGTAGTTTGGAAAAGTCCACCCCGCCGCCGGTTTTGGCCCTTATTTCTACCCACGTACCAGGCGTTCCCGAAACAACGCACGCCCAACCAAGAATCACATATTTCGGGATGTTGGAACCAAGCTCATCAAGCGCGCTGTTTCTGATCACGTCGCCACGAAAATAGGTTCCGGTCGTGGGCTTTGCGGTCATCGCGCTGTGGTCGGCGAAAATACGCCCTTCGGTGAGATCGTTCACCTGTTTTGAAATATCCTCGATATCGCGATACAAAATACGATTTAGCTGCTTTTCGTATTCAGTCACAGGCGCTGGAAGCAGAATTTTGGAAGGTAGCCTCATTTATCGCCCACCGGCAGGAATGTCGAATTTGAAGTAGTGCCACTGTGCAGTAGACATAACATCAATCTTCCCGTTTTTGAGGTCTTGGGTTTTCCGCAGCGTGAAGTCAGTCCTTGACGCGGGTTTTCCGTAAAGGGAGGCCGTAATCGTGTGGGCAGGAACCGCATCTGGATGCGGAATTTCCTTGTACACCGGGCGAATCCTCCTGAACGAGCTCGGTTTCTCGTTCGCCGACCCAACGTGCCACGACTCGAACTTGGACTTGTACGGGGTGCCGGTCAGGGAGTAAATCTTCCTGTCCTTGGCAAAATACGCCGGAGACCGCTCAGAGGCGCTCCAATAATGCGAGTCATACGTTACGGGGGGCCAGTCGTCCCACGTCTTGCCGACAATGGGCAAGGTATCCCACGTATAACCGGGAGACCATCCGTCCCACGTTTTTCCAACGAAATTCAGCCCGGTGATAAATTTTGTAGTGTCTGCGGCCTTCCCGTAAATCGGGTTAAATCTCCCAAACTTGTTTGACTTGTGGTTGTAAACAAGGCACTCGTTTGCGATCCCGTCGGTAGACCCGGCGGCGTAGAAAAAATACACCAGCGCTTCATAGGGGTCGTACATGTGGGTGACCCGCGACATGTAAGGCTTGTCAATGCGGTCGTACAGCCATTCTTTTATCGGCGAATTCAATGCTTGCGGATAGTTGCCATCGAACAGGTACAGGTCTTCACGTCCGATGAACAGGTGAGCGTTGCCAATATCAAGAATCGAGCTGGGCGAGGCAACACCGACGCGTCCCGGTATCAAGCGCCAGTCCCACACCCCCGGAGGCCCGGAGTACCTGCCCACATAGATCGAGCTATCCTTGTAGACAACAAGGTCTTGACCGAGCGTCTTGATCGCCAGAATCTCACCAGGGGAATCAATCAGCCTGCCTGTGGTGCACTGCGTCGCAATGCTAGGCACCCAGTCGGTTTCGTTATTCAGGGCAGAGCACCACCAGCGGTCGTCTTGCTTGCCGTAAGTTGCCTCATCGGTTCCGGCAATAATCACAAATCCCTTGGTCGCGCAAACGTGTTTCGCTTTTATCGACACTAGGTCGGCAAAGGCGGCGCCGGTAGACCGCTGTATTTTGTTTGCGGCGGTGGCGGCTATCGTGCTGTTGCCGAATTGTGCAAACTCCCATGGGGAATCTTTGGTCGCGGCATAAGCCGATCCAGAGCGATCTGTCCACGCCGTGCCGCTACGCTCGAAAATCTTGTCGGCAGTCCCGGCAAACAGCCTGCGGCTGCCATCCAACAATTCCGCCACAGCGGCGGTAATACAGTCGCTGTCCAGCGCGTCCATGCCAACGTCGGCAGCATCTTTGGCAGTCTTATAACCGACAAGCGTCGGGATCAGGTTTTCGCATGACGTGATTACGCCGGGGGTGGAGTTGTTGGTGTCTGGCTCGAACCCCTTTAGATCAAACCTCATGCCATTAGCCCGTTAAAATGTTGAACCGCCCGGATGAGGGAAGTTCTGTTGCAAGCGTTTGCAGGCTGCGATTGCTCTGGTTGTTCGCGTCCTTGATTGCAACCTCAAGAAACGCCTTCCACGTCGTAGCGCGCCCGTCATCTATAACAAATGGAGCCGAGTGTAGCAGGGCCGCGTACAGATAACAATCAGGATGGGCTGTAAGTACGGAGTTGGTTGCGTCGGCCGCGATATCGAGACGCTTCAGATACCGCAACGTGTAGTTGTAGGTCGCGTCGGCAACCCGCTCGAAATCAATCCTTGACGCAATATTGTAATAGCTGGGACGGGATGCGCTCGAAGCGTAGGCAAGGCTTTCAAGTTTTTCACTGTCCACCGCAATCAGCTTATAGCCAAGATCATCGGTAAACGACAAGGTTTCCATATACCGGGACGGGAGAGCTACGTATTTGACCGAAATTGACGGCGTAATGGTCGCGGTTGCTTCCATCTCCTTGACGCGAAGACGGCGATTCAGGAGCGCCTCACCCATTGCGATAAACTCAGGGATGCGGTCGGTAAGGTCGTCGCGCTCAAGCCAGTTGGCTACGGCGGCCTTGAGTTCTGTAAAGTTCGAGATGCTCAAAGTAGAAATCCTCGTTGTTTCATGAAGGCAATCGGGTGCTTTTTGTTCTTCTGTAGATTGCACTTCGAACGCAACAACTGAATGTTATCGTCCGTGTTCGATCCGCCTAGTGCAAGCGGCATGATGTGATCGAGGTGGTAATCGTTACCAAGCGGCTGTTTGCAACATGCACATTTGCCGCGCTGTAAAGCATATAAGCGTTCGGCTATATCTTTAGATAGCTTGCCGCCCGCCTTACGTTTATGGGCGCGCTTGTTGTGGCTGTAAATACGCTCGGCCTCCGGATTGTCTGCCCTCCTTTTAGCGGCAGATGCATTAATCTTGTCTGCGTTGGCGGCGTAATATTCGGCGTTGTATACCGCCATTTTCTTGGCGTTGATTGCGCGCCAATTGGCACCGTACTCCGAGTTGGCTGCGGTGAAGCAAGCCTTGCACCAAGCTTGCAGCCCATCACGTTTGCTGGCGGCTTTACTGAATTCGGTAGTCGGCCTTGTCGTGCCGCACTTTGTGCAATACTTCATTTTGATACCCCTAGCCGGTAAATGATGGGGGTCGGTAATCCGCTCCGGCTAGGGAAACGGAAAGGGTTGCAACCCCTGTCCCGACACAATCATTTTACATCATTACGGCGCGATAATCTTCCGGTTACGAAGTTCCGCGAGAAGCGCATTGAGTTGCGCCTTTGTTTCGTTCGCCAGCGTCACGGCCGCGCCATATTTGGTGCGGATGTCGTCGATGTCGGCAACGGCCGCATCAAAGTCGGCTTTTTGTTCAACTGCATAGGCGCGCAGGTCGTTGATAGTGGTAATCGCAGCATCGCGGTTAGCGGCGGTGTCCCACGCGCCAGCAGCAGCGCCCGTACCGCCCGCAGGGGCGGCGGCGGGGATTGCGGCGGCGATGGTGGTGGCGGTTGCGGCAGCAGCAGCAGCAGAGTTAGCCGCAGCAACGTTAGCAACAGCCGCACCGGTGGTGAAAATCTCCTTGAGCCGAAGCTCGTCGGCATGCCCTTCGGCAATTCGTGTTAAAAGCATGATTATTCCTTTGCAAAAAAAGCCCCCCGTCAGGGGGGCGTGGGTTGGTTATTCAATGTGCGCCCAACTTCTGCGCTTTCGTATGTCGCATACCGTTTGCTTTGATATGCCGTATTG
>JACIYB010000117.1 GCA_014360155.1 Syntrophomonadaceae bacterium
ATACCAGGGAAGGCAAGACAGAAGTCATGTCACAGGCTGAAATCGATTATGAACTCCCCTACGGGCCTATGGGCTTTAATTCAGGATATGCATTGGTGGCCCGCAGGCATATGTTTGCATATGGAACAACGCCGGAACAGATGGCCAAAATTGCAGTTGACCAGAGAATAAATGCCTTGGTGAATCCTGATGCTCTGTTTAATGATCGAGCTATAAGCGTAGAAGACGTGCTGTCTTCACCTGTGATTGTTGACCCCCTACACATGCTGGAAATTGTAAGGCCTTGTAACGGGGCTGCTGGCGTCATTGTGAGCCGTCGTGAACAGGCTGGTGACAGTCCTCATACCCCGGTGCTTATTTTAGGAATGGGTGAAGCCTATACTCATAATTCTATAGTCTATTCCCCCAGCTTTACAGAAACGCCGATTAAAATATCATCAGCCCGGGCTTTTGAGATGGCTGGATTAAAACCTGAAGATATTGATCTTGTCTCTCTTTATGACTGTTATACTATAACCGTTTTGATAAGCCTGGAAGATGCCGGCTTTTGTCCCAAGGGCGAGGGGGGGAACTTTGTTCAGAGTACTGACTTAACATACAAGGGGGATCTGCCTTGCAACACCCACGGAGGGCAGCTTTCTTTCGGGCAGCCGTCCTTCGCCGGGGGGATGTCTCATATCACGGAAGCAGTCCGCCAGCTCAGGGGAACTGCCGGCAAGCGCCAGGTCAAGAAGAACAACTTTGCTTTTGTAAATGGCAATGGCGGGACTTTGAGCACCCAGTGCAGTCTGATTTTGGGGAGGGTTTGATGGATGAGTTACTATAATAATGTTTACTGGGAAAAGATTGAGGGAGGCAGTTTGTGGCTGCAGTATTGCCTTGATTGTAAAAGATTCATTTTCTATCCCCGCAGTATGTGTCCATACTGCTGGGGAAATAATATGGAGTGGAAAGAGACGAGCGGTAGGGGCAGGGTATATGCTTACACAATAGTGCATGTTACTTCTCTGCCGGAATTTGATAAAGAAGTTCCTTATATCTATGCTGTCATTGAGCTGGATGAGGGGGTAAAAATACCTAGTAATCTTCAGGAATGTTCCCTAGAGGAGGTTGAAATCGATATGCCGGTAGAGCTGGTTTTTATAGAAAGGGAGGGGAAGAAAATTCCGGTTTTCAAGCCGGTACAACGGGATGCGTGCTGACAAATCCTGGAGAATATCTTTAATAGAAAGAAAAATGCGGTGCGGAAGAAATCTCGAGATATTATCTTGGTGGATTATTAAAGTTGATTTTACTGCTGAAAGTTATAATCTGCTGGTTTAAATGTATGTATGAATATTCGTCGCCAGACTTCCACATGGGCAACACCATCCACTTGTCTTGCGACGAAAGGGGGCGAGAAGGCTAACTTAGGGTTTTTGCAGTAGAATCAAAGTTTTGTATTATAAAAAATATTAAGAGGAGCCTAAATCGTACGGCAGGCTCCTCTCACAATGTTATTTCATAACCTACTTTATTTTGTTGCTCCTTCTCCAGATTTTGTATTTTTCGGCTTCTTTAATCAAGTCATCCCTGAAATCTGGATGGGCAAGATTGATAATACCTTCAGCGCGTTCCCAGGTGCTCTTGCCTAGGACATTGAACATGCCGTATTCGGTAACAATGATGCGGTTCATAGACCGGGGGACGGTCACGATAGTCCCGGGTCCTAAAGCAGGAACAATTCGGGATTGAAGTTCACCGTTTTTACCCTTAACGGTAGCGGTTAGAGCGACAAAGCCGCGCCCGCCTTTGGATTTGTAGGAACCAAAAATAAAGTCAAATTGTCCACCAGTTCCAGAAATTTGGCGCCCGGCTGAGGCTTCAGAGGCAACCTGGCCGAAAAGGTCGACTTCGATGGCGTTGTTAATGGCCACCACATTGTCATTCTGGCCTATGACCCAGGGGTTGTTGGTATAATCGACCGGGAATATCGCGGCAACTGGATTATGGTCCAGGAAGTCGTAGAGCTTTTTGGTGCCCATGGCGAAAGTGTAGACCATTTTGCCTTGGTCGATCTGCTTTTTCTTGCCGGTTATCTTACCTGCGTCATACATGTCTACGAATGAATCGACCAGCATTTCTGTGTGTACCCCGAGATCCTTGAGGTCTGATTGGGCGATCATGGCCCCGACGGCGTTGGGCATACCGCCTATTCCCAACTGGATGCAGTCTCCATCGCGCATCTGGGACAAGATGAGTTCTGCAATTTTTTGGTCAGCTTCTGTAGGTGTAACTTCCGGCAAGTTAAAGAGCGGCGGGTTGTCTGAGCTTTCAACAATATAGTCTACGTCAGAGACGTGAATGATTTCGCGGTAGCCGCCGCAGCACCAGGGTGCTGATTTATTTACATAAACGACTTTGGTCTTAGCGCTGTCCCATACCCCTGCAGATACAGAATGGGAAGTACTGATGTTGAAATACCCATTTTTGTCCATAGCGGTTACGGGTTGGAAGACTATATCTACCGGGGAATGTCCCAACCTGTAATGCTGGAGGCCTTCATGGTAAGTCAGGGTAATATAGTTGCAGAGGTCTGCCTCCTGTAGTTTACGGGAGAACCCGGAAAAATGCCAGTCGTTCATGATAAACGCTTCCCTGTCGGGGTCTACCTGGCATACTTTAGGTATGAAAGTCGTAGTAACTGCGCGGATCTTTACGTCTTCCAGCTCGTCTTTCCGGGCTGAAAGAGCAGCGTCAATGTCATGCGGCTGCTGGACAAATTCTCCATATTGCACCCAATCGCCGGATTTGACTAACTTTGCTGCCTGTTCGGCTGTTATCAGTTTGCGCTTATACTCTTCCATTACAGTTCTTCTCAAAGATACCCCTCCTCGCAAATAAAACAAAATAATAAAAAACAGAGACTAATTTAAAAAAGGTGTTTAGGTTGTAAAGAACCTGTTAGTTAACTGCTATCTCCAGAGACTGCTGATATACAGCATTTATCGTGAAATAGCAGTGAAATTACTAGCTTAAATCACCCCCTCCTGGATGCCCGGATGCGGCCTGAATCAACCTGCCGGGCAAGTTGGCTGAAAATTATAGGGAATGTACTGAGCGGGATTTGGATCAAATCGCGAGTAATAAGGTAAAATGGTTCGTCTTACTTCCCCTTAAAATTTGGTTTCCTTTTGGTCAGGAAAGCTTCTATGCCTTCGTTATGGTCTTCGGTAGCAAAACAGAATCCGAAGAGGTCTGATTCGATGCCCATAGCCGTATCAAGGTCGGTCTGCAGGCCTTTATTGATCTGGAATTTGCTGAAACCTACTGCCAGAGGAGCTTTGGCCATAATTTTCTTGGCCAGTTTTTTGGCTTCTTCCATAAGCGATTCCTGCGGGTACACATGATTGACGAGTCCTATGCGGTAAGCCTCATCGGCCTTTATGGTATCTCCGGTAAAGATGAGCTCTTTTGCCCGGCCTTCTCCGATCAGCCGGGGCATTCTTTGGGTTCCACCCCATCCGGGAGTAAGCCCCAGGTTGACTTCCGGCTGTCCGAATAAAGCATTTTCAGATGCCAGCCTTATATCACAGGCCATAGCTAATTCACAGCCGCCTCCCAAGGCGAAGCCGTTAATAGCTGCGATAACCGGTTTTTCAATAAGTTCAATCATGCGGAACACTTTTTGGCCGTAGGCTGCGAGCTGCCTCGTTTCTACTGCGGATAAGCTCTGCATAAACGCTATATCAGCACCAGCAACAAACGCCTTATCTCCAGCGCCTGTAATGATTAAAACCTTTACTTCCGGATCATCTTTGATGCTTTCCAGGGCGGTTTCTATTTCTCTGATAGTGTCGAAATTGAGAGCATTCATAACCTTGGGGCGGTTAATAGTGAGGGTCGCCAGGTTATCTTCTTTTTCCAGTAAAATATTATTGTATGCCACCCAAAATCCCTCCCTTGTTTTATTTCTATGATGAAGATCAGCCCTTGGGTGATGGTGTTGAACGAAGGCCATCACCCAAGTTGCATGGCTGCTGAATATGTTAATTAACTTTTAAATATCCCGGGTCCACAATGAGGCCATGGCCGAACCTCCACCTACGCAGAGCGATGCTCCACCTGTGGTGCATCCCAGCCTTTCTAGTTCATAGTAAAGGCTGACAATAATGCGTAGGCCGGTACACCCTACAGGATGTCCTAGTCCGATTCCGGAACCGTTATTGTTGATATTGCCGTCTTGCTCGACAGTACCTATGTTCAGTTCAATACCGGCTTCTTCCTTAATCATTTTTCCTACGCCGATAACCTGAGCGGCAAATGCTTCATTAATTTCCCAGTATTCCACATCCTCATATTTCATTCCAGCCTGTTTTAACGCTTTGGGAATGGCACGAGCTGGACCTAGACCCATAACTTTAGGATCTACTCCTACACTGCAGGAAGTAATAAGCTTCATAAGAGGCTTAACCCCTAGTTCTTCAGCCTTCTTCTTGGTCATGAACACAGCCGCGCAGGATGCGTCATTGAGGCCGGAAGCGTTAGCCGCTGTAACTACGCCGCCTTTTTTGAAAGCGGGCGGGAGTTTGGCCATGGCTTCTAAGCTAGCTCCTCTTATAGGATGTTCATCAGTATCGAAGATAAAGGATTTTTTCTTTTGCTTGACTTCAACCGGTACGATTTCGCGTTTAAAGCGTCCTTCATCTATAGCTCTAATTGCGCGGGTATGGCTGATTAAAGCCAGTTCATCACATTCTTCCCGCGTAATTCCATATTTTTCAGCAATATTTTCTGCAGTTACTCCCATGTGAATATTGCCTGCTAATTCACATACGAGGCCGTCTGAAAGCATGGCATCCTGGAGTTTGCCATCGCCCATACGGTATCCCCATCTTGCGTTTTGTAAAATATAGGGGATATTACTCATACTTTCAGTTCCGACAACAACTGCGACTTCAGTGTTGCCAAGCATCAGATTGTGGGCTGCAATTTCCATAGCCCGCATAGCTGAGGAGCAGTTCTGATTTACCATGACGGCAGCAGTGCGCTCTTCCAGACCAGCCTTGATGGCAACTATACGTGCAGGACAGGAGCCATTGCCATGATGTAAACACATTCCCATGGTTAATTCATCTACTAAAGAAATGTCGATACCAGCTCTTTTAATAGCTTCTTTAACTACAATGACGGACAAATCGTTTGCTCGCATAGATTTTAATGATCCGCCGTAATCCCCAATAGGTGTCCTGCAGGCACTTACCATTACTACCTCGTTAAGTTGCGTTGCCATTATTTTTTACCTCCTTCATTAATAACTAATAAAGATCCTTAACCTCTTAAGAGGTCGTTGGCAATGACGAGTCTCTGTACTTCACCGGTTCCTTCATATATCTGGAATATTTTTGCGTCTCTCATCAGCTTTTCAACCGGATATTCCTTGGTATATCCGTAACCGCCGAATATCTGCACAGCTTCAATGGCGCAGAACATCGCAGCGTCACCTGCATAAGCTTTGGCCAGAGAAGCAGCTTTACTGAAACGCGGAACTCCCATATCCTGCAAGGAAGAAGCTTCCAGATACAGCAGGCGGGAGGCTTCAATTCTCATGGCCATGTCAGCCAGTTTAAATTGGATAGCCTGGAAGCTTGCGATAGGTTTGCCGAACTGCTGGCGCATTTTGGCATACTCCAAAGATTCGTCCAGACATCTCTGGGCTACACCGGTTGCCAAAGCGGCGACACTTGCGCGGGAATAGTCCAGGGTTTTCATGATAATATAGAATCCCTGTCCTTCTTTACCCAGCAGGTTTTTTGCCGGTACTCTTACATCTTCAAATATTACTTCTGTAGTATTGGATGTCCTGATTCCCAGTTTATCTTCTACCTTGCCTATGGTGATTCCCGGGGTATCCCGATCTACCATAAAGGCACACATGCCTTTGGTTCCCATTTTTTTGTCCATAGTAGCCAATACGGTGTACATCCCTGCTGTTCCGCCGTTGCTGATAAACTGTTTCGTGCCATTGAGAATGTATTCGTCCCCGACTTTCTGACACCGGGTGGAGAGACCAGCAGCATCGGAGCCAGCTCCAGGTTCTGTCAGGCAGAAAGCGCCGAGAACGCCCTCATTCATACGGTCAAACCACCATTTTTTCTGTTCATGGTTGCCGGCTATCAATACAGGGTCGGTAGCCAGCAGGGTGCTGGCAGCCATAATTGTGGCTATTCCGGCGTCCCCCCAGGATATCTCTTCTGCGACTACATTTTGGGCTACATGGTCGAGTCCAGGGCCGCCGTATTCTGCCGGGACTCCAATATTCATTAAGCCGACTTCCTGCATTTTTTTAAGACATTCTTCCGGATAGACATGGTTTTTATCCCATTCGGAAGCGTACGGAGCTATTTCGTTGGCGGCGAAATCATGGGCCATTTTTTTCATCATCTCTTGTTCTTCACTCAGGCGAAAATCCATTTTTTTCTTTCCTCCTCGTTTTTAAGATTTTTATTGAACCAAGCCATCATTTATATATATCAAGTGACTTTATTTTTTATATTCAAAGAAACCTTTGCCGGTTTTCAT
>JACIYB010000118.1 GCA_014360155.1 Syntrophomonadaceae bacterium
CTGAGGGTTGCTACTATTCGGAGCGGATTTAAAAGCAAATCAAGTGCATCGTTAATATCGGTTACAGCAATATCAGCTTCCTTAAGCGCGGTTACACAGCATCCTTCCCCTCCTATGACTACAATAGAAAAGCCTGCTTCTCTCAAAATCATCGTATCATTGTAGCCGTTACCTATGGCAACCGTTTCTTCCGCCCCCAAAGTATTTAAAAAATCTCTTTTAGCCAAACCACTGCTTTGCCCATCCAACCGGAGCAGTTTTATTCCCAGTCTATCAGCAACCTCCTTTGCTAATCCAAAGGTATCTGCAGTTAGAAGATATACATCTACTTGCTTTTTTAGCAAATTTATTCTCTCTTCAACACCTTCAGACAGAACCCCGTCAACCGCCAGAGTACCGTTCAAGTCAAGCAGCAAATTTTTTAGATTCAAATTCCACTCCCTACCAGGCAAAGATATTCGAATCATATTAAGACCTCCTAAAATTTTATTACCATATCCAATAAATTCTGGTCCCTGTTTATATTAATATCTCTAAAACCGCTTTCTCCTTTTTTAAAAGCTTTTAAATTAAATCAACACAGAAATTCGTCCGGAAGGTTTTAAAGCCTGTAAAGTATAACTTGAAATTTTTATTTAATGTAATATACCTGTTCTTATCCTTATCTATAATACCCATTATCTTAACCAACCTCAATCTTTGTGTTGGGGGAATTTTGTTTTTCCCTGCATCTTATGCTCTATTTTCCCAGAGCAATAAAATTAATTTTTTTAGTTTTTAATGTATATTAACATCAAATGCTGAACAAAATACTTTATAGAAACCGGTAACATAAACGGTTAAATCAATAAGCCCCTTTCGGAAAGGATAAGTCTTATTAATAACCAGAGCAGTTATATGCTCCAACGTTATCGGTTTCTACGGGATCCGCTGGAAGATGTCTCAGCATTGTTGTCGGCAGTTCGACTTTCAATGCCTGAGGACTCCAGCGGATTCTCATTTTTGGCCAAAGCATAATAAAACAATGAGAGCAACAGAAACATCAGCAACATGCAATAATAATATAGAGATTTGCTCGCTGAAGTAGGAATTGTTAAAAAAGATAATAAAGGCATTACTGGTGTATGCCAGAATTGCAAGATAAAAAGGGAATAAGTTTCTAAGCCCATTAAACTGGTTATGCTTAAAACAAATCCCGGCAGCTGCCAGTAAAAAGAAGTTAATGCCTTGGCTGCTTTTGCATTTTTTCGTATCGCCCTGGCTTCGGTTGCAATAATAAATAAATATGAAAAAGAAAGAAATATGTCCAGCCCTGGGTAATAGGTACCCAAGTATACTGCTGAAATCGCAAAAATTTGAATGCAATATAGCCTTAATATATTGTTTATGATATTTTATCTTCCTTTCTCGCGAATTACCTCAGTATAGCAACTATAGTAGAAAGAATCCGGAGTTACCCAAAAATCACCTGCTTGATCCAAGTCAAGTCCCTGTTCATAATAAGCTCTCCATATGATCTTGGTACAGTTCCATATCCTGTCTCCTGATTTAAAGGCCAAGGGATAAAACATCCCTCCCCGAAATTTTTTGATATAATCAACTGCTTTTCTCTTTATTGCAGGATCAGCCTTTACCCGTAAAAGACAAACTTCGGAATAATCTCTGTAATGTATTATCGGCTGTACGGTAATTCCCAGATCAATATAACATTCAATAACCTGTCCATTACCTATATACATGGCAGCATGGGAAAAGCGGCCATAAGCACAATGGGGATATCCCCCCAGCAGTATGTCCCCCTCTTCGAGACCCGCAAAAGATATATTATTTTTGTAATATCCCTGTAAACCAAAGCCTGCGTTCCCTCGGGTAAGACTCTTCAGATAAACATGCATCGAAGATTCCGGGTTATTAAAAACATGCTGGTTGTCAACCGCAATTGTTGTTGCCAAAATAAGACTTAAAAGCGGGAACCACACCAAACCAGCATAACGCCGTATTGCACATTTTACCTTCATCTATTTCAACTCCAGCCTTCAAAAGCGGCCACTAATTTTCCCTGTAGCAGTAAATATAGAAGCACATCTTAGACGTTTCAGGTATACATTAGGCAATTTAGAAAAAGCAGCAATTTATTATTGAGAACTATTATACTATGTTGACCGCTCATTTATAAACGAAGAGGCATTAAAAAGTCAATACTTATTCAATTACTTTCATACTTCTGCCGAGAAGCGAATCGCTGTATTATCTTATTCTCCGGTCTGGTTCTTTCAAACCAATCTCTTCTCCCTATTTACCCCATAATTTTGATATCCACGATTTACTTTTACTTTCCTGCTCATTTCTCCACAATCTTAAAAACTCATCAACTTTTTTTTCCCGCTCCTCGTTACGCTGTTCGATTTTTTGCTCCAGTCTCTCCAATCGCTGCTCCAGTCTTTTATTCTGTTGCAGCAGCTCTTCATTTTGCTCCACTATTTTCTTAGCAACAGAAACCATTTCAACAATCTCTCTATTGAATTGGCTGTCCCTAGCTGCTATATTCATTTCCTGCGTCTCCTCAATATTTTCCAATGCCATTTTGATTGCAGTAGTATTAAGCCCTTTTTCTTTCAACTGCAGGATGAGTTTGAAGGTTTCGATATCAGACTCGTCATAAAGCCTGTCACCGCGCTCATCCCGCTTTATTTTTAGTTTAAGGCTGTTCTCCAGATAGCGAAGAGTATGTTGTTCCATCCCTAAAATTTCCGAAACTTCACCTATTTTATAATATCTTTCTCGCATAATAGCACTTTTCACCCTTTAACTTCATAAATTATTATCAGGTTAACTAATAAAGTCTCAGCTCAGGAAAAATGACGATCATAACCTTAACAATTATTTGTTAAATGCCTGTTCAAAGCGATAATTTCTCAATTTAACAATTAACCTGTGAATTAACTTTATTGTTAGCCTCTACTTTCCCTTCCTCATTTTAATGTTTTATATGCTCGCAATATGCCCCCCTTAGCATATTTATGAGCAACACCGTCCAATTAGGACGGTGTTTTTTTAAGCAATGCCTTAACTGTTTGAAAACCAATTTTATAAACTAAAAAAGAGAACAGATTTTTTAAATGCCGTTCCCTTTCTCAGTTATTATTTTAAATAACACCTAATACTGTTTTCACCCATTAATACCGCAATAATGAGCACCCCTATTTAAGCCTGTACTTTGCAGCCTTTTCAAAGTTTCTCGTCTTCTATCCTGAGAAGCCGGTTTCTAATCTCGAATTGCTTAACCCTGCTAACACCTTCCAAATTATACGCCGCTCTCACTGTTTCCCAAAAGTACCAGCCGGTAATAGTCCTGGAGTATACTCAAACCGTACCCATTGCCTGGAACTGCCCATTTGCCGTCCAGGTCACTCCACGTAACAGCACTCCCCCTTGAGACGAGATTAAAGCGCGGATCAACCAGAACTTTGCCTTCAGGCAGGGGGTCATCACAGGCATAGGCATAAAGATGCTGAATATGGGCCTCAACCCCTGTTTCCGGACTATCAAAAATAGCTCCATGAACACCTTCTTTATACCACACTTTAGAGGGATCTGCTCCGTTTAAATCTTCGTCTCCCGAAGCAGGCCTTCCGGTTGCCCCTAACCCACAGTAATTATTTTGATAACTCTCTACCAAACCGCCGAATTTCCACCATCCCGTCTCTTTAGCCGCCTGACAAAATGCTATATCTCCCTTAACTCCGTATTCGGCACCAATCGCCAGATACATGTCAACTATGTCAGTTGAAACACTCGGGTTTTTTTGTTTTAATATTGTCTTTAAATCCCCACTGCTGACTGCAGCTTGGCCTAATATAGTAATTTCTCGGTCTATTTCGCTTCTGCTAGGCGAACTGCCGCCAACAGGTACAGTCGAGCTCGTTATAACAACCCAACGGTTAGCCTCATCCCATTCGACCTTCATTCCCAGCTTTTCACTGATCGCCCTTATGGGAACCATAGTCCTGCCATTCATTATCAATGGTTGTACATCTGTATTCAACTCCTCACCGTCAATAAAGATTTTAACCGGCTGCATTACTGTTGCCGTCGACGGTTTTAAGAAAACAGCATTTAATATTGTCACTAGTACTGCAATGGAAATAACAGTGAAAAAATGGCTCTTTTTCATAAAAATACCTCCAGAACTTTCTTTGTTATAATAATTAATTCAACCATTATTTTGTAAATCCTTTGGTATTTTTAGTAAAATTTTAAAAAAATTGTATTTTAGGAATTGGACTCATCTAATATCAAGATCTGCAAAAAAATAAGGCGTAATAGTTAAATTTTTACATTATTCGCCTCTTATTGATAAAAAAAATGGTATTTGCATGCACGAATAGACAAGTTTTTTAGGGATTTTATTGTATCTTATATATACTGTCATATTTGTTTATCGATATTTATGGTTTTTAAGGAAGTGAAAAAGCTATGTTTGCAAAAATACTAAATAAAGATCTTGCTGAAGGGAAAAAGATAAATAATGTAATTATCTGGGAAAATAGTTCTTATGACAGTATTATTGTTATTGAAAAAAATGGGGAAATTATGTATGCAAACGAAAAGGGAATCCAGCTTATCAATTTTCTTCGGTTCAGCAACGGAGAAAATAATAATCTGCTGAAGTGTTTCTTTTCTTGTGAGGAAAAAAATTATCTTGATATTCGAAAACAAATACTCAACGGACAGAGCTTATACACTAAACAGATCTTGCAAATGGACGACCAGGAAAGAGTTTTTTTACATCACATAGAGCCTTTGAAAGAGAAGGGCAAAATATCCGCGATAGCAATAGTTTCAAATGGAATCGGTAAATCAAATCAAAATCGTAAAAACGGAGAGACAACCAGTATAATAACTAGAAATGACTTTTTCGCTAATATAAACCATGAACTGAGAACACCCTTAATAGGAATAATCAGTTCTGTCGAACTTCTGGACCAGAGTAACTTCGACTTTGAGCAGAGAGACAACATCGATACTATAAAAAGATGCAGTGAACGGTTGCTTAAGATAGTAAATGAATTGAACGATATTTATAAACTGGAGCTGGGAACAGTCACCCTCGAACCTGAACCCTGTAACCTAGCAGATGTTTTCGACAAGACCATAAATTCTATCAGTCCTATGCTCAAAATCAAGAAAATCGCTTTAAAGTTGGATATAGACAGAGCGATTCCTGAACAGGTATTGGTTGATAAAGTTAAACTACAGCAGATATTGATAAATATCCTTAAAAACACTATAGAATTTAGCCAACAAGGCGAAATTTATTTTACTGCTAATGTAGAAACTAACTCCCAAAGGCAGAGCCGTCTTACGGCATCTATCGCAGCTGCCAGCACCAATATACCCCCCGAACAGATAAAGAAAATTTTATCCCCTTTTATCCAGGTGCATAACTCAGTTTCGCATGAAATTAAAGAACCCGATCTGGAACTGTACATCTGCCAAAAGCTCCTGGAAGTAATGGGGGGAGAAATGTGGGTAAATATGGTCCCAAATACCGGAATAGTCTTTAATTTTAAAATTCCCCTGGAGATGCTTTCCAACCAACAGATCACTGATGGCTATAAGGCTGAAATGTATGATGATCACCAGAATAAATCTGTACTGGAATTTTATCGTCCACAAATCTTAATCGTGGAGGATAATAAGACTACCCGGAAAATATTAGCCCAGATGCTGAGAAAATATGGATTTGATATTGATACGGCACCAAACGGTCTTGAATGTTTGAAAATTTTGCAGGAAAAAAGCTTTGATCTTATTTTAATGGACATGCAAATGCCGGTAATGGACGGCTACCAAGCCACACGTACAATTAAGCAAAATAAAGAGTTAGCTCAAATTCCTGTAATAGCCATAACAGCCAACACCATGACAGGCGAGCGCGAAAAATGCCTGACAGCCGGCTGCAGTTCATACATAGCTAAACCTTTTAAAGCCGAGGATCTGGTAGAGGAGATAAGAACACATCTTAAAAAAAAGTTTACCGCTCAAGCAAGTCTTGCTGCAAGCGATTCGAATATATCCCAACTCACCCCTGAATTTATTAATACACTCGCTGAAATGCTGGATAAGCTGAATTACGCCCTACAAAAACATAATACCAAAATGGTACGAAGCATAAGCCACGACATAAAAGATACAGCTGAAATGTACGGCTTTAAAAAAATATCTGAACTAGCAGCTTCAATTGAATACACAGCAGCAAACAGCTCTCATGCTCAGACAGCGGCTTTAACAGAACAGCTTCATTCCCTTCTAAGATACCTGAATATCCAGGTATCTTAGAAACCGCCATTCGACCTCCTCGACTACATCGAAGCCTTAATATATAATAGATTATTATTGCAAAAAAACGGGGAGGAGTAATATGGTTAAAGCAATCATCACAGACAGTACTGCCTATCTGCCGCCATCGATAGTTGAACAGTACGGAGTAAAAATTGTA
>JACIYB010000119.1 GCA_014360155.1 Syntrophomonadaceae bacterium
CCCATGCCGGGCAATAGGGAAAAAAACATAGGCTGTGTTTTTACCCGACAGGAAGCGCTTGATGCTGGTGCAGAATTTGTTTTTACCAATGATTTTAGTGAAATATACCCTGGGGTTTTCATAAGCGGGGAGATACCCCGTATTACAGATTTTGAGGATGTAGGCGGTAATTTCGAGATAGAAGCGGAAGGGAAATTAATCAAAGACAGACTGATTGATGATATGGCTTTGATCATAAACCACCCGGAGGGCTTGATAATTGTTAGCGGTTGCGGTCACTCAGGCATAATAAATATTATTAAACACGCCCGGCAGAAAACAGGGAGGACGGAACTATTGGCCTTTATTGGCGGAACCCATCTGATAAATGCTTCAAGGGAAAGAATGAGCAAAACTGTAGCTGCTCTTAAATTGTGCAATATTAAAAATCTGGTTGTTTCACACTGTACAGGTTTTTATTCTGCTGCAATGCTTTACAACGAACTGGGGAGTAAAGTGATTAAGGGTGAAACAGGTATGACTTTCAAATTCTAAGGGATATCTAGTAATTTGCGAACTGGGGAAAAAACGGCGAAATTTTTGCTGTACGCGATGGGGGTGTAGTAATAAATTGGATAGCAGGGCATACAGGGTTAATGCTAGGTACCTTCATAAAAAGTGCAATCCTTCTATTTTTAAATTCAAAAGCACGGCCGAAATAGAACCCCTAGTAGGAATTATCGGGCAGGACCGCGCAGTTCACTCATTATCATTTGGACTGGACATAAGTGACAGTACTTATAACATCTATCTAGCAGGAATTTTAGGAACCGGAAGAACGACTTTGATTCGTGAATTACTGCAAAAAAAAGCGAGCAGCGAACCTGTTCCTTCAGATTGGTGTTATGTTCACAATTTTAAAAATCCTGATTCGCCTAAGGCTATAAAACTGCCTGCTGGGAAGGGAATAGCGTTTAAAAAAGACGTTTCAGTGGAAATAGAGAAAGTTACGAAACAGATTGTTCGGGCATTTGAAAGCGAGGATTTCGATTACAAGAAAAATGAGATACTCAATGTGTTTGTTGAACAAACGAATGCCATGTACCTGCAGTTGGAAGAGGAAGCGCGCAGTCAAGGCTTTGCCATTTCCAGGACCCAGAGCGGGATAAGTACTATTCCTCTCAAAAAAAACGGCGAAGCCCTGAGCCAGGAAGAATATATGGCAATGCCGGAGGACGAACGAGCTGAATTGATGAAAAAGAGTTCAATTGTTCAGGAAAAGCTGAACAGGGCTTTTAGAAAATTCAAGGAATTAGAAAAAAATGTAAAGGCAAGGATTAAAGACCTTGAACAGGAAACAGCAAGGTCGGTGACGGTTTTGCATTTCGCACGTCTCTTTAATAAATACAGAATGTTTGCAGATATTGTAGAATACCTGGAAGACATGCAACAGGATTTGCTTAATAATATAGATCTCTTCATTAAAAGAGAAGGCAGCTGGCCTGCCTACTTGTTTCAGCATATCGACAGGCGTGCTTCATTACGGCGCTACCAAGTTAACCTTATAGTTGACAATTCCCAATTAGACCATGCACCGGTAATCTTCGAGAATAATCCCACCTATTCAAATCTGTTTGGCCAAATAGAATATGAAAGCGAATTTGGCATACTGGCTACTGATTTTTCCAAAATAAAGGCTGGTTCAGTACATAAAGCCAATGGAGGCTATCTGATTCTTTACGCATCCAGTATTTTAAAAAACTTTTACATCTGGGAAACCTTAAAAAAGGTACTTAAAAACCAGGAGATAAAAGTGGAAAACGTAACCAAAGTGTTTGGTCTCAGTAATATGGAGACGTTAGAACCTGAATCGATACCTGTTAACTTAAAGATTGTTTTGATCGGAGAGCCGATTTATTATTATTTACTATATGAATATGACGAAGATTTCAGGAAGCTCTTTAAAATAAAGGTTGATTTTGACGTAGAAATGGACAGGAACCGCGTACATATTGATGAACATGTACACTTTATTGCATCTGTATGCAAAAATAAAAACCTGGTTCATTTCAGCCCGAGAGCTGTAGCTGCTGTGATCGATTACAGCAGTCGCCTGGTTGGAGACCAGAGAAAATTGACGACATTATTTAACAAGCTGGTGGAAATTATATATGAAGCGGACAGTTGGGCTAAAAAAGAAGGGGCGTCTATCGTCGAAGACAGACATGTGAAAAGGGCCATAGAAGAAAAGAGATACCGTTCGGCTATGATAGAGGAAAAAATAAGAAGCTATATAAAAGAGCACAGCCTTATTATAAATGTAACCGGAGAAAAAATTGGGGAGCTGAACGGTTTAGCTGTTTATGACATGGGAGATTACAGCTTCGGTAAGCCGGTTCGTATAACAGCCAAAACGTTTATGGGGGAAAAAGGCCTGATAAATATTGAACGCGAGATTCGCTTGAGCGGAACTATTCACAGTAAGGGAGTGTTAACCCTGAACGGTTACCTAGGGGCGCAATACGCCCAAGATAAGCCGCTGACTTTATCGGCAAGCCTCACATTTGAGCAAAGTTACCAGGGAATAGAAGGGGATAGCGCTTCAGCCGCTGAACTGTTTGCTCTTCTGTCCAGTCTGGCAGAGGTTCCAATTAAGCAGGGAATAGCTGTTACGGGCTCTGTTAACCAGAACGGTGAAATCCAACCTGTAGGAGGAGTTAACCAGAAGATAGAGGGTTTTTTCAAGGTGTGCAAAGATCAAGGCCTGGATGGAAGACAGGGGGTAATAATTCCCAGGAAAAATATTCCTCACCTCATGTTGGATGACGAGGTTGTCGAAGCGGTAAAAAGCAAGAAGTTCAACATATGGGCCGTTGACCACGTGAACGAAGGCTTGGAAATACTCACCGGTATAGAGGCCGGAGAGCGTAACCAAGGAGGGGGATTTACCCCCGGCAGCATACATGCCCGGGTTGATGATAAGTTGAGAAAATGGAGCAGCAGGCAAAAGTCCGGTAAATACAGATACAATTATAATGTTTATCGGCATTCTGGGCCAATTAGGAGGAGGAGGAGACTATGAGGAAAAGGATTTTGACAGTCTTTTGTCTTGTATTATTGGTATTATCAAGCAGTGGGTGTAATTTTAGTTTGCAAAAGCTTTTTCATTCAACTTCACAGGATGATGTTGAAAAACTGATAAAAGTGGAGATTGTTTTTACTGACGGGGAAAAACTGACAGGTTATGTTAAAGACCTCGGAATTGAACAGAACGGGAAAGTCTATGTAGGCGGGTCGTCATTAAATTATATTTATGATGCTGAGGGGAATGTGGTAGGTTCTTATAACTACCAGCGGGTTGTTTATATGAAAATTATTCCTGAAAAGGCAGGTGAGCGTTAAACAATAATGGTTCGGGTACTAAACTAATAAAATGTTACGGCTTTAAGTGGGTTCGATTTTGCGGTAAGGAGGAACTATACCTCAACTAGGCCCTCATGTTCACAGGGCATATCCCCTACGCTAACCTTAAGCCTTCATCCCTGGAGGCTATGGCTGCAGGGAATGGAGGGGCTGAAGGCTTAAGGACGGATGGTCTAAAAGTCAAATTTTGGAAGGGAGAGAAGAATATGAAGCTCGTGGAAAAGTTTTTTCGCAAATTGGATGTACGCTTACGGCTAATACTGGTTTTTACGCTTATACTGGCAGCAGTAACTGGTACTATGGGAGTTTATGCTACATCGGTAATGGAAGACAAGATCATTTTTTCTGCCCAAGAGAAGCTAAAATCGGACCTTGCGCTTGGTGAGTACGTCCTTGATCAATGCTACCCCGGCGAGTGGAAAATAGCAGATGGCAAACTGTATAAGGGCGATGTGTTGATGGAAGAGAACTATGCGATAATTGACGAAATAGGCAAACTTACCGGAGATACGGTTACAGTATTTAAATATGACACCAGGGTTGCAACCAATGTGATGAAAGACGGGCAGAGAATGGTAGGAACAAAAGTTTCGGATGTTGTAGCAGATGCTGTGCTCCAAAAAGGAGGAACTTACATAGGGAGGGCCGATGTTGTAGGAACGTGGAATGAAACTGCATATAAACCTATAAAGGATGAAACGGGGAAGATAATAGGAATCTGGTATGTAGGTGTACCTGCTACTCCATATGAAAAAGCGGTGGACAATTTTCGAATGGCTATGGTAGCTTATTCAGGTTTGGGGATCCTGATAGGCTGTCTGGCTGCTTTTCTGATAGCATATACTGTTTATGCGCCGCTGCGGAGGATCAGAGAAGCAGTTGCCAGGATCAGTGAAGGTGACCTGACCCAGAAAATACCGGTGGAATCCAGCGATGAAGTAAGCAGACTTGCTGTTATGGTCAATACGATGGCTGATAAAATATCGGAATTGATTGGCAAGACTAAAAACTTGGTCGAAAATGTGAGTGAGTCGAGTTCTCAGTTGTTGAAACGCTCTGAGATAAGCTCGACTTTAATGAAGGATATAACTGTAAAGGCCAATGAAATGAGCGGAAATGTTTCAGACCAAGCAGAA
Organism: Syntrophomonadaceae bacterium; assembly: GCA_014360155.1. Taxonomy (GTDB): domain Bacteria; phylum Bacillota; class Syntrophomonadia; order Syntrophomonadales; family Syntrophomonadaceae; genus JACIYB01. The sequence goes on from JACIYB010000119.1 coordinate 4,539, forward strand.
CTGGCTACAAAATCTAAAACAGCTATTGGAGAGATGTCTGCGGCTATACGGCAGGTGGCGGAAAATTCTCAGGAAGTGTCTTCATCTGCTTTAACTGCCAGCAACAGGGCCCAGGAAGGCGGGGGACAGGTCAAAAGAGCGATAAATCAAATAGAAATAGTAAACAATACGGTAAATTCTGCTGCCAAAATCATAGAGGGACTAGGGACGAAATCCCAGGAAATTAATCAAATAGTAGACTTGATAACCAACATAGCTACTCAGACTAACCTCCTGGCATTGAATGCTGCCATTGAAGCTGCCCGGGCCGGAGAACAAGGCAGAGGTTTTGCAGTTGTTGCGGAGGAGGTCAGGGAACTCGCAGAGGAATCAGGGGAAGCAGCTAAGCGTATAGCTGGCTTGATCAAAGAGGTCCAGAATGAAGCTGAAAAAGCGGTTAATGCTATGGAAGAAGGAACTAGGGAGGTAGCCAGCGGAACCGAAGCGGTTGCCAGTGCAGGAGAAGCGTTTGAACATATAATCGAGGCAATTACTGCAGTCAATGAACAGATACAGGAAATGTCTGCAGCCAGCCAGCAGATGGCAGCCAGTGCTGAAACCGCTATGGAATCCATTGAGCAGACTAGCGCTACTGCAGACAGTAATGCCCAATTTGCAGAGAGCATGTATAAACTCGCAGAGGAGCAGATGGCTGGCATGCAGGAAGTAAAGGCCTCTGTAGATAACTTGAACCGGGTTATTAACGAGCTGGAAAATGCTATCGCATACTTTAAGGTATGACATGCGCAATACCAGTATTTACTAAAATCCCACCGCTATGGTGGGTAGTTTTTCTTTTTTGGAGATATATTATTTATAATATTGATGGTGTGATTCTTTAGTGGGAACAAGGGGTAAAAACAGTTCATGAAAAAAGTTTTATTTATAAAGCAAAAAATCAAAGGATATCCCGGTTATGACATGCGGATAAGAGACGAAAATCTCAGTGTTCAAGATTTGCTCGAAGAAATGAACGAATTTGTTGAATCTGGACAGATAGAAAGAGTCTGGCCCGGGAATCGAACCAATTGCTATGCTTGTGATCTTTGCTGTTATGAACCCCTGCCGGTTACTTCCATAGATGTGGAAAATATTTGCCAGGCAAAACATATAACGGAATTCAGTGAAGCTTTTAAATACTTGTGGGTTGAAGTTTGTGGAGAAATAGTCGATATTACCTTACGGCGGACTGAAGGGGGCAGATGCATTTTTCTGACTGCTGAGAAGACCTGCAGCATATACAGGTATCGACCTTTTTTATGCCAAACTTATGTCTGCTGTGGCACTACAGAAAATGTAGAGGAGCTCAGGAGCCAGATAGTAAACCAAGGAATGGATGAGCTGGTGAGGAAGTCTATACTGACTTTTCAAACCCGGGGATTGCCCCTGCCGGTTGATAGGGGGCGGGAAGACGGGATAGACTTAGCGGACTGGAGTGAAAATTGTTTCACAGGTAAGACGGATTATTCTGAAATTCTTCTGAAGGATGTGCTGTCTTCAGATTTATTGAGAATTCTGCTATTATAAAGTAAAGCCAAGGGGAGGAATAAAATAGGGAGGGTAATTTATGGATTTTGTCGTTGCTCGCTGCTTGCTGTGCGGTAAAAATCACGATGTATATGAGGATCACAAGGACTATAAAAAGCTGGCCGAACAGAAGTCTCCTACTTTTATTTGTGATTTTTGCAGCAATAGGGTGCGCAGGGAGTCTGATGAAAAAAATAAACCGAAGAAACCAATTTAGCTGGAGGTTAAAATGCAGGTTCTAGAACTGGAAAAACCGGATAATCAGAAACTCAGGGCTTATGCTTTTATCCCGGCGAGCTGCTGCAGGTATACGGTAGTTGTATGTCATGGCTTTAGGGGCACAAAATAAAACGGCGG
>JACIYB010000012.1 GCA_014360155.1 Syntrophomonadaceae bacterium
CGGGAGAGGAAGGTGAAGGACATGCCGCCCCTTTCCAGCACCCGGGCCAGGGAGGCGATGACCTGCGGGAGCAGGTACATGACCTGGCAACCGCTGATCACCACGTTCTCCGCTTCCCGGTCGTATGGCAGGCCGTGCTTCTCCAGGACCTCCACCCTCGGGGGCAACCCGGAGGCGGCATTGCCGGTCTCCAGTATGTTCCGGACCATGTTCTCGTCGATGAGCGGGTGCATCCTTCCCCTCCCCGGTCCAGGACTACCGTGCTCCAAGTCAAGCACCATGTGAAGCGCCATGGAGGGCAGCCCCCCTCCCTGGGACAAGGATATGACCGGCGCCTTGCCCAAGCAAGCGAACGCTCAATTTTCGATACTGCCCATCCTGAATAAAATACTCACTTTCCTTGGATTCTAATAATCATGAACATCTTGTGGCTTGCTTTGCTTGCGATAGAGAAGAATGACTTTCAAGAAGTTAAATATAACTCCGACATGCCATTACAGTATCATGTGTGGGATTGACGGATTCCGTGGAATCAGCGGAGAAAAAATTGTTGAGAAGTCACCTTTAATGTATTGCAGAAGAATGATTAGATTCATCAACGCTCGTCCTCTAGGTAATCATAATTCACACCACGCCTGTCTCACGAAAGGCCGATCAGACGACCGTAGAATCTCCACCGCGTCCTCCTTCCCCTTGAGATAGAGGTCGAAAAAGGCTACCGAGTAATCCTTGTACACCTGTGCCTTCTCATGAAAATGTCTTTTAAACTTGGGAGGCCGTAATCTATTGAGGACATACCGTGATTTCATCAACATATCACATATCACAAAGTGGTCGGTGTCCTGGATAAATACGAAATGCTTGGGGGGCGGTGCGCTGTAAAAAACCTCCTTCTGGCGGCTTACAGTTGCCTCCCACCTTTTATCATCGCCGGTGAGGAATAACAATGGAACCTTGATCTCCCCGGCGTTTTCCGATACGCGTCGGTGAAAGATCGGGGGTGCCATGGGAAGTATCGCCTTGACCCTTTCGTCCCTTAACGCATGTGGGCTCTCCAGCGATCTGGCGAACTCGGTCCTGCATGGATCATGATCGGCGATACATCCCTGGTTTATATCCATACCGCACGCGTAAAATCCTTCGTACTGCTTGAGGGTCATGCCCCCGAGGAGGAGGGCAGTCCATGCCCCGAGAGAATGGCCGGTCAAACCTATGGCATCGGTATCCATCAGGTTGTGCAGGGGAGACGAAGTGTCCTCGTTCCACTCGATGGCGCTGTCGATCGCCAGCCTCACCTCCTGCGGCCGGTATCTCAGCCCGAATTCGGTCTTGCGGAAATGATTGGTAAACATCACAAGAACCGTGTCACTCGGATTACCGATGACGAACTCCTTGAGCATTCTGGGAAAGAAGCGTACTAGGTTTTTCCAATTTCCCTCCCGCACGACCAAGTCCAGCTGGTTTGCGTCCAGGTGATCCATGCTCACCACTACATAGCCGTGGCTGGCCAGGTTCTGGGTGTAGAACACCGAAGCGTCAGCTGTGGCAGTCAAACCCGGTGAGTACACTACCAGGGGATATGGCGCCTCCGACTTGTCGGGTGGCGCATCCATCACCGCCGACCCTGCCACCGCGGTTCCCAGCTTATCGTTCAGGAATAAATAGGGCTCGGCTCCCTCCACCTTCAGGGCAGGATACCAAACCAGCAAACGCATAAGGCGGCCCCTGGATTCCACCCACTCGGTTCTAACGCCTACGGGGTAGGGTCCATCGGGAGGCGATGTATAAAATACATACGGTTTTTTCAATTTATACTCTCCTTCCCCTCCGCCTTCTGAAGGCGGGGAAACAAGTTCCAGGCGTTATCCATGAATATCGCACCCAAGTCATGGTCGTCGAATCCCTCGTACTCCTTCAACCCAGCCAAGGTGATCGCTGTGACCGGCTCGGGAGCGAACGGAAAATCGCTTCCGAAGAGCAGTTGGGAGCTATCCGTCAGCCACTGAAGGGCACGGAGGGTAGCCGGGGACGCTGATAGGGCTATGTCGTAGTAAAGACGGCCTAGGTAAGCCAACACGCCCTGGGGTACCTTGTCCTGCAAGCCAGGAAGAAATTCCCCCAGAGACAGACGAAATACCAGGTAAGGAACGGCCCCTCCGGCGTGGGCAAGGATGAAACGGACCCTCGGACACCTCTCCAGCGTCCCGCTGAAGAGGAGGTTGGCCACAGCTCGAGTGGTATCGAAGACGAATTCCACGAGAAAGGGTGGCAAGTCCAGTTCCGGAATATCGCTTCCCGGCGGCACGCTAGGATGAATAAAAACCACCGCCCTTCGCCTGTTCAGCTCGTTAAAAACTTCTTTAAAAGCCCGATCGCCAAGATAACAGTTGCCGATACTCGCGGGCAAAGCCACTCCGTCGAGCCTCAGGATGTCGAGCGCATATTCGATCTCTTCCAGCGCGGCATCCACGTCGGGAAGTGGAAGAGTGGCAAACGCTCCCCATCGATGGCCTTCCTCCTCGCATAACCCAGCCGCATATTCGTTGCATATCCGCGCTAGTTCCCCTGCTAACCTAATGTCGCCAAAATAGACCCCCGGGCAGGATAGCGACACCATGACAGTTCTTATGTTATATCGATCCATAAGGTCGAGAGAGACATCAGGGTTCCACGGGGGAAATGGAAGTCCCGCATATTCCCTGATGCCCCTTCTTTCAAGAATTGCAAGATACCTAGGGGGCAGGAAATGGTGATGGACGTCCACGGTTTGAAGGCACGCCATTAATGCCCTCCTTCCCTGACTTGGAAACCCCCTGTCACCAGCCTCCACTAGCCGGCATCCCCATTCCTTCCACCACTATCCCGCCAAAGGCTCGTCTACCCCGACGAAGGGATGGAGCCAGAATTTCTTCGTATAGCTTCTCTCCTACTCCAGTCAGGCTTCAGGTTTTCACCCTTCTCTTGGATGCGTCCACCCCCAGCAAGCGGGCCAGGTTGAGACCGAAGATCTTGGCTCGATCTTCATCTGTGAGAGGAGGATACCCGTATTCCTCCTGCATGTCCTCGGGGAACTGGAATTCCCGGAAACCCAGTACCGCCGTCTTTATTTGGATCCCAAACCCCGCATAGTCCGTTCCCCAGATGATGCGATCCGGGCCCACGAAGCGCAAGGCTTCCCCGAGGATCTTGGCGAACTTACGTGGGGCTCCTATGGCCCAGGGTATGAGCAAGGACAGGCAGGGGTAGATATTGGGGTGACCCATGGCCACCATGTTCAGGTCGTCGCAGTAGGGGTAGCCCATGTGGAAGGCGACGATCTTCAGTTCCGGGAAGTCCCGGGCCACGTCGTCCAGCTGGATGGGCAGGGCGTGCTTGCTCTTTCCCGGGGGGACCCAGCAGAAACCGGTGTGGATGTCCAGCACGATCCCCAGCTCCTGGGCCTTCTCGTAGAAGGGCCATAGCTCGGGGTCGTTGATGTAGGTGTCCTCGGGCGGGTAGAACTTGAAGATCTTGGCCCCTTTCTCCTTCACCCAGTATTCCAGCTCCCAGATGGTGTTCTTTACACCCTTGAACTTCACCGGCGAGATGTTGGGCTGGTACATGAAGCGGTCCGGGTGGGCTTCCACCACCTTCGCCATGTCGCCGTTGCTCACCCACCGGCTGGTATAGCCCGTGGTGTCCATCATGGATTCGGGGAGGAGGCAGGCGATATCCACCCCGTACTTGTCCATGTACTCCAAGAGGGCCTCGGGATCCTCGTTCTTGTTCAGTTCTTTAGGGTCCAGACCCTCAAACACGAAAGGCTTGATCCCGGTCAACAAGGGGCGCCTTATGTTCTCTATCGCCCGCCACCACATCTGCACCCCGGGGAAATGATTAATGTGCTCCATTTTCCCGATAAGGTGCGGTTCGGGGTCTATCTTGAAGAAGTCATCCTTCACGAAACCCTCGCTCATAGTTTCCTCCTTATTCATCTCCCGGTTGATGACCGTTCCAGGATTGATTCCCTTGCCTTAACCCTTTCCCGGGCCGCGGAAGGGACGCCAGCACTTCTCAATAAGCGGGAATTCCGGCTTCCACCAAGGCCTGTCCAAGCAAGGCATATCGCCAGCGAGCATGCCCTTGGGGATGATAGATTCATGTTCCGCCCGCGGACCGATCTTGTACTCCGGGTTGGCGTACTCCCGTCCCAGCTCTGGATTATGCGGACAGGCAGGTCCAACCCCTGAGTTACATAGAATCAGGCAGGTATTGCAATATCTGCAAAAATTGATATCCTCAGGCCGATTTTCCATTATTTTTCTTGGATACTCCGGGTCAATAAATAGCTGGCGCCCCAAAGCTGAGATATCGAACATGCCATCTCCGATGTCCTTGTCCGCTTTGACTGGATCATGCTGAGATGCGACCATGACCGGGATTTTAAGCGCTTTCTTAAAATCCCTCCCGTGCTCCGGGATATGCTCCGCACGTTCCTTGTCGGGTACCAGATGACCTGATTCCTCATATCCACCGCCATCGGAGAGGCTCAGATAATCAATGCCTCGTGCCTCGAGGTCCTTGGCAACGTCGATCATCTCCTCGCGGGTAAGTCCTCCCTCCATATGCTCTTCGGCGCTGATGCGGACACCCAGAGCAACGCCCGAACCTACGGCATAGCGCACTTGTTCGGTGACTTCGTTGATGAAACGCTTGCGGTTTCTCCACTCCCCTCCGTACATATCCGTTCTCTTGTTCGTTAAAGGTGACAGAAATTGGTGCTCCAGGTATCCATGGGGTGCGTGGATCTCGATGGCGTCAAAGCCAGCCAGGACCAGCAGCTGGCAGCTCCTGGCGAATTCTTTTTGCTCAGAGTGTATTTCTTCAATGGTCATTTCCCTGGTCATCTGACCGACCAGGAACGATCGAGGGTGTTCTGTTCTCTTTAAGACAGGTATAAAAGCCTTCGGGACCTTATCGAGGGCTATTTCGTACGGAAGGCCAGCCGTGGGTGCAGGCACGAGCTCGTGATGATCAGCGGAGTGACCCTGTCTCCCAAATCCTATGGTGATCTGGGCACATGCCAGGGATCCGAAGTAATGGATATGATCGGTAAGCATTTTTAAGCCCGCGATATGACCGGGGTGGAAACAATACAAATTGCGCCCCCACACGTACCTGGAAGCTAATTTCGTACCCATGATTGCGCCGGTTATTACCATGGCGGCTCCCCCTTTTGCGCGGGCAGCATAGTAAGCAATGGTTTGCTCAGTAACCTGTCCATCGTGGCCGGAAAGGGTCTCGTTCATGGGTGCCAATACCATGCGGTGTTTGAGTTCGATGGGCCCGATCTTGATGGGAGAAAGCAAGTTCTTGAAGGGATTTTCCTTCCTGGTCATGTCCACACCTCCAAAATCAACTTCGCCGAAACAGCCTACCCCTGATGGTTGTAAGTCACCAGTTATCACTCACCTCCCCGCTCTTGCCTACCTCGATATCCATTAGTTGATTTTCTTTAACCGGTCACCCCAGAACGCCTGCTTGACCTCTTTCCTCAGGATTTTCCCGATGGGTGTCTTGGGCAACGCTTCCCAAAACTGCACCGACTTGGGGCACTTGTATCCCGCAAGCCTCTTCTTGCAGTGCTCGATTAACTCCTCCTCGCTTGCGGAGGCTCCCTCCTTCAAGACGACCACCGCCTGGACTCTCTCCCCCCAGCGTTCGTCCGGCGCGGAAACGACAGCGCATTCCTGCACCGCGGGATGTTCATACAGCACGTCCTCGACTTCCTTGGGATACACGTTTTCTCCCCCCGTGATGATCATGTCCGCCTTGCGGTCCAGGAGGTAAATGTACCCGTCCTCGTCCACCGTCCCCATGTCGCCGGTATGCAGCCATCCCCCGCGGAGAACCTCCGCCGTTAGTTCCGGGTTTTTCCAGTATCCCATCATGATGTTCTTGCCGCGGGCCACGATCTCACCGATCTCGCCGGGTTTCACCGGCTTGTCGTTCTCATCCACTACCCTGGCCTCAACAACATGGGCTTCCTTGCCGGCACTCGCCAACCGCCTGGTAAGTCTTTCCGGCCCCTCCAGAACGTGGTCCTCCGGTAGGAGGAAAGAAACGATGGGGGCAGCCTCGGTCAGCCCGTAACCCTGGGCGAAGATGTTGCCGAACTTTCTTATGCACCGCTTGAGTACGTCGGGTGGGAAGGGGCTCCCTGCATAGGTCATGAGCCGGAGACTTGAAAGATCGAATTCATCGATTTGGGGAAGGTTGAGGAGCCAGCCATAGAGCGTGGGCACGAGGTTGATATGGGTACACTTCTCGTCCTGTATCAACCTCAGGATCTCCACCAGGTCTGGTCGGGACACGATGACCGCCTTCCCCCCCATCATGAGCATGCACAGGGCTGGCCACAGGGAAACGTGGAACAGTGGTAGGACTTGGCAGGTACTATCGTTGGCGTTGTATCCCCCCACCAGGATGCACCCGATGGCCCCGGTTATGAGGTTACGGTGGGAGAGCATGACCCCCTTGGGAAGCCCGGTTGTTCCTCCCGTATACATCAGGATGGCCATGTCGTTCTCATCCACCTCGATCCAGGGATCATCGGGCGAGGCTCCTGCCAAGAGATCCTCGTAGTAGTGATATCCCTCGCTCTCATGGTCCAGCGCTATCCAGTGCCTTATCGCCTTCAGCTCCGACTTCAGGCCCATTGACCGTTCCTCGAAACCCTCCCCTGCCAGAAAAAGCGTGGCCTCGCTGTCGTTGACGATATGGATGATCTCCCTGTCGGAGAGGCGAAAATTGAGCGGAGTAACGGCCATCCCGAGCTTGCCCGCTGCGAAATAAACTTCCATGTACTTGTGCGTGTTCTCGGCCAGGATGGCCAAGTGCTCTCCTTTCTTGTAACCGAGTTCCAGGATGGAATTAGCAAGGCGGTTGACTCGATCCTCCAACTGTGCGTATGTGATCCTTACGTCCTTGAAGACCATCGCTTCTTTGTCTGGGTACAGCTTCTTTCCCTTTCTCGGTACATCCCCCAAGGTGTACATTCGGACTCCCTCCTTTCCCTGAACCGCTCAATAGGACTTTGGCAAACCGAAACTCTGGGCGATGTAGTTTTTACTCATCTCGTCAGAGATGGGGCTGAACATCATCTGCTTATAATCCCGGAAGTGGCGCTGGATGTCGTATTCCATGGTAAACCCATAACCGCCGAATATCTCCATGCCATAAAGGGCTGCTTTCTCCGAGGCACGGCAGGCAACGATCTTTGCCATGGTAGCCTCGACGTCGTATCTCTCTCCAGCGTCGCAGAGCATTACACACTTGTAGATCAGGTTCCGCGCGTTCTCGATCTCGATAGCGATGTCCGCCAGGTAATGCTGGATGATCTGGAATTGTCCTATGGGTTTGCCGAAGGCCCTGCGTTCCTTGGCGTACTGGAGGGCATCGTTAAAAGCTGCCTTGGCGATACCCAGCGAGAGCATTGAGGTTCCGATGCGCTCTGGGTTCAGAACCCCGAGTATGTGGTACCACCCCATGTTCTCGGTCCCCAGCAGGTTATTCGCCGGGACCCTTACCTCGTCGAAAAAGATCTCCGTGGTGCCGCAGGCATGGATCCCGATCTTCTCAACGAGATTTATAGTTATCCCGGGGCTGTGGGCATCGACGATAAACACGGAAAGGCCCTTTTTCCGATCCGCTTCCTTGTCGGTGATGGCGACGAGCAGGATGTAGTCGGCGACGTGGGCTCCGGATATGAACATCTTGGAGCCGTTGATGACATACTCATCTCCATCTCTTTCCGCAGTGGTGGCGATTGCTCCCAGGATGTCCGTTCCCCCGGCAGGCTCTGTTAATGCCATACACCACTTTTCCTTCCCCTCGGCAATCTTGGGTAGGTGCTCGCGTTTCTGCTCTTCGGTTCCCAACTCGGAGATGGGCCTGCCGCCGAAGGCAGGGGTGAGCCCCACCGCAATGGCCACGGCGACGCTGGCCGTGGCCAGCTCTTCCGCGGCCAGGCAGAAATCGAACATCCCCGCACCTGCCCCTCCGTATTCCTGTGGTAGGGTAATCCCGAAAAAGCCGAGATCCGCGATCTTTCGGATCAGGTCCTCGGGGGGGAAGTCGCAATTCTCATCCAACCAACGCACGTATTCTCTGGTGAGTTCCTTCCGGCAGAACTCACGGAAAGTGTCGCGGAGCAACTTCTGCTCCTCGGTAAGCATGAAGTCCATGTTCATTTCTCCTTAGGCCGTTCTTACCCTTCCCGCATCATGCGGATCATAGGATCGAGATATTTTCGCGTCTCCTCTGCACCCACCAGGGTCATGAGAGTGCCCCGCTCGATGGCCAGTGCGGCTTCGATGGAATCACAGGTCAGCGAGTTGTTGATGATGTTCATCCCCGCACGCACAGCAGCCCTGGACTTGGAGGCGATGGTCCGCGCCAGGTTCATGGCCTCTGCGTCCACTTGGTCCACCGGTACCACTCTGTTCACCAGCCCCAGGCGCAATGCCTCCTGGGCATCGATCGTTCCCCCGGTGAAAAGAAGCTCCTTGGCCTTGCGCACCGGGATAGCCCTTGGGAGACGCACCGTTCCGCCCCACCCGGGTAGCAGCCCAATATTGATCTCCAACACCCCGAAGATTGAATTGTCTCCCGCCACGATCATGTCGCAACATAAGGCTAGCTCCAGTCCCCCCGCAACGCATGCACCCTTCACGGCAGCGATCCAGGGAAACTCGGCCGTCTCCAGGGCGCGGGTAATAACCCCCCCGTCGTTCCGGAGGTATGCATAGGCTTTTTCCACCTCTTGCAAGGTTTCAAAGATGGGAAGGTCCGCCCCGGCGGAGAAGGCTTTGTCTCCCGCACCGGTGAGAATGGCACAGCGTACCTCGGGTTCATTGTTCATCCGCGGTATAGCTTCCTTTAGTTCGGCTATGAGCTCCGCATTGAGGGCGTTACGCTTTTCGGGTCGGTTGAGGGTGATTCTTCCGATGTTGTCCTCTATCTCGTAGATGAGATACCTGTAGTCTGGCATGTTCCGCTCCTTTCCAGATATGGGCCCTCAAACGGGCTTCCACTTGGGAAGGCTTATCTCGTCGGAGACGTCGTCGAATACAACCTCCAGCTCCATGCCATTTCTAAGCTTCTCGATATCGCATTCCACTATGTTGGATATCATGCGTGGGCCTTCCGGAAGGTCGATCATGGCCACTACGTACGGCATGTCATCCCAGAAAGGGAAGGGGACTCCGTAATAGTTGACGGCATAGGCGTAAAGGGTCCCTTTCCCCTGCGCCTCTATCCATTCATGCTCATCGGCAAGGCAGGCGGTGCAATAGGGATAGGGCGGATGGTCGATGTTGCCGCATGCACTGCACCTCCTGAGCACCAACCGATGTTGCTTGGCGGCCTCCCAGAAAGGTCTTGACCAAGGGGTCGGGTTAGGAAGGGGTTTACGCATCTCCTCATCGGAGAGGCCCAGGAGGTCCTTGATGCTCACTTTCTTCTCGCTCATCCTGCTGATCCTCCTCCAGCAATAGGTCGTCTTGCGCTCCTCCCATGAATCTCAGCCCGGTATCTCGTTCCCCAGCACGGTGAAATGGCAGTCCATGAAGGCCCCGCCACCGGTGTTCTCGATGAGGAACCTCGCGCCCTCTACCTGCGCCTTGCCTGCTTTTCCTTGGAGCTGGCGGACAGATTCCACCAGCAAGGCGATCCCCACGCCGGTGCCGGTATGACCAAAGGATAGGGCTTCACCGTTGGTAGTCACCGGGTATTTCCCTCCCGGCGAGGTAGCGCCGGAGGCAACCAGTGCGCCTGTGCTGCCCGGTTCCCACATCCCCAAGGCGTCCATTACTATAAGCTGGATGCAGGGATAGGATCCGTATATCTGGTAGATATCCATGTCTTCGGGACCAAGGCCGGCTCGCTCGAATGCCGTTTTTGCCACCGGGGCCAGGAATTCCCACAGTTTTTCTAGGTCCTTCTTCTTCGCCCGGGTTATAGTGCGGTGAGAGTAGTCAGAGGCCTCTCCTAGTATATAAACGGGCTTGCTGCAGACCTTCCTCGCTTTCTCCGCCGTAGTCATGATGAAAGCACTACCGCCATCGGCAAGAACATTGCACATGAGAGAGGTGAGGGGATAGGAGACCATGCGACTGGAAAGTACGTCATCTACGGTGATCTCCTTCTTGTTGAACATGGCGTTCGGCTGCAACATGGCCCAGCGGCGGTTGGCCACGCATACCGCGGCTATTTGTTCAATGGTGGTGCCGGTGTGAGTCATGTAAGCTTGGGTGACCATGGCTGCCAAGGAGTTGTAGGTCATGCCATATGGCACTTCCCACTCCACATCGGACCCGGCTACGGAGAAATACTTGGCCTGTTCGTTGGGAGTGAACTGACTGAAACGCTGAGCGTGCACTACCAGTACGGTATCCGTTTCCCCGGAGTGGAGGATGCCTTCCGCCGTTTTACGCAGGGAGAAGCTGGAAGCACCTCCCGAGGAGGTCATGCAGGTAATTTTGCATCCTCTTGCCCCTATGGCCTCGGGAAGGCGTCCGAAGACCGCCTCGGTATTGTAATCATTAGCGGGATTGGACATGATGTGCTGTGCGCACACCACAGCACCGATCTCCTTGACGTCGATGCCCGCATCCCGGATGGCTTCCCGGGCAACGGTGTAAGCTATCTCGAATTCCGAGCGCTCAGGGAAATGGCCGCAGGGCACTTCCCCGGTTCCGATGATGGCGAATTCACCTCTTTCCATATGAATTTCCTCCTTAATGGTCCATCACACCCGAAATGGGTCATTGCAGCCCCTATGCAAGCTCCGGTTCTCTATATATATTAACTCTTTAAATGTACCGTTTCGTACTGTTGGTTAGTTTATATTAGCCCCATAAGTTTGTCAAGACGAAATTGCCTCCTTAAAATGAGCTTGTGCGATGGATGATTGTGAAGCGTGCGAATCGCTGGAGCCGTTTTCTGCGATTTTCGCCATTTGACATTCGATCGAACTTGGCCCTTTGATGTCGTCGATTACCCTTAAGGAGCGCATGCCATGGAGCCAGAGAGGGAAAAATATCTTACAATCAGCGACCTGGAGAGAGCAACCGGGATTCCGAAGACTACCATCAAGTTTTACATACGCGAAGGTCTTATCAACCCGCATCACAAGACCGGGAAGACCATGGCTTACTATACTGAGGAAGAAGCAAGAAAGCTCAACCTGATAAAGAAACTTCGAGAAAAGGAAGATCTGTCGATCAAGGCCATCAAGGAAGAGATGGTAAAATATGACGCGGAAAGAAAAAGTCCCGATTTTCAGGTCAGATCGATCGACAGAAGACAGGAAATAATAGAAACGGCAGCCCGCCTTTTCACGCAGAAAGGATATAACAAAGTAAGCATTCAGGACATTGTCAACGAGTTGCAGATGAGTAAGTCCACCTTCTACTCCTTCTTTAATAATAAAGAAGAGCTATTCCTGGAGTGCACAAAGTTTATTTTCCACCAAATGTTTAACGAGGTATGGGACAGCATCCGCAAGGAGAAAGAAGTAATGCCTCGTCTTTTAAAGAGAACGGATGCCTTTTTCGACGCTTACCCCAAGTGGCGGGATATGATGTATCTTCTGCGGGGGATAGCCATCTCCAGCAATGAAGATTTCGTTAGGCTCTATAAAGAAAATCTGCAATATATCATACAGCCGATTATCCGGGACGTTGAAAAGGCCATTAGGGAGGGAGTGATCAAGAAGGACATCAACCCCGAGATCGTGGGTTTCGCCTTCATGGGGATAGGCGAATACCTGGCGGAGTTACTTCACATCTTCAACAAGTATGACAAGCAGACTATCTTGGAGCAAGTCGAGAAGATCCAGAGATTGTTCTTAAGGGCGGAAGGGGAATAGGCATCCCGTATACTTCCATTTCAAAATTTTGGGCGATGAAAGGCGTATTATGACAATTCCATATCGATGCCTCTTTTCCAGAATGAAAAGATACCCAGGGGGATGAAATGGTGATGGACGTCCACGGTTTGAAGGCACGCCATCAATGCCCTCCTTCCCTGACTTGGAAACCCCCTGTCACCAGCCTCCACTAGCCGGCATCCCCATTCCTTCCACCACTATCCCGCCAAAGGCTCGTCTACCCCGACGAAGGGATGGAGCCAGAATTTCTTCGTATGGCTTCTCTCCTACTCCAGTCAGGCTTCAGGTTTTCACCCTTCTCTTGGATGCGTCCACCCCCAGCAAGCGGGCCAGGTTGAGACCGAAGATCTTGGCTCGATCTTCATCTGTGAGAGGAGGATACCCGTATTCCTCCTGCATGTCCTCGGGGAACTGGAATTCCCGCAATCCTAACACGGCACCCTTGATCTGGATGCCGAAGCCGGCGTAATCGGTGCCCCAGATGATGCGATCCGGGCCCACGAAGCGCAAGGCTTCCCCGAGGATCTTGGCGAACTTACGTGGGGCTCCTATGGCCTAGGGTATGAGCAAGGACAGACAGAGATAGACATTGGGATGCCCCATGGCCACCATGTTCAGGTCGTCGCAGTAGGGGTAGCCCATGTGGAAGGCGACGATCTTCAGTTCCGGGAAGTCCCGGGCCACGTCGTCCAGCTGGATGGGCAGGGCGTGCTTGCTCTTTCCCGGGGGGACCCAGCAGAAACCGGTGTGGATGTCCAGCACGATCCCCAGCTCCTGGGCCTTCTCGTAGAAGGGCCAGAGCTCGGGATCGTTGATGTAGGTGTCCTCGGGCGGGTAGAACTTGAAGATCTTGGCCCCTTTCTCCTTCACCCAGTATTCCAGCTCCCAGATGGTGTTTTTAATCCCCTTAAACTTGATGGGGGAGACGTTCGGTTGGTATAGGAAACGGTCAGGATGGGCTTCCACCACCTTGGCCATGTCGCCGTTGCTCATCCACCGGCTGGTGAAGCCGGTGGTGTCCATCATGGATTCGGGGAGGAGGCAGCCTATATCGACACCGTATTTGTCCATGTACTCCAGGATGACCTCCGGGTCTTCCTGCTTCGTGATTTCCTTCGGGTCTAAGCCCTCCAATAGGCTCGGTTTCATGCCTAGCATCAACGGCAGGCGGATGTTGTCGATGGCACGCCACCACATCTGCACCCCAGGAAAATGTCTTATGGTCTCCATCTCCCCGATGAGATGCAGCTCGGGGTCGATCTTGAAGAAATCGTCCTTCTCAAACCCGTTGCCCATGACAACCTCCTTTTCATCCTTAAGGCATCCTCTTGGTTTACCTCGGACAGGAAAAACCAACTGGCATAGCCCGAGTTATCGACACTACTTGTACACCCTGCATAAGAAACTGCGCAGGCATTCCGATCCGGTGTCCGGGTCGTACTCCATGTCTCCGAAGAGTAGGTTGATGTTGGACCTCTTCCATCCATGTTCCGGGGGACCGTCCTCGGGAAACCACCAGGCATGCTCCGCGCTTACAACGTCGGGCGCGATGCCGTCGGAGAGGAGGGCGCGCATGCGCACCCTGCCCTGCGGTGTCTCCACCCATACCCAATCTCCGTCCTCAATCCCCAGCGAAGCCGCCGTTTCGGGATGAATTTCCAGCCGCGGATCCGGATGACGGCGCCTTAGGGAGGCGATCTGCCTCCCCTCGCTGTGGAAGAATTCCCGGATCTTGGCGCCGGTAGTGAGGATGAGTGGAAACTCCCGGGCTATCCCCGGCGTTGCAATAGGAGAAAGGGGAGGTTCGCGATACACGGGGAGCGGCGATACCCCCATGCTTTCCAGAACGCTAGAATAGATTTCCAGTTTTCCCGAAGGGGTGGAGAAACCTTCCTCCTGGTACTTGTAATATCTCATCTTTCCGACCAGGATCCCCTTCTCGCAGAACTGGTCGAAGGTCATCCCCGTGCCCTCGAGCGCCCAATCCAGGTGTTCCCGCCAGCTCTTCCACGGGAACGCCTTCTCAAGCCCCAGGCGATGGGCCAGTTCGAGGATCACCTCCCGGTCGTCGCGAACCTCTCCCACCTGGGTAATTTTAGGACGGGCCAGCACGCACCAGATCTTGTGCAGGTTGACCACATCCTCCTGCTCCAGCCAGGTAGCCGCGGGCAGCACCAGGTCCGCGAGTTGTGCTGTGGGGGTGAGGAAGAAATCGGAAACCACGATGTACTCCAGAAGGCGCAAAGCCCGCTCGGTTTGCAAGGGGTTGGTCATGGTAAGAAGCGGGTTAGAGCCCATGATCCAAAGGGCGCGAATCCGGTATGGCTCGCCCTCCACGATGGAACGCCAAAAAGTGGGAGGATGCACGCAAGGGCATAGGGGATACCTCTTTCCATCCAGCGCCTTGGCCGCCTGTTCCGGTGAAAGAAACTGCAATCCATTAATCTCGATGTTCATGAAGGAAGATCGCTGGACCACGCCTTCCGGAGGAACCCACAGCACGTCTCCTCCCGGGCGGTCGATGTTTCCGGTGATCGCTCTCAGGATGAGCAATGCGCGCGCGGTCTGAAGATTACAACGGCTCATGTCCACAGCGTTTCCCCACTGGATACAGGCGGGAGATGTGGTGGCGTAGGTGCGGGTGGCATCACGTATGTCCTCGGGGCGGAGCCGGGTTATCCCCGCGGCCCATTCCGGGGTGAAGGGCTTCACGTGTTCCACAAGACGCTCAAACCCGATGGTATAACGGTCCACGAAGTCGCGGTCCACCAGTCCCTCAGCGATGACGGTATTGATCATGGCCAGGGCCAGGGCACAGTCGGTGCCCGGACGTAACTGCAACCAATGGTCCGCCCGTTTCGCTGGCCTGATACGCCTTGGGTCAACAACGATGACCTTCTTTGCCTTATGCAACGCCCTCTGGAACATCCCTCCGCACATGCCATCGGAAGCTCCGGTGTGGGTGATATTACAACCCCAGAGTACTATGCAAGCGGGATACTCCCCTCCAAAGCCATAGATATCGCACACGGGTAGCTGTCCCAAGGTGAAAAGGCTGGCCAACCAGCGCGGTAAATAACAGATGTGGGCCACACCGGTGAAATTCGGTGTTCCGAAAGCAAAGGCGAAGCGGGTTGTGTATCCGTGATAAGGCCTTCCCGTGCCCTGGAGCATGCCGAAATATTCCGGTCCACTTTCTTCCCTCACCGCGGTCAGGCGTTGGGCCATTTCCTCCAGGGCTTGGTCCCAGGAGATTCGCCGCCAGCGGTTTTCACCCCTTTCCCCCACGCGTTTCAGGGGATAAAGCAGGCGGTCCGGATGGTAAAGTAGTTCCACCGAGGCCTTGCCCTTTTCACATATGTAACCATGGCTGGTGGGACTTTCCGGATCTCCGGTGACTCTTACCACGCGGCCGTTCTCCAGGTGTACCAGAACCTGGCATACACCGTGGCACATACGGCAGGCCGACCTGACCACTTCGTGCATGTCGGCCCCTCACCCTTTATGCACAGATTGAAGCATGGCCTTTACGTTCTCCGGCTTGGCATCTGGGGGTACGGTGCAGCCAGAACTCAGGATGAAGCCCCCGTCGGATCCGATCTCGGTAATCAACCTGTGACAGTACTCGTCTACTTCCTCCGGCTCCCCCAGCTTGAGCAGGGACGCGGGCACGTCCCCCATGATGCACATGTGATCCCCCAGCACTTCCTTGGCCTGGAAGATATCCGAGGTGCCGTCCAGGCAGAGCACGCATTTACCCCTGGGAAAATCTTTAAAATAGGTAAGAAAGGGGGTCCAGTCGCTGTCCAGGTGGAGAAAAACGGTGATTCCCCGACGGGCGAAATGCTCGCTCATCTCCAGCCACTCCGGCAAGGCAAACTCCTCGAACTGACTGGGATTCAAGAAGGTGGCACTGGTGCGGTTTCCGCCCAAGAAGACCGCCCTCACGCCGCTTAAACGAATCATCAACATTCCCTGCATGATCATGGGCTTCATCAGGGCCCTGGCTGCTGCCTTCAATTCCTCCGGGTGGCGGAAGATGTCCAGCACGAAATCGTTCAAGGAACGTAGAAAAAGGGAAATATATTCCATGGGCGTGAAGGTGATGTTGTAGGCTACTGTGGAGACCACTCCCTTGCGGAGCCATCTCTTAATTGATCCCCTCATCTTGAGGGTGTCGGAGATAATAATGCGAAAAGCCCTGGCCATGCCCAAGGGACCGCGAAATTCCGCGTGGTATTTAGTAATATTTTCCATCAATAGGCGAAGGGGATTGGACTCCGCCATACGCTTATACTCCTCAGAGCCCATGACTGACCTTTCCACGAACTGGAACTGGCCATCGGGAGGCACATCGCCCACCCCAGGTAGCTGCGGAGGGGTAGGGAAGATGACCTGCATGATCCTCCCCAGCCCGGCATAGGTGAGGTTTTGCCCGTCTATGGGCCCGAGGTCCCTCAAGGTCTTCTCCAGAGCCAGGTCCGCCTTCGCGAGGTCGAAGAACATATCGTGCTGAGTGATGCCGCCGTAGCGGGCGGCGAAGAAGTCGATGATGGGGACCACGGGTACGCGGTCCGGTCTGCCCAGGCGGATGGCGGTCTCGATACGTTCCATGGGGGTCATGGGGGACATGGCTCTCATCCCTCCAGGTATAGTCGGGCCAGTTCCACCGCCTGGGCGGCATCCTTCCCGAAGGCGTCGGCTCCGGTGTATTCCACCACTTTCTCGTTTACCGGACCTCCGCCGATGATCACCTTCACCCGGTCCCGCAAGCCGGCTTGCTCTACCTTGCACACGGTCTCCTTCATGGAATCAAAGGCCAGGGTGAGCAGGCCGGAAAGTCCCAGAAGGCGCGCATTCGTCTCCAGGAGCTTGGTCACGAAGGCCTCGGGAGGTACGTCCACTCCAAGGTCATGTACACGGTAACCGCTGCAGCGCAAAAGGGTAGCCACGATGTTCTTACCGATGTCATGAATATCGCCTTTAACCGTCCCGATGACAATATCCCCCTTGTTCTCGCCCTGCCCCGCGGCAAGGTGGGGTTCGATCAGAACGATGGCTTCCTTGAAGATCTCCGCGGACATGATCAACTCGGAGCGAAAGTAATCCTTCCTCTCGAAACGTCTGCCCACCTCGGCCATTCCTTCCCTCAGCTCCTCCACCAGGGACAGGGGATTGACCTTTTCCTCAAGGGCATTCCTAACCATTTCCAGGACTTCTTTTTCCCTTAGCTCGGACAGCATATCGGAGAGGCGATCGGATGATCTTTCTTTACCTTCCATTTGCCCTACCCCTTTCCATGCGTGGTCTTCATGCCCCACCCCTGCATCCCGGTAGGCTTTCTTTCTTGCCTATCTTTTAAGATGGGGTTTGTTTTAGTTCCTCGCGAACCTGGCGGCGCAGGATCTTCCCAATCGGTGTCTTGGGGATGCTCTTCATGAAGACTACCCTCTTGGGGCACTTGTAACCGGCGATGCGTTCCTTGCAGAAAGCGATGAGCTCCTCTTCTGTCGCCTCCATGCCTTCCTTGAGGGCCACCGCGGCGGTAACTTCCTCTCCCCATTTTTCGCTGGGCAAGCCAACCACCGCCGCTTCCAGGACCGCCGGATGTTCGTAGAGAACCCTTTCCACCTCGTAGGGGTAGACATTCTCGCCGCCGGTGATGATCATGTCATGCTTGCGGTCCACGATGTATATGTATCCATACTCGTCCACGGTGGCCAGATCCCCGGTGTGCAGCCATCCATTGCGAAGGGCCTGGGCGGTAAGTTCTGGATCTTTCCAATAGCCCTTCATGACGTTCTTCCCGCGGACCACGATTTCGCCGATCTCTCCAGGCTTTACCGGACGATCCTCCTCGTCCACCACCATCACCTCTGTCACAAAGGTCTCCCTCCCGCAGGAGTTGATACGACGGACCAACTCAGGCGGTCCCTCCAGGCGGCATTGATCTTCCCGGCGGAGCATGGTGGCCAGTGGGGCGGCTTCGGTAAGACCGTATCCTTGTTCGAAGATGGGTCCGAAGCGGGCTATGCAACGTCGCAGAAGGTCCTCCGGCATGGGCGCTCCGGCATAGGTGAAATAGACGATGCTGGATATATCGTACTTGTGTAGATCCGGGAAGTTCAGCAACCAGGAGAAGAGCACGGGCACCATGTTCACATGGGTCACGCGTTCCTTTTCCACGCTCTTCAAGATCTCATGAAAGTCGAAACGCCTGACTATCACCGCCTTGCAGCCGCCGCAATGGTGAAGAAGGATGGGCCATCAGGAAGTATGGAAGATGGGCAGCACCTGGAGGGTGGCATAATGCGGTTGCATCTCCCGGCCCACTCCCATGCCTATAGCGGTGGTCAGGTAATTGCGATGGGTAATCATCACCCCCTTGGGCATGCCGGTGGTCCCCCCCGTGTATTGCAATTGGCAAAGGTCGTTCTCATTCACCTCCACTTCTGGTTCCGCCTCGGAAGAGCGGGCTAAGAGGTCCTCGTAGGCTATCCAACCCTTCTCCTCCGCTTCCCAGGCAATGCATTGCCTGACCCTATCCAGCCGTGGAAGGATCTGCACACCCGTGGGCAGCATGGCCTGGTCAGCAAGGAGCACCTCCGCCTCGGCATGGTTCACCACGTAGACCAGCTCGTCGGGGGAAAGGCGAAAGTTAAGGGGCACGCATACCGCCCCCAGCTTGGCGGTCGCATAGTAAACCTCGATGTAGCGGTGGCAGTTGAGGGCCAGTACAGCCACCTTGGTTCCCTTTTCCACCCCCATTCCCGCCAGTCCGTTAGCCAGGCGGTCACCCTCTGGTTCAATTCCTTCCAGGTAAGCCTCGTTTCTTCGCAGACCAGGCATTCCTTGTCGGGATCCAGGCGGGCGTACTTTCTCGGAATATCCCCCAAGGTCAGCATGCAGATCACCCCTTTAACCGTTGACCGCTCATTACCCGTAGCAACGCTTTCATCTGCTTTGAACTCGCTTAGAACGACTTAGGTAATCCATAACACTGGGCCAGGAAGTTCTTGCTCATCTCCTGGGAGATGGGACTGAATACCATTTGCTGGGAATCGCGCCAATAGCGCTGCATGTCACACTCCATGGTGTAGCCATAACCAGCAAAGATCTCCATGCCCGTGGTGGCCGCCTTGAGGGCCACATCCGCCGCATAAAGCTTGGCCATGGTGGCTTCCACATGATACGGGTAGCCGTTATCGCACAACCAGGCACATTTATAGATGAGATTGCGGGCCAGCTCGATGCCCATGGCCATGTCCGCCAGGTAGTGCTGGATGATCTGAAACTGGCCGATGGGTTTCCCGAAGGCATGCCTTTCCTTGACGTAAGAAAGGCAATCCTCGAAAACGGCTTCAGCCAACCCCAAGGAAATCATGGCCACCCCGATACGTTCAGGGTTCAGGGTGTTGAGAAGCTCGTACCACCCATTGTTGAGAGTGCCCAGCAGGTTACCGGCCGGCACGCGCACGTTGTCGTAGAAGACCTCGCAGGCTCCGCAGGCGTGCACTCCCACCTTGGGGATGAGCCTGATATCCAGGCCTGGAGCGGAAGTGGGCACCATGAAGGTAGAGAGGGCGCGTGAGCGCTTGGGGTTCTCCCGGTCGGTGATCACCACCGTATTTATGTAATCCGCCACGTGGGCCCCGGTTATATATATCTTCTGCCCGTTGATGACATAGTCATCCCCGTCCTTTACGGCATAGGTGGAAATGGCTCCCAGGATGTCTGTGCCGCCGGCGGGTTCTGTTAAGCCCAGGCTGAACTTCACCTTTCCCTTCGCCAACTGGGGAAAGACGTTTCCCTTGAGCTCCTCTGAGCCCAGTTCGAGCATGCGTGCACCGAACCCCACGGTGGCACCAACCGCCAAGGCCAGGGCAGTGGAGGCCTTGGAGATCTCCTCGAAAGCCACCATGGCAGTTACCATGTCCGCTCCCTCGCCTCCATACTCGGGAGGAACGCTGAAGGCGAAGAATCCCAGCTCCGCCATCTTGTCCCATAGTTCCTGGGGTGGGAAGTTCAGGTTCTCATCCCATTCTCGCACCCTTTCGCGGGTGACCTCTTTCTCGCAGAATTCCCGCAAGGATGCGCGTATCAGCTCCTGTTCATGGGTGAATGAAAAGTCCATTTAGGCCTCGTCTCCTTTCTCTTTCATTGCCTCGATAGCCTTCAGGGCCATGGCCCTGAGGTTGGTCACGTGTTCGCTGTGGAAAAGCCAGGCTATGGCCTCCCGCTCTATAGCCATGGCCGCATCCCAGGGCAAACCTTGGAAGGAATAGTTGAGGACCGCCTTTCCCATGCGCAGGGAATCGGCAGGGTTAGCGCAGAGGGTAGCGATTATCTCGTCCACCTTTTGGTCCAGTTCCTCGTCCGGGTATACCCGTGTAAGCAACCCCATCTCGTAGATCTCGGATGCGGTGTAGTCCTTGCGGCCCGTGAGGAGTATCTCCCGGCCGCGGAAAATGGGAAGGCACCTGGCCAGGCGGACCGTCCCGCCCCATCCCGGGAGTATACCCATGGTGATCTCCGTCACACCGAACTTGGTCCTTTCGCTGGCGCAAAGCAGGTCGCAGGCCAGGGCAAGCTCCAGGCCTCCGGCGATGCAGTGACCCCTGATCTTCCCCACGATCACCTTCTCGTTTTCCACCATGGCCTGGATGATCCCGTAGCCGGTTTTTCCCATCCAATCCATGACCGTGTAATGGTCAAAACTGGGCAACACGGTGAGGTCTCCTCCCGCACAGAACGATTTCCCCTCCCCCGTGAAGAGCACAACCTTAACGCCCTTTTCCTCCCGCACCCGGTGGAAGGCGTCCAGGAGCTCCTCCGCCAACTCCCGGTTAATGGCGTTTCGATGCTCCGGTCGATTCAAAGATATGGTGCATACCGAGTTGTCCGGTCCACCGATCTCGTACAGGATGGTCGTGTATTCACCCATATCCCATACCTCCGTTTTTCACATGTCGAGCCGACGCACTTTTCCAGTCGTCCCCCATCATGCTATGGGCACCGCAAGCAAATGCTTTCCTGGGGCGGAATGAAAGCTCCCGTGTTCGCTTCGCCCATTTCTGCCAGCGCGCCTTGGCATCACCCCTTTGGCTTGAATAAATGTTTCAATCGAAGGAACGCAGTTCCGGAAGGCGCGGGGGAACCCTCATCTTGGTCACGGGCTTGCTTTTCACCGGCGGTCGCCAGTATTCGGGCATGTATTTCTCCCGCCCGGTATTGGGATTCTGGATGCAGCGCACCGGCAGTCCCACGACGGTGCGCATCAAGCACTCATTGCATCGCTTGCAACGCCTGATCTCCTCTACCCTCCCCTCAGCCACCTTGTTGCCCCATTCCGGATCAGCGAACATCTGGCGGCCGAGGGAGACGATGTCACATTTTCCCTTGGCGATAGCCTCCTCCGCCAAGTAGGGATCGTGTATGGAGGGACAGATCACCGGCAGGTTGGTGGCTTTTTTAAAGTTAGCAGCCTCTTCCAGCATGGTCCCATCCTCGTCGGGGAAGAAGTACTTGAGCGCCTCGTAGGAACCGTCCGATAAATGGATGTAATCAGCCCCCAGCCCGGCAAGGGTTCGCCCCACCTCCAATGCCTCCTCGTGCGTAAACCCACCGGGAAGATGCTCATCCGCGGAGAGGCGCACTCCCAAGATGTAATCGAATCCCACTGCTTCTCTCACCTTGAGATACGTCTCCACCAGGAAGCGCATGCGGTTCTGCAAGCTTCCGCCATAGAGGTCGGTTCGCTTGTTGGTGAGGGGGGACAGGAACTGGTGTTCCAGGTAACCGTGGGGCGCATGCAGCTCTATCCCGTCGAACTGCGCGCCCATGGCGAAGCGGCAAGAATTGGCGAACTCATCTTGCTCCCGCCTGATCTCGTCCACGGTCATCTCGTAGGGCATGGCGCCCAGGGCCCGTTCCGCCGCCTGGGGGTATTTCTCCAACACCTTACCGAAACCACGAGGCAAGTATTCCGGGGAAACCATCATGGGAACGACGGAAGGTGCAGGGGGGCGCTCCCCGGTATGGGAGTGGCCCTGGCGCCCAAAACCTATGGACATCTGGATGAAGGCAACAGAGCCGAAAGCGTGAATGGTCTCGGCCAATTCCGCCAGGCCAGGAAAATGGGAAAGATCGTACAGGTGTAGGTTGCTGGTGTAAGGAAAACGAGAGGCGAGGCGGGTACCCAGAACACACTCGGTGATGATGAGGCCGCAGCCCCCTTTGGCCCGAGCTGCGTAATAAGCGAGTATCTGTTCGTTCACGTAGCCGCGGTTGTCCAGGGACATGAGTGTGTTCATGGGAGCCAAAGCGATGCGGTTGCGTATCTCCACCCCTTTGATCTCAATGGGGGAGAGCAGGTGGGCAAAGCCTTCCTTTCTCGCCTTTTTCTCCGTCATTTTAAACCCCCTCACCGAATATGATGTTCACTTCTTAACCGGTCTCCACTTGGGAAGGGTGATTTCGTCACTTACATCATCGAAGACAACCTCGAGTTCCATGCCGTTTTTCAGCTCTTCGAACTCACATTCCACGATGTTGGAGATCATGCGCACACCTTCCGGAAGATCGATGAGAGCGACCACGTAGGGAAGGTCGGCCCAGAAGGGGAAGGGTACGCCGAAGTAGTTTATGGCATAGGCGGCGAGGGTGCCTTTGCCCGATGCCTCTATCCATTCATGCTCGTCCGCGTGGCAGTTGGTGCAGTAGAGATAGGGAGGGTGGTCTATGTAACCGCACCGGGAGCATTTCTTCAGAATCAACCGATGTTCCTTGGCCGCATCCCAAAAGGGCTTGGACCAGGGAGTGGGCTTGGGAAGGGGTTTCTTCAGGTCCTCGTCCGAGAGGTTCAACATCGCCTTTATGGTGTTGATATCTATGTGCTCTTTATTCATGGCCATCTCCTCCTCTCCATAACAACTTCCCGGCATCGATCGCTTCAGCTCGGAATCTCGTTGCCCAACACGGTAAAATGACAGTCCATGAAAGCCCCGCCTCCGCAGTTTTCGATGACGAACCGAGCGCCTGGAACCTGGGCCCTTCCAGCCTTCCCCTGCAATTGCCGCACCGATTCCGCAAGCATGGCGAATCCCACTCCCGTTCCCGTGTGGCCGAAGCTCATCGCCTCCCCATTGGTGGAACAGGGGTACTTTCCACCGGGGCTGGTCTCCCCCGCCTCTACCAAGGCACCCGATTTTCCGGGTTCCACAAAGCCGAGGGAATCCATGATCATCAGGTGAATAACCGGGTAGGAGCCGTAGATCTCGTAGATATCCATGTCCTCAGGCCCTAAACCCGCCTTATCGTAGGCTTCCTTGGCGATGGGAGCGAGAAAATCGACCAATTGATTGAAATCACCGATCTTCGCCCTGGTTATGGTGCGATGGGAGTAATCGGAAGCTTCTCCCAGGATGTAAACTGGTTTATCGCACACTTTGCGCGCCTTCTCGGCGGTGGTCATGATGAAAGCGCTTCCCCCGTCGCCCAAGACGTTACACATAAGGGTAGTCAGGGGATAGGAAACCATCCTGGCGTTTAAGACCTTCTCGATGGTCAATTCCTTCTGGTTGAACATGGCGTTGGGTTGGAGGCAGGCTCATTTACGGCAGGCCACGCAAACCGCGGCGATCTGCTCTATGGTGGTTCCGGTATGAGCCATGTACGCCTGGGTGATCATGGCCGCCAGGGAATTGTAGGTCATGCCGTAGGGAACCTCCCATTCCACGTCGGAACCGGCGATAGAAAAGTATTTCGCCTGTTCGTTGGGGGTGAATTGGGAAAACCTCTGGGCGTGGACCACAAGGACGGTATCCGTTTCCCCCGAGCGGAGGATACCCTCTGCCGTCTTGCGGATGGAATAGCTGGAGGCTCCTCCCGAGCTGGTCATACAGGTAACCCGGCAATTTTTTGCCCCGATGGCTTCGGGCAGGCGACCGAAGACCATTTCCGTGTTGTAGTCGTTATCTGGATTGGACATAATGTGTTGTGCGCAGAGAACCGCCCCGATCTCCTTCTTGTCGATGCCTGCATCCTGTATGGCCATCCTGGCTACCGTATAAGCGATTTCGAATTCGGATCGTTCCGGGTAATTGCCGGTGGGAACCTCACCGATGCCAATGATTGCGAATTCACCCTTTCCCATTTCCTACTCCTTTCCTTTAACACTCCTTTCCGTCTTGAACCACGAATCGCTCGCCTCCCGCACAGGTCCGGGAGACCCTTATTGTTTTTATTTCTCTTATTAATTGGAATGAATAGTCATTCCAATATAAATCTAATCATGCACAGAAAAACTTCAACATTTCCGATTTTTATCTTTGTAACATAAAATATTTCGAAAATCAAGTCATGAAATTATGGATCTCCTATTGACAGGACATAGCTAATACTATATAGTTACTATACAATTACTGAACAATGAGTGAAGCCATGAAGCATCGCGAGAACAAACCGCTGCGTATTTCCGACCTGGAGAAAATAACCGGCTTGAACAGAAGCACCATTCACTTCTACTTGCGTGAAGGACTGCTATCACCCCCTCGCCGGACAGGAAAGACCATGGCTTACTATGACTCCGACCATGTAGCGGAGCTACAAAGGATCAGGGAGCTGCGAGAAAAAGGATATCCGCTTTCTATCATCAAGGAAATGAAATCGGTAAACCTTGGGCGTGAAGGTGGTGAGATAGAAGAAAGCATCCCCTCCCCGGATAGGCGGCAACAGATTATGGACAAGGCAGTGGAGGTCTTCGCGCGTAAGGGCTATCACAAGACCAGGATAGGCGACATCACCAAGGCGGTGGGGGTGGGGCAAAGTACCTTTTATCTTTACTTTCCTAGCAAAAAGGCCCTTTTTATCGAATGCGTTGACCGGGTTTTTCAAACCATGTTCAGCGGCGTCTGGGAAGAAATCAAGCACGAAAAGAACCCCATAAGAAGGATTAGAATGAGGGCTGAAGTGGTGCTTAAATCATATCCCCAGTTCATAGATATTCTTCATGTCCTTCATGGTTCATTCGAAGATGACCCCATCCTCGACGCCAAGCGCAAGGAGATCTACGCTTCAGTAGCCAGGACGGTTCAGAGGGACATCCTCAAGGCCATAGACGAGGGGCTTATAATCCCGGTGAACACGGAGATCGTCAGTTACATGATGGTGGGGTGGCTGGAGACGGCGCCACTCCTTCTCGACCGCGACAAGAGTTATTCCGTCGATGAACTGCTGAACACCCTGGAAGACCTGTTTAAATTTGCCCTGCAACACAGGAAGGATGCTTAATCTGAACGAGTTGCGAAGCCCGCTCACCGGGTGTCCCAATCTTCCATGGCCCTCTCCACCAGCTGGGGAAGCATGACCACCTCGGCACCCTTCTGCTCCGGCACCGCGGTCAGGGCCTGGCCGTAGCACCCCGTGCAGATGGTGACCAGCGTCTGCGTTCGCAGGCTCTCCACCAGGTGGGCTAGGCCCTCGGGCCTGTAACAGCAGCTCGGGGCGCTTATGGGGTGGACCCGCAGCCCCCGCAGCCTGGAAAACACTTCCTCCGCGGACTCGAGGTCCATGGGCACCGGGGAGAACTTGCGGTGCAGGCGATAGCATCCCGCGTAATAACCCACCTC
>JACIYB010000120.1 GCA_014360155.1 Syntrophomonadaceae bacterium
TACAGTTGTTTCATGTACCAGTTTTACGAAAATATTAACAATCTCTTAATATATTTTTCCACAGAACGCGGGAGGATCTTCTTTATGCTTCAAGACATCGATTATTCAGCCATATGGGACAGAGTCCTACAGTCTCTTCGTGAAGAAATAGACCCTACTAGTTTTGATATATGGTTCTCCATAATTAAATTTAAAACATTCAATAACAACAGAATATATTTAAGTGTCCCCAACTCGCTCACAAAAGAATGGATTGAATCGCGTTATTTAGATATCATTCAAAAAAAACTATATAAAATAACTTCCCAAAATATAGATCTTTTCTTTACTACAGATGAAATCTCCGAAAAGAAGAAAACTGCTCCTATATTGAATCCCAAGTATACTTTTGAGACTTTTGTTGTTGGAAACAGCAACCGTTTTGCTCATGCAGCCTGCTCAGCTGTAGGTGAGTCGCCCGCAAAAGCTTATAACCCTCTTTTCATCTATGGGGGTGTCGGCTTAGGAAAAACTCACCTCATGCAGGCGATTGGGCACCGTATTATGCACAAGTATCCTTCATATTCCGTCATGTATGTTTCATCAGAACAGTTTACTAACGAATTAATAAGCGCTATAAAAGATGACAACACATCGGGTTTTCGGAATAAATACCGCAACATAGACGTTCTTTTAATCGATGATATTCAATTTCTAGCTGGTAAAGAAAGAACCCAAGAAGAATTCTTCCACACATTTAACAGTCTCTACGAAGCCAATAAGCAGTTAGTTATTTCCAGCGATCGACCGCCTCGAAATATCCCTACTCTAGAGGACAGACTTCGTTCCAGGTTTGAATGGGGATTGATAACTGACATCCAGCCCCCTGATTTAGAAACAAGAATAGCTATTTTAAGAAAAAAAGCACAAATAAACAATCTAAATATATCTTATGATGTTCTCGATTACATAGCCAACTGTATAGCATCAAATATAAGAGAGCTTGAGGGGGCACTGATACGCCTAGTCGCCTACAAATCAATAACTAATAAACCCTTGGACATAGATACTACAAATGAAGCTCTAAAAGATATTTTGCCTCCTCCTCGTCCTAAGAAAATCGCTATTGAAAGCATTCAAGATGAAATATGCAAATATTACAAAATTGAAAGGGGTGATTTACTTTCAAAAAAAAGAAATAAGCAGATAGCCTATCCAAGACAAATAGCCATGTACCTGTGCCGTAAGCTTACGGACGCATCTTATCCACAAATCGGCGAACAGTTTGGCGGAAGAGATCATACAACTGTAATCCACGCTTATGAAAAACTAGAAAAACAGCTGGATACAGACAGAGAATTAAAGTCATTAATCGATTACTTATGCAAAAAAATTGACCCTAACTACCCAGTATAAATTTTTTAAGTTTTCGGCTACATGAAACGGCTTTGAATAATAAAGAAAATGCTGGGAAAAAATTTTTAGTTTTATGTTGTTTTTCAACAGATTTATTAACCTTTAAATCCTTAAAATAAAAGAAACCTTAATGGTTATCCACATATTAGTAACCCCTACTACTATTACTGTCAAAATAAAATAAATATAAAAGACAAAGACGAGGAAAAATTTTTTCTCATTTTTTTACTTTTTTATAAAAGCAAACAGCTATACTGGTATACTAGCATTAAGGAATTCAAAACTACAGAGAATGTTACCAATACGGAGGTTTTTCCTGTGAAAATCAATATAAATAAAAAAGATTTATCATCACTTGCTGCTTTAGTTAGTCGGGCAGCATCAATAAAAAATACCATACCCGTTTTGTCTGGTCTTCTGATACAGGCTATTTCCGATAAGGGTTTGGTTATGACTGCAACCGATATGGAAATAGGTATAAAAGCCTCTACCCCCAATGTGGAAATTATAGAAGAAGGCAGCGTTTTGGTAAATGCCCATTACTTTACAAATTTTATAAAACTGTTGCCTGATGATTTAATATCAATCGAGCTTGATAGAGATAAATCCAAGTTAAACATAAAATACGGACGGTCATCTGTTTCCTTGAATATCTACAGAGAGCAAGAATATGTAGACCTGCCTATAGATAAAATGGAGTACAAATTTTCCCTGCCTCAAAAAAATATAAGAGAAGGGCTGAGGAAAACTTCGTTTGCTGCTGCCTATACCCATTTCCGACAGGTTTTTACCGGGATTTTATTTGATATTGTGGATAAAAAAAAGCTGAAAATAGTTGCTTCTGACACCCATCGTCTCGCCTGTTATATTTATAATATAAATATGAGCGAAAAAACGGATTTAGTACCGTTTAATTTTATAATACCCTTAAGGACAGCAAATGAACTCCTTAGATTATTAGAGGAAAGCGAAGAGGAAATAAAAATAGCTTTTAATGATAATAATGTTATTTTTTACAGGGATGATTTTATATTTCTTTCTAGGCTAATAGACGGAAACTATCCCAATTATGAAAACGTGGTTCCGGATTCCTTCACTACTACGGTTAAGATTAAAAAAACCATGTTGGCCAATGCTTTGGAAAGAATAAAAGTAATGCCTACTGATGATAAAATGAGGATTCAACAAGCACGATTTGTTTTCCAAGAAAAAGAAGCTGTCATAAGTGCTTATTCTGATATGATGGGGGAAATAGAGGAAATTATAGAAATGCAGCAAATTGAGGGCGAAAGTGATTTTAAAATAAGTTTTAATGTAAACTATTTCTTGGATATTGTTAAAATAATAGAAGATGAATGTGATGAGATCGTAATAAGGATGTCCGATCCTCTTAAGCCGGTTGACATAAGGAAGCCGGAAGACGAAAATTATTTCTATATACTGGTTCCATTGCGTACCGGTATAGAAAAGGAAGAGTGAAAATCGGGACTTGGAAATAAAACAAATAAAAATAAGGAATTTCCGAAATATAGAAAAACTCGATTATGTGCCCTGCCGGGGATTAAATTTATTTATTGGGGATAATGGGCAAGGAAAAACCAATATTTTAGAGGCATTGTTTGTTTTGTCCACAGGCAGTTCTTTTCGTACTTCTGTAAACAGAAACCT
Source organism: Syntrophomonadaceae bacterium (assembly GCA_014360155.1). GTDB lineage: Bacteria > Bacillota > Syntrophomonadia > Syntrophomonadales > Syntrophomonadaceae > JACIYB01. Next base: position 3,064 of record JACIYB010000120.1, read on the forward strand.
GTTGAAATATGACACCAGGCGGTTTTTAGTAAAAGCCAGATACCAATGCAGAGAAAAATTATTCGATGCTGTCCTTTGCTATGAAATGGATAAAAAAAAATTGCTCAAGATAAATTCCAGGGGAGCGAGTCATAAAAACCCTAATTGTCTTAAAGTGGTGCTGTTTAATCCCGATGACCTGTATCTGGTTAAAGGTTCTCCTGCAGGGCGCAGAAAATTCGTAGATTTCTTTTTGCAACAGATATCAGCAGAATATTTATATAATTTGGAAAGGTATACCAAAATATTAAACAAAAAAAACAATCAGCTAAAAAAAGAAAAAATTGAAACCAAAAAAATTTCCATAATAGATGAGATTTTTGTGGAAAGTGCTGTACGTTTAATTTTGGCAAGAATAAAACTTGTAAAAATTATTGACAAAATCGCTGAGTCTTTGTATCGAGAAATAACTGACGGTCAAAACAGTTTAAGGATCAAGTATGCCCTTTCTTTTCCAATTGATGATAATAAATTTGATTTTGTAAACCTGAAAGAAAAGTTTCTAGAGAAAATCGAATCAAGAAGGCAAGAAGAAATAAAGCGAAAAAAAACTTTAATAGGTCCTCATCTTGATGATATTAATATTTATCAAGATGGGAAAATAGCGCGTGTATTTGCTTCTCAGGGACAGCAGAGAAGTATTGCTGTGGCCTTGAAATTGGCCGAAGTTTATGCATTCCAGGAGCTAATGGGTTTTTTCCCCGTCTTTTTGATGGATGAGGTCTTGGCAGAGCTGGATGGGAAGAGAAAACAACTGCTGGTGAACCATCTAGCCGGCGCTGGCTTTCAGAGCTTCCTCACATCTGTGGACATCAGCGGAATCAACTGCTGCAGTGCTCAGCTTTCTTCAGTAAAAAACGGCTGTGTGACATGAAAGAGAGGAGTGGATTTTTCTATATGTACGTTCATTTGGGAAACAATTTTACGGTCCCTTTAAAAAATATTATTGCCATCTTAAATATTTTTCCAACCTTATCGAAGGATGTAAAAGATATTATAGAAATAGCCAAGATTGAAAAAAAGCTGATAGATGTTAGTGAAAAAGGTGGGAAGTGTAAAACAAAAACCCTGGTAATTTGCGACGATATGCTTTACCTTTCTCCGATATCTTCAATTACCCTTTATAGAAGGGCATTTAATCGTTACGGGGGAGGTTTAGATTTTGAACAATAACACAAATAATGGGTACAGTGCGGCTGATATCCAAGTTTTAGAAGGTCTCGAGGCTGTTCGTAAAAGACCGGGGATGTATATAGGGGATACAGGTCCTAGGGGCTTACACCATTTAGTTTTTGAGATAGTAGATAACAGCATAGATGAGGCTGTTGGTGGATATTGCGATCAGATCGAGGTAGTCATTAACCATGATGAAAGTGTTACTGTTTCTGACAATGGCAGAGGCATCCCGACAGATACTCATCCCGTTATGGGCATACCTGCTCTTGAGGTTATACTAACTACGCTGCATTCGGGGGGGAAGTTTGGAGGAAGTGGATATTCCATATCTGGTGGGCTTCACGGTGTCGGCTTGTCAGTAGTTAATGCTTTGTCAAGCAGGATGGAGGTAACCGTTAAAAGGGACGGCTGTATTTACAGGCAGGAATACGAAAAGGGCAAGCCGGTAAGCGGGGTGTATCCCTGCGGTGAAACAGAGGAAACTGGAACTGTTATTAAATTTTTTCCCGACAGTGATATCTTTGAAGAAGTTTCTTTTGACAATGAAATTATTGTCCAGCGTCTAAGAGAACTTTCCTTTTTAAACGAAGGGCTGAAAATTTCTTTCATTGACCAAAGAAAAGGGAGGGAACTGGAGAAGTTTTTCTACTATACTGATGGGCTGAAAGATTTTGTATCATATATAAATAAAAATAAAGACGTAATTAATCAGCAGCCGATATATTTCCAGAGCAAAAAAGAGGATGTGATTATTCAAGTAGCTGTACAATACAACACTGGTTACAGTGAAAACCTGTATTCCTTCGCCAATAATATCCGTACCCAAGAGGGCGGAACCCATGAAATTGGGTTTAAGAATGGCTTAACCCGGATTGTCAATGATTATGCGAAAAGAAACAATTTTCTTAAAGAAAACGATTCCAAATTAACGGGAGAGGATATCAGAGAAGGACTGGCAGCTATAATTTCCGTTCTAGTCAAGGAGCCTCAATTCGAAGGACAAACTAAAACAAAGTTAGGGAACAGTTTTATCCGGGGTATTGTGGAAAGCAGTGTTTACGAAAACATGGAGGACTATCTTAACGAAAATCCTTCTATAGCCCGAAAGATCGTGGAAAAAGCTATTTCTGCAAGAAGATCGAGAGAAGCTGCCAAAAAAGCCCGTGAACTGACCAGGCGCAAGAATGCACTGGAAGTAATTAGTCTACCCGGTAAACTGGCTGACTGCAGCAGCAAAGATGCAGCAGAATCAGAATTATTTATTGTTGAGGGCGATTCTGCAGGAGGTTCTGCTAAACAGGGAAGAGACAGGCATTTCCAGGCCATCTTGCCTTTACGGGGAAAGATACTTAATGTAGAAAGGGCACGTCTTGATAAGGTCCTGTCCAATGAAGAAATAAGATCCTTGATTACAGCTATAGGAACAGGGATAGATGAAGATTTTGACATAAAAAAAGCGCGTTATCACAAGCTTTTTATAATGACAGATGCAGATGTGGATGGATCCCATATAAGAGTGCTCTTGCTGACCTTTTTCTACCGCTACATGAGAGAGCTGATAGAATCTGGTTATGTCTATATAGCTCAACCGCCTCTCTACGGGGCTAAGCGGAATAAAGAGATTCATTATTTTCACACAGAAGAGGAAATGAACAGGTTTATTAAAGAATCTGGCAAAAAATGGACGGTTCAGCGCTATAAAGGATTGGGCGAAATGGATCCCGAACAGCTGTGGGAAACGACTATGAATCCCGAGAATCGCAAAGTACTTTTGATAACAATAGAAGACGCGATCAGGGCTGATGAAATATTTTCGGATTTAATGGGTGAAAATGTTGATCCCAGAAGAGAATTTATTCAAGCAAATGCCAGATATGTTACCAATCTCGATATTTAATTTTATAAAAAGCGAAAACAGTTGATTAAAAAATAGATAAGGCACTTGATTTAAACAGAAAATCAACTCAGATTATAGAAGGTGATTGTAGTTGGGAGAAGGAAGTTTATCTAAAAATATAATACCTGTCGACATCGAAAAAGAGGTAAAAAAATCTTTCCTTGAATACTCCATGAGCGTAATTGTGTCCCGGGCTATTCCTGATGTTAGAG
>JACIYB010000121.1 GCA_014360155.1 Syntrophomonadaceae bacterium
TGATCCGTGCAACCCCGAAACAAATAGTGATTTTAGAAAATGCGCTATTAAATGCGACATTAACAGCCGGGCTTTTGACGTATCTGCCTAAGTAACCAGTCCTCAATTCGCGCATCGGGTTCGTCCTGTTGCAGCGGAAAGCCCCAGGCTTTAGCCGTTGGGATCAGTTACAGTATACGATTTTTAGGAGAAACACATGGCCGTACCCGCAGTAATTACCGACCTACTCGTCGCCGCCGCCAGCAACAGTCCCGCAGGAACGGATACCGTTACATCATCCACCGGGCCGGATGAGTATTTCCGCGCACATGCAGCAATTGTGCGCCGCCTGCATGCCAAGGGCGCAGACGTTGCTTCGGCAGCGACGGTTGACCTTGGCGCGATTAATGACGGCACTTACGTCAAGATAACCGGCACCACGACGATTACCAGCTTTGGCACGATTGCGGCGGGTGTTGAGCGAACCCTGTTGTTTGCCGACGCCCTGACGCTTACCCATGACGTACTCAAGATCATTCTGCCGGGTGCAGCGAATATCGTCACAGCCGCCGAAGATGTGGCGGTTTTTGTGTCTGAGGGAGCAGGACTCTGGCGCTGCAAGTCTTATCAGCGCAAAGCCGTGCCGCCGAGTGTGCCATTGGATGCTTCGGTTGTTACCGCCAAGATCGCTGATCTTGCCGTTACCACTGCCAAGATTGCTGACGACGCTGTAACTTACGCAAAGATTCAAAACGTAAGCGCGACTGACAAGCTGCTTGGCAGAGCCACAGCTGGTGCCGGTGATGTTGAAGAAATCGCCTGCACGCCATTCGCCCGCACCGTGTTGGACGACGCCGATGCAGTAACGGCGCGGGCCACGCTGGGAGTACAATATCGTTCAAATATAGTAGCCAAAAGCAACGGCATCGCCGCCGACAAAACAGAATACCTTGATTCGGGTGCTAGTTACGCCGCTATTGGCGACGCGGAATTTGCTGTGTCGGTTCCCGGCACGCTAAAAAATATGTATGCAAATTCAAGCGGCGCCCCTGGCGCTGGTCAATCATTTGCGTATACATTATTTAAAAATGGCGCGGCGCAAACGCTTACTTGCACCATTAGTGACCCAAATACGTCCGCCAACGATACAACCAATACGGTTACGGTTGCACCGGGAGACAAGATTGCTATCAGGTGCGTCACAAGCGCGACCGCTGCGACAAAATTACACCACATTTCCATGGAGCTGACATCTATATGAAATACCTAATTTTGTTCCTGTTGTCGTTTAACGCCCACGCCGGGCTTGTCGAGTGCGGCGGAATAGAAGATGGCCCGGCTATTCAATCATCGCTTGACCTAGGTGGGCGCACCGAACTTAAAGGCGTATGCGCTACGACCAGCCAAATCATTATCAGACAGCCTGACGGGCTGGGCAATCAACAGGGTGATACCGTGCTTGATGGCGGCGTAATCCGTGGCCCTGGCATAATGATTGACGGCGCAGCGACTTCACACGCTGTTTCAATGTATGTCAATGGCGCAGCGAGCACCGTTGTCGCGTGGGGAAATTAATCGTGATGACAGATGATGAGCTGAATAAAATTTCCAGGCTTTTGGTCGCTGGCATGAAAGAGCATCATGCAATTTGGATTGATCCGGAAATACACGCTGAGCAGCACGAATTCATCGCCATGTTGCTGCAAGAACGAGCCGAACGCATGGAGAGACGAAAAGCAATCGAAGATAAAATCGCAGGATCGCTGATTCTGAGTTTTATTGTAGGGCTGGTGACTTTGCTTGGCGCCGGATTGTTGGGATATTTGAGAGATCACTTAAAATGAGCTTCGAACGCGCATTGCACACTGTACTGGTCAGGGAGGGCGGCTATGTGAATGACAAGGCCGATCGGGGAGGCGCGACGAACAAAGGTATTACCCAAAAGGTCTACGATGCTTGGCGCCGATCTCACGCATTACCTATACGCTCAGTTGCCGATATCGAAGACGCAGAAGTTGCCGCCATTTACCTGACCCAATACTGGAACCCCGCCCAGTGTGGAAAACTACCCGAAGCGCTGGGTATCGTCCATTTCGATGCCGCAGTTAATCATGGTGTCCGCAGGGCGATAAAGTTTCTGCAATTGGCGGTCGGCGCGAGCGACGATGGGGTGATAGGCAAGGAAACCATGCGGCTACTGGCGGCAAACGACGAAGAGGCGACGATCAACGCGTATCTTGATCGTCGATTGGATTTTTATGAGGATATTGTAGAAAAAGATCCGACACAAGTTAGGTTTATTAGCGGTTGGAAAAATAGGATACGATCACTGAGAAATGAGGTGGGCTGATATGGATATCACAGGATTAGGGGCAGTGTCGGATCTGGCCAATACGGTAATCAACAAAATCTGGCCGGATAAATCCGAAGCCGAGAAACAGAAACTGGTTGCAGCAGTGACGCTTGTCCAGGGACAACTGGCGATCAACAGCGAGGAAGCGAAAAATCCGAATGTTTTCGTATCAGGCTGGCGGCCGTTTATTGGGTGGGTGTGTGGATCGGCCTGTGCGTGGAATTGGATTGGCTTGCCGATAACGAAAGCCGGATTGGCGCTCGCTGGAATCGCACTTCCCATAAGCCCGGCCGACTTATCCGAAATGCTGCCGGTTCTTATGGGAATGCTCGGGCTCGGTGCACTACGAACCTACGAAAAGGTCAAGGACGTGGCGGCGAAATAGCTTCAGTCTGCAACTGCAACTGCTACGCAAACCTCTCCAACCCATCCAGTCGAGCCGAATCAGCGCCGATGAACACCCGCAAACCGTTACTACTGTTCTAGACACCGAAACGGGTAAGTCAAAGACTTACGTCAAGCAAGAACCTCTCCCTTGGCTGGCTATCGACTCACACGGCGAGGTCGGAATGTACTATGGCGTCAAGGCGGGCGCATCAACCGTCCGTGCCGAAATCCGCCAGAACTTGATCCAGATCAAATCCGTCCGCATTCAGGCCATCGCTTCAATAGACCAACCGATCAATGGGCCAGTTCGGGCGGATGGTTTCATCGGATTTGGCGCGGTTTATCGGTGGTGAAAAATGTCAGTATATTCGCCCATCGTTACTTCAGATAATTCCGCCGAGAAACAACGCCGACCGGCAACGGGAACGGTAACGGCCATACCTCGTCGAGCAAAAATCGCTTGGCTTCGGCGGGTTTGTCTGGCTCTCCTGTCGCAACTGAATACTCATATAGGATATTACAGTGCGCCGTTCGTTTGTCGGTCGCATGTGCAATTAACATACCACGCCGTATCATGTAGCCTATGGTGTTGAATGAAACACCCTGATCGCCGATATGCGCCAGAATGTCAGCCATCATCATCCTGCCCGTTCCAATCGCATCAAGCACTAGACGTTGCTTTCGAAGCACCTCGGCGGCTTCTGCCTTCTTTGATGGCGTGATCTTGTAGCCACGCGCCTTGCGGCATTCTAGGCAATCACCGCGTCGCCCGTCTAGCGCACTGGATCGTTTTCCAAATTCTTCAAGCGGCTTTTCTTCTCCGCATATATAGCAGCGTTTGCTTGTCATTTCAATGCCCTCAATTTTTCAACCATGTCGGCTACCTCGCCTAAAAAAACGACCGCCTCCGCTTCTATGGCTGCGATATACCCAGGTTCAGGTACATATCGGATGACGAATAATTGCAGGTTGTCCGGCATCCGCGGATCGAAGCTAACGAAATCGCACCACTTGCGCCCGCTGCACGCCATCTGCCATGCCATCTGAGGGATGTATTTTGGTGGCGGAACCCTGCCGAGCAGGTAATCTATATGGGTGGCGGTATTGGGTGCTTTTATCTCTATCAGACCGTCTTCCCCTACCAAACCATCTGGCGACATGCCGGCCATTGCGATAGTCGGGTGATCCACAAATCCGATTTGCTCAACCATGCAGTCCGTTTTGATTTCATAGGCAGCGCGGGCAAATGGCTCGTTCTCCACGCCCCAGGCCATCGCCCCACTCGAGTACGATTCAGCAGGAACGCCAGCAAGTCGCTCGGCAACGAGTTGAGCTATGTAGTTCTTGCGGCTGGCGGATGGGCCTGTTTTCGTGGTGGCAAGCACGTCCGCCATGCGCGAGGCGGTGAGTTTTCCAAGACGAGCCGCTTTCCACTCATCCGTACCCTGAATAAGCTCACCCGGCATTTTCTGACCCCTTCGCAAGCACAGCCTTCCTCGCGTTCTTGGCCGCAATGATCGTTTTCTGTGCCACCGCGTTTTTCCCCGCTGCCGTGTAGGACGAGGCAAAAATCGTTTTCAGCGTGTCCATGTCAGGCGAGGACTCGATTGCGGCCAGGTGATCTTCGATTGGGAAATCATCTTCCGGTTGATAACGGCTCTCATCTGATTCGCCGGTCTCAATCTCCATGAGTTTTAGAATTGCGTATTTTTTCGCATAGCTCAAAGCCTTCCCTGGTGCTTTGTCGGCACTGTCCATGGCATGCGCCTGGATACGAATAATAAACCTATCGGCGGGGTCTTTATCGTTCACGAAGTGGAAATCATAGGTAGCCTCATACCGGGATTGTTTCGCGCCGTCTGCGGGCGGATTCATACGGCTTTCGACGAGTACCGGATAACAGACAATTCCATGCTTAATCATTGCAGGACGAACCATTGCCGTAACTTGATCATGCGAAACTGCTTGGTACGATCCACCGCCCGTCGAGACAGACCTGTCCTTCTGGATATATGGGATTAACTTGCGTACTGCATTTATTTTTTGGAAAATATTCATTTTACTTTACCCCCCGATATTTCAGCGTGCTCTGCGAATGCAGACACCACTTCTTGCCCAGCCAGTCCATCGCTTCGGCAAGCTTCTGCTCGTGGCTCTTGTGGGCAACGGTCTGTTTCTCGCCCCGGATGATCTGCTGGCGCAATGCTTGTGCGTGGTCTTTCATAGTGATTGCTCCAATGAGTGTATTGCCAACCTAATTTTCTGGTGTGCGCACCGCGCGTTGTAACCGCTTACCGTTCCATCGTTTGACTTCACGTTCACCATGAAGCCGTCTGCTTCTTTAAGCGCATTTAGCAACTCATCCCGCTGCTCCTTGTACTTCTCAGCCTGCGCGACCGTGTGCTGGTAGATGGCGGAGTCGGCTATGGTTTGGTTGGTCATTTCGCGCCCTTCAATTCGTTAATAGCGTTGTCGAAATTACGCATGGTCTGCTCGGCACTCGTTTTTAAGCTGTGCCGGTTAGCCACCACCTGGCTACCGTGAGAAATGGCTGCATGGCGCATTACACCCCGGCAAATTTCCCTTGCCAGCGCCACGCGCTCCAGCGGTTCCTCGTCCATCTCCAGCACGCGCCAGATGGCCTGTAGCGCATCGGCGGACTCGTCGATATTGTAATGCGCCCATTCCGTGTTGTCGCCAGTCTCACAATCATCGAAATATTCTGCGGCTTCGCGCTCTGCCATTTCTTCAAGCCGATCCTCACGAGCCTTTGCTCCTTTCTCATCTGCGAAAAATCGTGCCGGATTTTGCATGTTAGTTCTCCTTTTTGCAAAGCCACTCACGCAGCCGGTGGGTGACTTCTGTTATGGTTGTCACATCAGTTTTGACGGACTTTTTCCCATCTAACCTTACCCAATATTTATTGCCGAAAGGCAAGGCGATAAGCTCTATTTTGCGTGTAGCTCCATCACCCCGTCTTACACTAATTCTGATATCCGCCTTTGTGTTCATAATTCAGTATAGCACTTTTCAATTAATTGGGTAATTTATTTGCAGTGGCCTAATATTAGTTAGGCCCCATCATCATCAAACCACACGGTCACAATCGACAGCGGAGGAACAACCAGCCCAGCGCCATGAATCGCCTCGCACTTATAGTTCGATTCAAAGTCGCACGACGCCAGCTTTGCAGCGTTCCAAACCCATCCACCAATCCCAAACACGGCCACAAACAAAATCACCAGTTCAATCACTGTAAAACCTTGCTGCTTTTTCATTTGCTTCTCCTTTGTGTGCCGTGCCTAACACGGCGTTCAAGCGGGACGGGCCAAAAGCGGCCCGCCCCTTAACTCTGTTCGTTAGAGCGCACGGGCTTGGCCCTTATGCCACTGTGCAATTTCCCAAAATCCGCTCCCCGGTGCAGAGAACCCGTTGAAGATTCCGCCGCTTCCGAGCAGGTTCTTGGCCGCGTTTCTATGCTGCCGACGCCGTTTGCGCTTGTCGCTGCTAAACCCCATCTGTGCCGCCCGTTGCTTGTTCAAAAGTGCCATGTTCTTTCCTTTGCAATCAGCGCTCTAACAAGGCGCTGAACCTCGCTCCCG
>JACIYB010000122.1:0-5216 GCA_014360155.1 Syntrophomonadaceae bacterium
GCATCCGTGCTCAATATCCCTCTCGCCCCCTCCTTGGGGCTCGCCCCCTTTCGTCGCTTCACCTTCGCGGGGTGTTGCTTCCATGCTCCGTCAACAGGCTCCTACATATTTATACATTTAAACAGGCTAACTTAGGGTTTTTGCAGTGGAATCACATTTATATAAGTTTATCTTTCCCAAAGCAGCTCGATATTGCTGTTATTATTTATTGGCGTAGTAAAACCCGCCGGTTCGCCATTTAATTTTATCGTCAACTTACCCGAGGCAGCCGGTTCTATCTCAATTACCTGAAATATATCACTCAATATTGCCGTGCTTCTATTTTTATCCAGTACAATACTGGCACCGTCCTTCAGCACCTCATCCGGCGTTACAATCTCTTCGTTCATTTTAATTAAAGCACCTTTTCCTCTTATACATACTTCCTTACCGTTAACCTTAACCTTTAAATCCAAATAATCATCCAGATTTAAGTCCTTTATACGAGGATATTCCTTTCCGATAGTATATGAAATTTCCGTACCAGATTTAACTTTTTGGTCTAAGTAAGCCTTTTCTCCATTCACCTTTACTGTTATAGGTATCCATTCCAATTCTTTTTTTTCCCCGTCAAGATAATAATGGTAGTTCTTGCTCTCCAACAAGTAGTCAGAAACCCCTGCTATTTTTAATACATCTTTAAGGGTACTAACAGGCCTAAACTCTACCCGGGCACGATCCGGCACCTCAGTATCAAAATCACACGCTGTCCCGTTGACTGTAACTGTTGGCTGCAGTTGAATATTTTCTCCATTTACGACAACATAATCCGGGAATGACGAAATAAGATCTTTTACAGTTATGCAGGCATCCTTTCCATCCTGTCCCTTGTGAAACTCTATCTCATCTCCGTCTTTAAGGATAGTTTCTAGAGAAGCCTGTTCCCCATTAACCTTTACTAGCGGCGGACTTCCCATCTCTCCCTTTATAACCTTTATACAGCCATTAATTTCAACAGTTTTCCCCATCCCCGGTTTACCATAAATATCCGCCAAGAGAATTCCCGAATTTAAAAGGGCATTAGCTACACTTATCTCTCCTACATTCCAAAGGGCCAGTTCCCGTTTATTTACCGTCACTTTGATAAAGGGAACCGGTAAGTTTATTAATGAATTGTAAGCTATCCCCAGAGGAGTAACTCCCTGAGGTCCCTTCAGATGCGCAGCTTCAACCTCTATATCCTCAAAGCTTTCTGGAGTCCGCAGCCCTACCCTGTTTACTGGAATACCTAATTTGTCTGCAATACAGCCAGTCAGAGAAGGGGTCATGCTCCCACCGCCTACACAGATTACAGCGTCAGGAGCCTTTTGGTTGATCTCCAATATGTTCAGGCTAACCTTCTCCGCCAACTCATTAATCATGGGCATTAAGCTCTGTTTAATTTCTTCAGAAGAAAGCTGCAATTTATTTCCAAGAACGTCCACAACATCTATTTCCTCATCGCTCAGCAAACGTCTTTTAACAATTTCCGCACTGTTAAAATCAAGCAAATAATGAGAAGCGATGGATTCAGTCAATTCGTCTCCCCCAAAAGGAACCATAGCATAGGCAAAAATATTCCTGTCTTTCACTACAGCAATATCCGATGTCCCAGCTCCAATATCTACCAAAGCCAGATTCAGCAGTCTCATACTGGGAGAAATAGCTAAAGAAAGGGCTGCTATAGGCTCCAGGGTCAAGCTGTAAATTTCCAAACCCGCTTTTTTCAAGGCCGAAAACAGGCTATCAACTACTACCCGAGGAAGAAAAGTCGCGATAACCTCTGCTGCTATCTCAGAAGCTACGTGCCCTACTAGATTACCGATTTCCTGATTTTCCATATAATAACGGCTTACACTATACCCTACACAAAAATAGCTGTTTTTTTCCTTACTTTTCATTTCCTCTTGGGCCAGCAAATATTGAGCTTGCTGCACGGCCTCAATTTCCAGTGCCCTTACTTCCTCACGACTAATTTCATACAAAAGCGTCCGATTTTTTCGGGCACTGCCCCTGGCAGTTTTAAGAGCACGCCCGGCTGCAGCTACTGCTGCTGAATTCAAGCGCATCTGCAATTTATTTTCCAGAGCTGATTTTATCTGCAGTATAGTTCCAGCTACAGCTTCTACATCATGAATCTGGCCGTCCAACATTGCCCGGGTTTTGTGTTCAATCATTTCACTGCCCAAGACATGATAATTGGCAGCCTTTTTTTGCATTACCAACCCCACAATTTTTCTCGTACCTATATCCAAAGCAAAAACCTTGTCGTTTCCCACATAAACCCTCCTTAATGAAATGCGAGACGTGAGACGTTAGATGTTAAACGTAAAAAGTAGCTGCTAGACGCGAATCATGAGAAGTAAAGAGCACATTGCAACTTCCCGTCTTATACCTAGCATCTAGCCTCTAACCTTTTACCCCTCACGTTTAACGTCTTCCCTCTTACGTCGCAGGTATTTTTGTTTTAATATCAATAATACAAACTTGGGTAAGGCCAGTTGCCTCTTAAATCGCACGGGCTCTGTTATCAGCCTGTAAAACCATTCTAGGTTTAATTTGATAATAAAATTAGGAGCCCTCTTTTTTATTCCAGCTACGACATCGAAGCTCCCCCCTACACCCATACATACTGGTACACCTAATTCATCTTTCATCCTGTTTATCCAGTACTCTTGTTTAGGAGCCCCCATAGCTACAAAAAGCAATTCCGGAGACTTACTCTTTATTTCATCTATAATAGCCTTATTCTCTTCATCATTAAAAAAACCGTGATGGTTCCCGCTTATATTCAGGCCGGGATACATTGAAGCCAGCTTTTCTCCCGCCTTTTTGGCCACTCCAGGAGCAGCGCCCAAGAAATAAACACCCCAGCCTTTCTCAGCCGCCAGCTTACATAAATTATAAAACATATCAATTCCGGTAACTCGTTCCTCTACCCTGTAGCCTAATCTACGTGCTGCCCATACTATACCAACACCATCCGGCGTAACCAGCCGAGCTGAATTAATTATTTCCTGCAGATACCGGTTGTGGTAAGCATTATAGACAAGTTCTGCGTTCAGGGTTATTACTTGGCAAGGAACACCATCTCCAATCATATCCTCGACTGTTCTTAAAGCCTGTTCCATATTAACAAGGTCAACAAAGCAACCTAGTATACTAGCTTTTCCCCATTGCTTACCAGACATGTACCCCTCCACTTAACCCTATAAAGATTTAAAGTCGCAATCCAGGTTTGCGGTTTTTAATTATTTAAATTAGATCATGAGTCAAATTTTTCCTCCTTAAAATAAAAAAACCCGCCTGCAGGCGGGAACTCAAGCCTTTAAAGCACACTGCCCACTTGGTCAACAGCGACTTTTACAGTTTCATCTTCTGCCTGTACCACTTTCTGCAGCGATTCATAAGCCCTGACTACGCTGATGAGAGTAACCATTTCTTTTACAGCGTTTACATTAGATTTTTCAACATAACCCTGCACTATTTCCGGATTTTCCAAAAGGAAGCCTTCCTCATCCGAGCTAAACAAGTTGTCACCTGACTTCGTGAGATTACGGGGATTTTCGAAACCAACGATTCTAAGCCTAGTAACGGGTTCCCCGTCTAATATTATATTTCCCGCACTGTCCACTGTGAATTCACCATCAATATAAATATAGTTATTATAATAATCCAATACCGGATACCCCTGGTTAGTAGTCAGCAAACCGTCGTAGTCTAATTTAAATTCTCCACTGCGGGTAAATTTCTCTCCCTCAGGGGTTTCTACTGCAAAATACCCGTCTGGCTTGCCAATCGCCAAGTCAGTTGAGTTATCGGTTTTCGTTAAATTCCCAATACTAAAATCAGTAAATATATCAACCACACCAGCACCTGTCCCTATCCGCCCAATTTTTGCCGCCGGCTTTTTTACAATGCGACCGCCAATCTCCTGGTTCTCACCCCAACGATTCAAAAGCATTTCTGAAAATGCACCGGCAATAATATTGTCCTTTTTGTACCCGCTTGAACTTACATTAGCCAGGTTGTTAGCTGTTACATCCTGTCTCACCATTTGCAACATCATACCTGAAGCTGCTGTGTATAAACCCCTGATCAAACTGCTCCCCTCCAAATATTAACTTTTCTCTTGTCACTATATCGAAGATTTTCAACCATCTCTTTAGAATTTAAAACCGGGTAAGAAAAGAAGCACATATTTTTTAAAGCACCCTTCTAGCGCCTTGACCTCTAATATTATTGTTAAGAACTGAAAGCTCGTTCAGTACTTTACCTGTGCCCATTGCTACACATGATATTGCATCATCAGCAATATGTATCGGTAAATTCGTTTCTTTGGATAGAAGCACATCGAGGCCGTTTAACAGTGACCCTCCACCGGTCATGACTATCCCATTGTCTACAATGTCAGCCGCCAGCTCGGGGGGAGTAATTTCCAACACTTTCTTAACCCCTTCGACAACCGCTTGAACCGGCTCCTGCAGAGCTTCCCAGCTTTCATAAGAACTTATGCTGATCGTTTTCGGCAGCCCTGTCAATAAATCACGTCCCCTAACATCCATCGTTCTGTTTTTGCTGGTCTCTGTCACATAAGCCGTGCCTACCCTTATCTTTATTTCTTCTGCTGTACGCTCCCCTATCATCAAATTATATTCTCTGCGGACATAGCGAATAATAGCTTCATCAAACTTGTCCCCTCCTACCCTAAGCGAGGAGTTGCATACAATTCCTCCCAATGAAAGGACTGCTATATCTGATGTTCCTCCACCAACATCTACCACCATACTCCCTGTAGCTTCAGAAATATTTATTCCCGCACCAAGGGCCGCCGCTAGAGGTTCTTCAACAATAAAAGCCTGTCTCGCCCCAGACGCCAAGGTAGCCTGCCTTACCGCCCTCTCTTCGACATCAGTTGCACCGGTAGGTATGCATACAACTACACGCGGTTTAAAAAATAACCTTCTCCCCACGACCTTTCTTATAAAATAGCTCAGCATTTTTTCCGTCGTATCGTAATCAGCTATTACTCCTTCTTTCAGCGGCCGTACAGCTACTATATGTCCAGGCGTTCTTCCCAGCATCTGCCTAGCTTCTTCGCCTACAGCAATAACTTTATTAGTGTTTTTGTCAATGGCAACTACAGATGGTTCATGGAGCACTATCCCTTTACCTTTTCTAAACACCAATACACTAGC
>JACIYB010000122.1:5226-6266 GCA_014360155.1 Syntrophomonadaceae bacterium
CCTAAATCAATTCCTATATCTTCTCCGTAAAACATGGGGGCCTCCCTATAAGTAATTTTTACATATAAAATACTATATCATTATTTTAACTACTATGTCATTTTAATGCTATTTGTTTTTTATAGCTGCATACTTTTGCCTGGTTGCCTCCCCGCCCCTGATATGTCTTTCAGCCTTGTTTTTTTCAAGAATAATTTTAACCTGGCCTGCCAATTCTTTATTTATACGCGGCAATCTCTCTGAAACGTCCTTATGAACCGTACTTTTGCTTATGCCAAAAACTTCAGCCGTCTGTCTAACAGTGCTTGAATTCTTCAGTATATGTTGTCCAACTAAAACTGCTCTCTTCCTTATATAATTCTGCATAACCTGCCTCCTCCTGTTGAAATTATTAAAAATATATTCAGGAGGCTGGCAGTCAAGAACTCAGTAGTCCAATTTAACAAATTCGAAATTTTGGTAATATTTTTTCAGGATGTCTTTATAAGTTTTACCTTCTTTTGCCATACCGTTGGCTCCATATTGACACATTCCCACCCCATGACCATAACCCCGGCTATTTATGACAAGATTATCGTTGTCTATTTTGAAATTACAAAAGGTGGAAGGCAAATCCAGCATCTTGCGGAACTTTTCTCCAGAAAGCAGATGCCCGTTTACTTCTAGTTTTTTTAACCGCCCGCTGTCAGTTTTTTCAATAACCCTCACGCTTATTTCGCTGCTGCCATTTTCCCCCAACAAACGGTTAATATCCTGAACAGAAAAAACCTGCAAGGTGGAATAGTACTTGGTCCCTGAACAATATTCACAGTCGACTGAGCGCAAATAAGGAATATCCTGCCCCCAGATATCTGCAGCACTCTCTGTCCTCCCTCCACAGGTAGAATGGTACAAGGCATCAATCGGCTGCCCTTCAAAAAACATAATTTCTCCTCGAGTTTCTTTTACCGCTTTTTTTATTTTTTTTAAAAAAAACTCCGAGCGTTCAGGATTTCTCTGAATAAATTCCGCAGGAGAAATATAAGCCTGACAGGTATAAA
>JACIYB010000123.1 GCA_014360155.1 Syntrophomonadaceae bacterium
TAAAGTAAAATTCCAGGTCTTCTTGTTATCGGCGTTAATATCCGATAGATATAAATATATTTTTTGGTGCGATCTGCAATTCCCTATGGGGGAGGGGAGATAAATAATATAAAAAAAGATGAGGGGGAATTAAATTATGAGTAATGGGGGTCTTGTTGCTGGCACCAAAATTCCTTGCAGGGTTAGTCGGACACTGGATGTGGGTGATTTTTCCATCTTACACCAGCTAACCTGGTTCAATATGGCTGTTCACAGCAATTCGGAGTATGCCAAGGGAACTTGGTTTAAGGAGCGTTCGCTTGCTGCTCCAGTTATATTCGTTGTTGCAGACGGTCTGGTACATAATGCAGACACAATAGCCGAGCTTTTAGAGAACAATGGATATGAAATCTATGCTTACGTTGGCATAGATAACGTGAAAATTACTACTCCGGTTCTTTTTGGTGATACCCTTAGAGCAGATGCGGAGGTAGTTGATTTCCGTCCCACCAAAAATCCCGAGATGAACTTATTTGTATACAAAAACAAAACCTACAATCAGCGCAATGAACAGGTGATCGAGTACACCTCCACCATGCTGGTCAAGAAAAAAGGCTAATAGGAGGCAGGACAATCAGGTTCTGTTGACAACCAACAAGCCATCCGGTAATTGCCGGATGGCTTGTTGATTGTCAATTACAATAATGCGGGTAAGATCTAGCGGAGAGCTGCACCTGCAATAATCATACGTTGAGCTTCAGATGTACCTTCACCGATCTCGGCTAACTTGACATCGCGGTAGAGACGTTCGACCTTTGCTCCTTTCATAAAGCCGTAGCCGCCTTGAATCTGCACGGCTTTTGTAGTATGCCGGGCTGCACATTCTGAACAGAACAGCTTGGCCTTAGAAGCCGCCAGACTAAATGGTTTGCCCTGGTCTTTCAGCCAGGCGGCATACATATACATGAAGCGGGCTGCGTCAACATCAGTGGACATGTTGGCGATAAACCACTGAATAGCCTGTTGGCTGGCAATAGGCTTATTGAACTGAACCCGCTCCTTTGAATACCTGACTGATTCATCTAAACAGGCCTGAGCTATGCCGGTGGACATGGCAGCGATGCCTATGCGGCCAACATCAAGAGCGCTCATGGCGATCTTGAAACCGTCTCCTTCCTTGCCAAGCAGGCAGTCAGCGGGTACGATGCAGTCTTTGAACACAACTTCAGAGGTATAGGAGCCGCGAACCCCCATCTTATCAAAATGTTCGCCTACAATAAGTCCCGGGCTTCCTTTGGGGATCAGGAAACAGCTCATTCCTTTTACTCCGGCTGAGCGGTCGGTGTAGGCAAAAGCCACGAAGACATCCGCCAAACTTGCATTGGTAATGAAAGTCTTGGTTCCGTTCAAGATATAACTATCGCCGTTTTTTACCGCTGAACTAGTGGCTGCTCTTACATCAGTTCCTGCTCCGGGCTCAGTCAATGCAAAGGCTCCCACAAACTTGCCGGTCGCTAAACCAGGCATCCACTTTTTTTTCTGTTCTTCATTGCCGAAAGTGAGTATGGGATGTCCGACTAAGCCGAAACTGTATCCGTGGAGAAAACCGGTGCTGGCACAGAAGCGGGACAATTCTTCGGTAACGATCATGGTAGTAAGGAATTCCGTTCCGCCTCCGCCGTACTCCGCCGGATAAGAAATCCCCATCATGCCAAGCTCTCCTAGTTTCTCAAATATTTCGGCAGGGTACCTGCTGTTGGCATCGATTTCCGCAGCTATGGGTTCGATATGCTTTAAAGCGAATTCATGGACATTTGACCTTATAAGTTCCTGCTCTTCCGAAAGCTTAAAATACATAAAAACACCTCTTTCATCTTAAAATTACACCAATATTAAGAATATCTGCCTCTTTTTAGTCTATCATCCTCTTTTACCTAAATCCACCTCCAAATTTAGTGGTAATGCGCCGATATTCGAGAGCTGCAATCAACCATCTTTGCTTCTCCCGCTTCAGTCCCAGGGTAGATATGCAGGTATAGAATGGAATATTTAGAGGCTAATTTTCAAAGTCGATCAATGTTCTCAAATTATCGAGTGTTGTATTAAAGGTACATTGTAATAAAAATGCAACTGCTTACAGTAGATTTTTAGCATCATTCTTAACCCAAAATGGCTGTTCGCTGTTTTAAGACTTTATAAGTGTGTCTTCTTGAAAAGCGGTGGTTCAGTGCAAGAACAGCAGAAATTCGGATTATATTCAAATTAAACCAGAACTGGCATGGGTTTTGCTACTCGCTTTTATAAACCGGAGAATTTCTGAGTGGTTACGTTAGATAGGGCTTCGAGATAAGCAGGTGTAGCTCGGCGGCAAACAATCGAAAGCACTGCTCATAATGCCTATTCAGTAAATTGAGGTGATTTAATAATGGATATTTCAAATATTTCAAGCATCATAACAAAAAATGCTTATATTCAACCCCACGAGAAAGCTCTTATCTGCGGTGAGGATGGAATGACTTTTACTTGGCTGGAGCTTGACCAAATTATTAACAAATTCAGTAATGCCTTGAAGTATATCGGGGTAAAAAAGGGTGATGTTGTATCATTGTACCTGCCGAATTGGCCAGAATTTATTATTTCTTATTTTGCGGTGACCAGGGTCGGAGCGGTTATTTTGCCTTTTAACATTTTATTTAGGACAGACGAAATATCTTATATCCTAAATAACTCGCGGACGAAAATTTTAATCGGCGCCTCAGAGGAGATTAAAAAATACTTATTACCTGTTAAAGACAGGTTTCCCTATCTAGAAAATATTATAGCAGTAGGGGAAGATGCCCCCAATTGCTTGAATTTTCATTCTCTGATATCAAATGCCTCCAGCCACTTAGATCCTGTTGAATGTGACCCTGAAGATCTAGCTTGTCTGGTTTATACTTCAGGTACTTCAGGTAATCCCAAAGGGGTCATGCTCACCCACAATAACCTTGAGGCTATAGGGGCATTGAGCTCAATCGCTTTGTACATTAATGATAAAGACCTATTGCTCACCGGTGCTCCTTTTTGCCATATATGCTTCGTTTTGTCCGTAATCGGACCTTTCAAAGTTGGTGCTGGGGTAGTAACCATGCAGCACTTCAGTCCCAGAAGGACATTGGAGTTGATATCACGTTACAGAATTACCCATTTTACAGGAGTACCTACCATGTTTATTTATATGTTGGAGGAATTCAAAAAAAATAAATATGATCTTCGTTCATTGAGATTGGTTTATAGTGCTGGTGCTGCAATGCCGGTTCAATACATAGAAGAAATAAAACAAAAGTTTGGTGTTGGATTTATCGAACTCTATGGTGCTACCGAAACAAGCTCTATTGTAAGTTATAATCGCCTTGGGCACGAAAAGAAGGGCTCTGCGGGTCAACCAGCCTACGGAATTCAGGTCAAAGTGGTAGATAAAGCAGGGAAGGAACTACCCACAGGGGAAATCGGCGAAATTGTAGTCAAAGGGCCAGGCATTTTTAGAGGTTATTGGGAAATGCCCGAAGCCACTCGGGATGCATTTTACGATGGGTGGTATCGCACCGGTGATATAGGAAAACTCGATGAGGATGGATATCTATATATTGTGGATCGCTTAAAAGAAATGATTATCTCTGGCGGCTATAACGTTTATCCGCGGGAAGTAGAAGATATTTTATACCAGCACCCCATGGTGGCAGAGGTAGCCGTAATAGGGCAAAGAGACCCATTTTACAATGAAGTTCCTAAGGCGTTTGTGCGATTGAGGGATGAAGCTAGTATAACAGAGAGTGAGTTAATTGACTTCTGTAAACAAAGAATGGCTGCTTACAAAGTTCCTCGGTTCATAGAATTTGTATCAGAGCTTCCCAAGAGCCCTACTGGCAAAATCTTAAAAAGAGAGTTGATAACGAGTTAACTACCTAGTGAGTAATTCCCTTCAAACTTTAAGTTTTAATTCGAATAATATTTATTTGCTTAATTAAAACCGTGAACTGTGATTTGGCTTTCTAAAGACAAGTTATTGCTTTAGAATCCATTCATTATAAAACTAAGGGGGTGAATATATAATAGTTACCTGTTTTTAAACTGTATCTCGATTAATTTGCTGAAGGAGGAATTCTAATGTCTGCACACGGAGGAGATTGGGCAAATCCGGGTCCTGCTGGCTTAGCTGCTCTTGGGGTTGCATGTTTTGCTTTTTATGCGCTCTTGTCTGGAAAGGTGAGCGGCAATGCTATACCGCTAATGGGATTGTGGCTGTTAGGTGGATTTGTAATCCAGCTGGCGGTAGGTTTAATTGAATTAAAGGAAAACAGCCTTTCTGGAGGCAACATATTCTTGCTGTTTTCCGGCTTTTTTATGTTTACTACTGGGCTATCTTTTGTGTTTAAATACTACGCCGCCACACAGGGTTGGGCCTTGGATGCTAGAATTGACGGCTGGGTATGGATTATTTTATGGGTTACTGTCTGGCTGTGGACACCGGCCTTTTTTGACCGTCCACTGGTCTTTGTTTTGATGGTTTTATCTATATGCGTGGCATGTCCGTTTATATGCTTAATTGACCTTGGTGTACTTGATCATGGGTATGCTAAAATACCAGCCAATGCCTTGCTAATCGCTGGCAGTTTAGGAACTTATTTTGCGGCTGCAGGGATGCTTAATACAACGTATGGCAGAACAATACTTCCGGTGGGCAAACCGGTTGTGAAGCATAACACGCACGCTGTCGAATCTTAGTCTATATTTCTGATCTGGATCTTATTTGTACCTGTATCTTTTTATTGCTTGAGCACACAGGCTAAATGCCTGTGTGTCGGGCATATAGAAGCAGTGTCTGAATCCTGTTATCTCGAGGGAATACTTGAAGCAGTATGCTCCCTGCATTTATATTTATATATAATTAATTATTTATACCGAGATACTTGGATACTTGTTTATATAGATTGCTTTGAATATTGTTTGCAGCATTTGGCGGTTTTGTTAAAGTACCTGGAATTTAATTAACCTTAATGGGGAGTGTTAGCATGCTTAGACAGAGAGTGTTAATCGTATCAGACAACGAATATTGCGGGAAAGAGGGTATAATAGTCGCAGTAAATACTCATCTTAGAGGAAAGCGTTATGAAGGTGGTGTTGTATGCAAGGTCCTCGTCGGCGAAGTCATTACTAACTGGTTGCCAGATAACTGCTTAAAGATCGTGTAAATAAGAATGTGGGATTTCCTGGTATTTAGCGGTATTTATCGATTTTGCATGCAGATTATTAACTACTCAAGGGGTGATGCTTGTGAATCTTCTGGTAAATAGGTTTTGGCATACTGATGTTACCAGAGAGGATGAAAGTACTGTAGCGGCAAGAGTTTTTTATGCTGATCCTTTTGAAAGGCTAAAAGCAGTTCTAATAGTAGACATTTATAGCCTTTTAATTCAAGGTGCTTATCTTTATAGAATGGGACTGCCTCCTAATATGGAGGAAAAATCGGAGACAATTGAGCAGTTAAAGGGCATTATTGCTCATCTCGGCAGCGGCGGTGCTTTAAAGAACGCATTGCAGAATGTTAAAGGAGAAGTAGCGAAATTTTTATTCAGTGAAGCGGTAACAGGGGTAATACAGGCAGAAACATTTTTTTATAGAGAGAGGGGTTATTCATCACTGAAAAGCTATTGTGATCAATGGCTGGTAATGAATAAGGATGCCTGCCGTTATTATAGTAATTTAGACCACGTTTATGATAGATGGGATGAATACATTGGTAAGGCTCCGCGCCAGGTGAACCTTTATGAACGTTATAAGAGCCAACAGCTTTATAAATATGAGTCTGGCTCTTATGGAGTATTTGGGACTATGATGGACTCATTTCACCATGTATCTGATTCCCTGGAGATGGATGAAGGGTTTCGTATTTTAAAGGCAGAAGGCTCGATAATTCAAGGTCCATACCGGATATGCTATGAGACGGGAGCTTATATGTCTAATCTGGCAGGGAACGTATTAACAAAAATAGACAAAAAGAGGATCACAGAACTTCTCGGTGGCAAACAGGGCTGTACTCACTTAATTGGTCTTGTCTTTGACAATGTCCAAACAGTAAAGATCCATTTGGATAAAACGAATTAACAATGATGTTTGAGTTTTAAAGAAAGCAGCATTATAAGTAGATGCTGTGTTTTGTATGTTAGGAGGGGATGCATATTAATAGTATCAGGACAAGGTTAATTGTATTAATTATTATTTTACTTTT
>JACIYB010000124.1 GCA_014360155.1 Syntrophomonadaceae bacterium
ATAATATCAGCTCCAAGATTTTTTAATTTAATGTGAATTTTTTCGTATCCGCGGTCTATATGCTGTATCCCAGCAACAACAGTCTCCCCTTCAGCAAACAAGCCGGCAAGTATCAATGCAGCACCGGCTCTTAAGTCAGTTGCTTCAACCGACGCCCCCTCCAAGTGCCCTTTTCCCTTTATTACCGCGACCTTGCCTTCAACTTTAATATCAGCTCCCATGCGTCTGAGTTCCTGCACATGCATAAAACGGTTTTCAAAAATAGTCTCAACTATTATACTAGTCCCCCGTACTGTGGATAACAAGGCCATCATCTGGGCCTGCATATCGGTCGGAAAACCTGGATAAGGCATTGTTTTTATGTCAACAGCATTATAACAGTTATTACCTATTACTCTTACCCCGCCGTTCCATGGTATTATTTCTATACCCGTTTCTTTAAGCTTAGCTATTATCGGTTGCACATGTTCCCATACCATGTTTTTAACATAAACATCGCCTCTGCTTATAGCTGCCGCTGCCATGAAAGTACCGGCCTCTATGCGGTCAGGTATAACCGTATGTTCTACACCCCCCAGAGACTCTACCCCCTCAATACGAATTGTATCTAATCCTGCACCTCTTATTTTAGCCCCCATACGGTTTAAAAAATTCTGCAGATCCACAATCTCCGGTTCCCGAGCAGCATTTCTTATAATCGTAGTGCCAGAAGTTAGAGTTGCCGCCATCATGATATTTTCTGTTGCACCCACACTTGGAAAATCAAGAAGAATCTCCTTCCCGCTGACGCAAGATGAGCCTATTCCTTCCATAAAACCGTATTCTTCGGAAATCTCATACCCTAAAGTCCTAAAACCCTTTAAATGCAGGTCCATTGGCCTTGTACCAATAGCGCATCCTCCAGGCGAAGCAACTTTAGCATGTCTAAAACGTGCCAGAAGAGGACCCATAACCAAGTTCGATGCCCTCATCTTACGGGAGATATCCTCCGAGAGTTCAAAACAATGTACATTCCTGCTGTCGATAATTAGAGTATCATCCTCTCTCTTTAATCTGGCACCAAGAACTTTAAGGGCTTCTGACATTACATTAACGTCTTCTAAATCGGGGACTCCTGATAAAATCACTTCTCCTGAAGACATGAGACTGGCTGCCATAATAGGAAGGGTAGCGTTCTTGGAACCACTTATCGTTACCTGCCCTTTTAATGGCACACATCCCTTTATAAACAACCTTTCCAATTAAACACCCCCGCTATTATCAAGCCTCTAAAACAGACCCCGGAAGTTTATCCAGCAAAACAGAACCCAGCTTCCAAACATCACCAGCACCCATGGTTATAATCAAGTCGTTCGCCCTGACATTTTCAAGCAGATAATCGTATATTTTCTCAAATTCCGGAACAAAAACAGCGTTATATCCAGCATTCCTGGCAGCATTGTATACTACTTCGCCAGTTATTCCTGGAATAGATTTTTCACCTGCAGCATATATTTCTGTAATAACAACTAAATCTGCCCCAGCAAAAGCTTCTCCTAACTGTCTGCCCAATAAGCTGGTGCGTGAATAACGATGAGGCTGAAAAATCACCACTATCCTCCCATTATGGCAGGCTCTAGCAGCACTTATAGTAGCCTTAATTTCCGTAGGGTGGTGGGCATAGTCGTCAACTACAGTCATACCGCCTTTTTGGCCTATAATTTGAAAACGGCGTTTTGCCCCTTTAAATTTCTTAATAGCCTTTTTCACGCGCTCGATATCCAGTCCTATTTCCGCGGCAATAGCAATTGTCGCTACAGCATTAATAGCATTATGTTTGCCGGGTATTGAAAGTTCAACATCTCCGAGGTTTTTCCCTTGGCTATAAACTTCAAACTTCGACCCCATACCTTTCGGCTGCCAGTTTCGCAGATAATAATCATTAGACGGACCTTCACCATAGGTTATTATTTTAGTGTTAACCTCTTTTTTAATTTTTTGAATACAGGCATCCTCCCCATAAGCTACAGCAAAACCCCCAGGTTTTACCCCCTCCAGAAACAGCTTGAAGGCACTCTGAATATTATCGAAAGACTTGTAATAATCCAGATGATCGTCTTCGATATTAGTAATCAATGCAATATAAGGCTTGAGTTCCAGAAAAGAAGCATCACTTTCATCAGCTTCAACTATTGAATATTCGCCCCCGCCCAGTTTGGCGCCCAGATGGCTGCCCTGCAGTTGTCCTCCCACAATAAAAGTCGGATCAAGACCGCAATCAGAAAAAGCAACATATATCATGGATGTGGTGGTAGTCTTTCCATGAGCACCGGCTACTGCTATATTCTTGCTGTCTTTTACCAGCTCGGCCAGCATCTGACCCCTCTTTAATATGGGAATGTTTCGTTCTCTAGCCAGCACAACCTCACAGTTGTCTTCGGGAACTGCAGATGAAACAACCAGCAAATCAACGCCTTCTTTAAGATTCGATGAAGAATGACCTCGATAGATTTCAATTCCTAAGTCCTTGAGTCTCTTGGTAATATCATTGCTCTGCAAGTCAGAACCGCTAACCTTATAGCTGCGTTCGCGCAATATCCTGGCTATACCGCTCATACCTGCTCCAGCTATTCCTACCATGTGTATCCATTGTCTTGACGAGGCAGTCATTTCCTCATCTCCTTTTCAGTGTTTTTAACCGAAGTATACTTCATAGTATGCAAATTTAACAAAAACAGTTACATTCATAAAACATATAAGGAATAAGAGAAAAGCCGGTTTCATTCTACCTGAATATCCGCTGCTTGTCTCACAGCCTTGCAGTACTGCTCAGGCAGCAGGAATTCTGCCTGCCATCACACGGCAGTTTAAAATTCTATTCATTATGGTTCATTTTTTAAGAATTACATCCAATATATCATTAAGAGCATTAGGCCTAGCTTCTCTATGTATATTAATTCCCATTTCCCTTAACTTTTGGCGGTCGTTTCTTAATGCGGAAATCTTCTTATAAAGAGTATCCCCATCAAGGAACTCATCAATAACCATATCGGCCGCATTTTTTTTAACTAAAGCCCTTGCATTTTTTTCCTGGTGGCCTTCAGCTGCATAAGGATATGGAATCAAGATAGCGGGCAAGCCTAACATAGCGAGCTCGCTTATGGTGCTGGCGCCTGCCCTGCAGACCGCCAAATCAGCAACTGCCAAGGCCTGTTCTATGTTAAACATGTAAGGCAATAACACCAGCTTGGGTCTCATTCTAGCTGGAGGCACTTTCTCCTCCAGCTCCGCTTTTATACCTTCATAAGCTGATTCTCCGGTAATCCAGACTATTTGAATATCATCATTTTGATATTTTTCCACTACCTTTTTCATGGCCCGGTTGATGCTCATAGCACCGCGGCTTCCGCCAAAGGCTACAAGAGTGAATTTATCGCTGGTAAATCCCAGGTTTTCTCGTGCCTTCTCCCTGTTAACTTCTATTATCTCTTTGCGTACTGGCAATCCGGTAACTACCACGCGTTTTGCATTAATAAATTGCTTGGCTTCTTCGAATGTAAGCAGAGCATAATCCACTCTTTTGGCCAGATTGCGATTAGCAAGACCCGGTACTGCATTTTGTTCGTGTATTACCGTTTTACACGCGAAAAAAGTAGCCGCCAATACAACCGGAAAAGAAACATATCCCCCTGTTCCTATTACAACATCAGGCTTGAATTTTTTAATTATATCCCAGGCTTGGAAAAAACTAATTGGAAATTTAACCAATGATTTGGAGGCTTTTAGCATCGATGAACGATCTATCCCCGTAATATCAATCGTTTTAAAATCAATTCCAGCATCAGGTACAATTTTGCTCTCCAGGCCTCTTTCAGTCCCCACATAAAGTATCTTCATCGAAGGAACCCGTTCTTTTAAGCCTTGTACAATCGCCAAAGCTGGATAAATATGCCCGCCTGTCCCTCCGCCGCTGATAATAATTCTCATTTTTTCCTCCTTTGATTTTTATAGGTACCAGCAACCGAACAATCGTCGCTTATACCAGACACTGGGGGTCTTACTGCCATCGCCTCTTATCTGCCCTCTCACTTATAGGCGCTATATCTGGAAATGTTCAGCAGCAGCCCCACTCCCGCCATCGTAAATAAAAGCGATGACCCCCCGTAACTGATAAAAGGAAGAGTTATTCCAGTAACTGGAAGGGTTCCCGAAACTACCCCTATATTGATAGCTGCCTGAAATATTACCATTATTGTAACACCTGCTGCCAGCAAACTGCCAAAATTATCAGGAGCATTTATAGCAATTCTAAAACCTCGCCAAGCAAATAACAAAAAAAGAGCAATAACCAAACAGGCCCCCAAAAATCCGAGCTCCTCACCTAGAATAGCAAAGATAAAATCGGTATGCTGTTCAGGTAGATAAAAAAACTTTTGCCTGCTCCTTCCCAGGCCCATGCCGAAAAGTCCACCCGACCCTAAAGCATAAAGAGATTGAATAGTTTGAAATCCTTCATCACTCGCAAATTTCCAAGGATTAAGAAAAGCAATAAATCTCTCCATCCGATATGGAGCCACCGCTATAGCAGCAGCTACAGCCCCTAAACCTGAAATTGCAATAACTCCCAGGTGTGACCATTTTGCCCCTGCTACTAGAAGCATACAAAAAACAGTGCCGGCAATGGCAAAAGACGTTCCCAGGTCGGGTTGGGCCATAATCAACCCGCATACGAACGCCAATAAAGCTAAATATGGAAATATGCCTTTTTTAAATGATTTAATGTTATCTATATTAACTTCCAGCGTTTTAGCTAAGAACATAACCACGGCCAGTTTAGCTAGTTCCGAAGGAGTAAAACTGAGAATCCCCACACCGAGCCAGCGAGTTGACCCCTTAGTTGCAATTCCAAGAGGCGTTATCACGAGAATAAGGCAAATTACAGCAACAGCCATCAACGGTAAAGAAAATTCTCTGAGCCTCAGGTAATTAATTTTCATAATTACTATCATAGCTATTAGACCTATTACTGCCCATAACAGCTGGCGCTTAAAAAAGAAATATGCATCACCGTATTTTACTCCGGCGGTTACGGCGCTTGAACTGAAAACCATGACCAACCCAATGCCCAAAAGAGCGAGGGTGGTTATAAATAAAATAAAATCAGGTGGCCCTTTTTTTAACCTCACTCACCGCCCCCCCTTGACAACCTTTCTTCAGCTATTTCCCCTGGTTATATGACGAACCAGCTGGCAAAAGCAATCACCCCTGTGTTCATAACTCTCAAACATATCCCAACTTGCACAAGCGGGCGACAGTAAAACCACATCACCCTTCTCCGCAAGTTCGTGAGCTTTTGTCACTGCAGAAGCAAAATCCTCTGCTTCATGTATATTACCGAATCCAACTCCCGCAACTGCGGCTCTAATTTCTGCTCTAGCTTCTCCCACCAATACCAGCTCTTTAACTCTCTTTTTTATTACCTGAGCAAGAGGCAAAAATTCTGCCCCCTTATTCCTCCCCCCGGCGATAAGAATTACAGGATCATCAAACGACTCTAATGCTTTTCCGGATTAGTAGCTTTCGAATCGTTAATATATAGAATCCCGTCCTTGGATAATACCTCTTCCATCCTGTGTCTGACTCCAGGAAAAGCCATCAGAGCCCTGCGAATGATCTCCGGCCCTGTACCGGCTGCCACCGCCATAGCTGCAGCACAGAGAGCATTTTCCAGATTATGTTTTCCTCTCAGGGGAATACTGCCCACATCGCATATTTTTTGTACACATCCAGCAACAGCAGCAGTTATGATGTTATCTTCTATGAAAACTCCTTCTTTTAGAGTTCGCCCTGCCGAAAAAAATATTACCTGCGATCTGCACTTTTGAGCCATATTTCTAACTGTATTGTCTTCGTAGTTCAATATAACGTAATCACTTGCAGTTTGATTTAAAAAAATCCGCGCCTTGGCTTCTATATAAGACTGCATGGTTTTATGCCTATCCAAATGGTCAGGAGTTATATTAAGCAGGCCGCATATATGGGGCCTGAAGGTCCTAATAGTTTCCAGCTGAAAGCTCGATATTTCAACTGCTATAACTCCTTCAGCCATGCTGTCAACCAGCGTAGTAAGAGGAACTCCAATATTGCCGCCTGACACTGAATTTTTTCCATCTTCAGCCAAAATATACTGCAACAACGACGTTGTAGTCGTTTTACCATTGGTCCCTGTTATCGCGTACATCTCTACCGAAGGAGCT